>SVKP01000061.1 GCA_015068395.1 Oscillospiraceae bacterium
AATAGCTGTACCTGCTCTCTGCTTTTCGCTGTTTCCCTAGTCATCACCCTGCATCCCCGCCTTTCCAATCTCATTATACCACAAATTAAGGCACTATGCACCCTTTTCGGCGCATAATGCCTTATTTTGTCTACAGTCTGTGGCGGCCTCATCCGAGGCCGCTTTTCTTATACCCAAAACCATCGAAAAGGAGGTATCCCATTGGCAAGCAAGCTGCAAACCATCATTGACTACGCGCAAAAACTGACCGTAGATCTTGCGGAGCAGCGCGGCGTCTGGCAAAGCTACCTGCTGACCGCAGCCCGCGTCTACAAGTACCCGTTCCCAGAGCAGCTTTTGATCTACGGGCAGCGCCCCGACGCGACAGCCTGCGCGCCCATCGAGCTATGGAATGAGCGCATGGGGCGCTGGGTAAACTGCGGCGCAAAGGGTATCGCGCTGATCGACGACAGCGGCGAGCGTCCGCGGCTCAAATACGTCTTTGACGTGTCCGACACCCACCCCGGCAACTACCGCTCGCTCACCCCGCGCCTCTGGCGCATGGGTACGCAATACCAAGACGCCGCAGCGGAGGCTCTGGGCAATGCCTTCGGCAGTCCAGACGACGAGGCGCTGTCTTTTGCCGACCACATCATCGCCGTCAGCCGCATTGCCGCGCAGGATAACCTCGCGGACTACCTCGACGAGCTGCGGAACGTCCGAACAGACAGCTTTCTGGAAGAGCTGGACGACCTCAATCTGGAAGTCCGCTTCCGAAGGCTTTTGGGCAACAGTGTCGCATTCACGGTTCTGACCCGCTGCGGCATCAACGCAGGGCAATTCTTTGAAAACGAGGACTTTGACGGCCTGTATGAGTTCAATACCTTTGACACCATGACCGTCCTCGGCACGGCAACCAGCGACGTTTCCCGTATGCTGCTGCTGGAGATCGAGCGCACGATCCACGGCATAGACCGTCAAAAACTTGCAAACCGTGAGCAAAGCGGTTATTCTGCAAGCAAGGAAGCAGAACAACAACCCGCCGAGAAAGAAAAGGAGGTAGGCGATTATGACACAAACGCTGACGTACACGACGAAGGGCGAGTATCAGTATCCCGACCTGACACTCCCGGAGCAGACGGAGGAGATGCCGCTGGGCAAGTACGGTCTGATGCACAAGAAGTACCTCAAGCAGAGCAAGCCGGCGACGTACAACCGCCTGCTGCTGTCCGGGAAACTGACGGCGCATCTGGCGGAGATCGACCGGCAGGCGACCGAGATGGTATCCTCGCTGACGGCGCAGATGGCGCAGACAGAGGGCGTGACGGAGAGCATGAAGGCGACGGATCAGATGTTGTGGGTACAGCGCATGAACAACATCCGGCAGAGAGCAGAGGAGATCGCTACGAGGCAACTGATCTACAACTGAGCCATCACGATTTCGACACACCGTCTGAAATACCCTATTACTACCACGACGCGGAGAAAAACGAGCTGCTTCGCACCAGCGACGCCTTAAAAGAGCATAGAGCAGAGATTGCCGCATTCTTTGCCGTCCATGAGGACAGCGAGGAACGCGGCAATTTCATTCGCTCGTTCTTTGACAATACCTTTGTCGAGAAAATCCTGAGCAACGACCAGCGCGCCGGCTATCGCGCCTACACAGACGTTTTGAACCTCTGGCGCGGCGCATACCTCACCCGCGAAAGAGAGGACTTCGTGCGTTGGACGCAGGTGGCGGGTAGCATCTACGGCATGATGCTCCTCGACCAATGGCTCGATCCCGACGAAAAGCTCGCCCCGGCAACGCATGAGCAGTTGTCGCTGATCGCGGAGGCGGCAGCGGACAAGGACAACGCCTTTGCCTTGCCGCAGGAGGCGGTCGATTACATTCTCACTGCCATCGGCAGGTATCAGAAATTCCGCATCTATGAGTATTTCCAGCAGAAGAACGCGGCAGCGGACAACATCAAATTTCTGAAAAGCACCTATGGCGAGGGCGGACGCTCCGACGCTATCCCCGACAGCGGCTATTGGGAGGATCACGGCAGCAAGGGCATCACCATCTCCAACCACTACGGCGAGGACAAAGGTGAGATCGTCCTGTCATGGAAGCGTGTGGAGAAACGTATCGGTGAGCTGATTGTCGCAGACCGCTATTTGAGCCGCGCGGACAAGGCGGCGTACCCGGAATACCGGCGCGAGGAAGAAACTAAGGCGGCGCGGCGAGCCGCTTCCAAAGAGTTTGACGCCATCATCGACGACTATACGAAGTTTGTCGAAGGGATTGGCGAGCAGAGCAAGCTCGTTGATCGGTGGTATCTCGTTTCCTGCGCCAGCGCCTTTTCAGCGGGCGAGAAAAAGATGCACGCCCGCACAGCCGAAGGCGATTTCATACTTCCCATGATGCGGCAGGCGATGCAGACCATCATCGCGGAAAAGACGCCCTTCACAGAACGCTGCGAGGCCATGCTGACCGCACTGGACGGCGACCTCGCAAAACCGCTGGAACCGACGTATGAGGAACTGAACCCGCCGCCCCCGCCGAAGAAAGAATACCGCTTTTCCCTCGGTGATGCGGTATATCTCGGCGCACAGGAATATGAGCTGCTGTCCTTTGACGAGCGGGAAGTCCGGCTCTACGACGTGGAGTATCCCCTGTTCAACAAGGTCATGCCCCGCGAGGAGTTTGACCGCAAGATTGCAGAGAACCCGCAGAACGACCGCCTGCTTGTCGTTGTGGAGGAGCAGACGCCGGAAGAACAGGCTGCACAGCTTGACCGCGCAAAGCAGATCATACGGGACTTTTGCGCGGAGGGCGGCGAAGCGGAGCCGGACTTCTCCGACCTGCACCGCGTCGAATTTGCGTACAGTACCACCGGCGACGGCGAGCATCATATCCAAGTCAGCGCAGACCTTGTTGACTTCCGTATCGTCTACGAGGTGGACGGCAAGGCAGCCGTCACGCTCCAAAGCCATGATCTCAACGACCTAAACGATCACCTGATCGGGCTGGACTTCGACGAAATGATCGCATTTGCCGAGGAACAGTACAAAAAGGAGCAGCAACAGGCCCCAGCACCCGCGCCCGTTGACCGCAGCGACGAAATGCTCCAACAGGCCATGCTTGCGGCGGAGCTGTCCGAACAGACAGGGCAAAACGTGTTCGGCTTTGAGGAGGGCAGCTTGCAGCCGGTCAACGCGCCGCTGCCCGCCGCACCTGCCGAAAAAGAAGAAGCGCCCACGCTCGCGCCGCCTGCGCCGCGCAAGCGTGAAAAGGTGTCCTCTTTCGCGCTGCATCCGGAGATCCCCACGGCGCAACGCCATGAGTACCGCATCACCGACGATCAACTCGGTGTCGGGACGCCGAGCGAACGCTACGAGCGAAACGTCGCCGCCATCCGCACCCTCAAAAGAATCGAGGACGAGGATCGTCTGGCGACGCCGGAGGAGCAGGGCATCCTCTCGCAGTACGTCGGCTGGGGCGGGCTTGCGGACTGCTTCGACGACCGCACCAGCCACTATGCCGAGCTGAAAACCCTCTTGACCGACGAGGAATACGCCGCGGCGCGGGAATCCACGCTGACGGCGTTCTACACGCCCCCGACCGTGATCCGCGCCGTCTACAAGGCGCTGGACAACATGGGCTTCCAGAGCGGCAACATCTTGGAGCCGTCGTGCGGCGTCGGCAACTTCCTCGGCATGAAGCCCGAAAAACTGGCGGACTCCAAAATCTACGGCGTGGAGCTGGACAGCATCAGCGGACGCATCGCGCGGCAGCTCTATCAGCAGTCCTCTATCGCCGTGCAGGGCTATGAGAAAACCGACATCCCCGACAGCTTCTTTGACGTCGCCCTCGGCAACGTGCCGTTCGGCAGCTTCAAGGTGTCGGATAAGCGGTACGACCGCCACAACTTCCTCATTCACGACTATTTCTTTGCCCGGACGCTGGATAAGGTCAGACCGGGCGGCATCATCGTCTTCATCACGTCCAAAGGCACAATGGATAAGGAGAGCATCGGCGTCCGCAAGTACATCGCGCAGCGCGCCGACCTGCTGGGCGCGATCCGTCTGCCCAACACCACCTTCAAAAGCGCAGCCGGCACGGAGGTCACGTCGGACATCATCTTTCTGCAAAAGCGTGACACGCTCATGGACATCATGCCCGATTGGGTACACCTCGGCAAAGACGAGAACGGACTGACGATGAACCAATACTTCATCGACCACCCCGAAATGATCCTGGGCGAAATGCGCGAAGTCAGCGGCCCCTATGGGCCGGAAACCGCCTGCCTCCCCTACGACGACCGCGACCTTGACACGCTGCTGTCCGAGGCCGTGCAGAACATCAATGGCGATATAGGCGAGTACACGGTCGATGAGCTGGGCGAGGACGAGGAGGACCGCTCTATCCCCGCAGACCCCACCGTGCGGAATTTCAGCTATACCATCGTCGATGGAAAAGTCTACTATCGGCAGGACAGCCGCATGGTTCCGTCCGACGTGTCCGCCACGGCGGAGAGCCGTATCAAAGGCTTAATCGGTATCCGGGATTGTGTGCGGACGCTGATCGAGTACCAGACCGAGGACTATCCCGACAGCATGATCGCCGCGGAGCAGCAAAAGCTGAACCGCCTCTATGACGCCTTCGTGAAGCACTACGGGCGCATCAACTCCCGCGCCAACAACAGCGCCTTCAACTCGGACAGTGCCTATTTCCTCTTGTCCTCGCTGGAGGTCATGGACGACGAGGGCAACTTCGTCCGCAAGGCCGATATGTTCTCCAAGCGCACCATCAAGCAGCGCGTGGTCGTCACCAGCGTCGATACCGCGTCCGAGGCGCTCGCCCTGTCCCTTGCCGAGAAAGCAAGGATCGACATGAAGTATATGTCGGAGCTGACCGGCAAAAGCGAGGAAGAAATCTTCTCCAACCTCAAAGGCGTTATCTTTCTTAATCCCATGCACACCGGCGAGGACAGCGCCAACCCCAAGTACCTGACCGCCGACGAATACCTGTCCGGCAACGTGCGCGAAAAGCTCCAATGGGCAAAGCGGAGCGCGGAGCTGTACCCCGACGATTACGCGCCTAACGTGCAGGCGCTGGAAGCCGTGCAGCCCGCCGATTTGACTGCGGCGGAGATTTCCGTGCGGCTCGGCGCGACGTGGCTCCCGACCGACGTGGTGGAGCAGTTTATCTATGAGCTGTTCAGCACCCCGCGTTACGCCCAATGGAAGATCAAGGTGCATTACTCGAAGTACACCGGCGACTGGAACGTGGAGAACAAGAACTACGACCGGGGCAACGTCAAGGCGCTCAGTACCTACGGCACGACCCGCATCAACGGCTACAAAATCGTCGAGGAGACGCTGAACCTGCGCGCTGTCCGCATCTTTGACTATGTGATCGAGCCGGACGGCAAGCGTACCCCTGTCCTCAACAAGAAGGAAACCGCCATCGCGCAGGGCAAGCAGGAGCTGATCAAGCAGGCGTTCCAAGAATGGATATGGGCAGACCAGCCCCGCCGCGAGCGGCTTTGCAAGCTCTATAACGAGAAATTCAACGCCACCCGCCCCCGCGAGTACGACGGAAGCCACCTCAACTTTGTGGGCATCAACCCGGAGATCACGCTGCGTCCCCATCAAGTCAACGCCATCGCGCACATCCTCTATGGCGGCAACACGCTTCTCGCCCACGTCGTCGGCGCCGGCAAGACCTTTGAAATGGTCGCCGCGGCGCAGGAGAGCAAGCGCCTCGGCCTCTGCCAAAAGTCGCTGTTCGTCGTTCCCAACCACTTGACGGAGCAATGGGCGGCGGAGTATTTGCAGCTCTATCCGAGCGCCAATATCCTTGTCGCCACGAAAAAGGACTTTGAAACCAAGAACCGCAAGCGTTTCTGCGGGCGCATCGCCACCGGCGACTATGACGCCATCATCATCGGTCATTCGCAGTTTGAAAAGATACCCATGTCGGCGGAGCGGCAGCGCGCGCTGCTGGAGCAGCAGATGGACGAGATCATGGCGGGCATCGCGGAGCTGAAAGAGAACCACGGCGAGCGGTTTTCCATCAAGCAGATGGAACGTACCAAGAAGTCCTTCCAGCTAAAGCTCGACAAGCTGAACGACGCCAGCCGGAAAGACGATGTGGTGACCTTTGAGGAGCTGGGCGTCGATAGGCTGTTCATCGACGAGGCGCATTATTACAAAAATTTGGCGGCGTTTTCCAAGATGCGGAACGTGGGCGGCATCAGCCAGACCGAGGCGCAGAAGTCCAGCGACCTCTACATGAAGTGCCGCTACCTCGACGAGCTGACGGGCGGGCGCGGCGTCGTGTTCGCCACGGGGACGCCGATCAGCAACAGCATGGTCGAGCTTTACACCATGCAGAAGTATCTCCAATACGGTACACTTGCCCGGAAGGGGCTGCTGCACTTCGACAGTTGGGCGTCCACGTTCGGGGAAACCGTGACCGCCATCGAGCTTGCCCCCGAAGGCAGCGGCTACCGTGCCAAGACACGCTTCGCCAAGTTCTACAATCTGCCGGAGCTAATGTCGATGTTCAAGGAGGTCGCGGACATTCAGACGGCGGATATGCTCAAACTCCCCGTGCCGAAAGCCAACTATCACAACGTCGTGCTGAAACCGTCCGAGCATCAAAAGGAGATGGTCGCGGGGCTTTCTGAACGAGCCGAAAAGGTGAGAAACCGGGAAGTCGCGCCCGAAGTCGATAATATGCTCAAAATCACGAACGACGGGCGTAAGCTGGCGCTCGACCAGCGGCTTATGTCGGAGTTGCTGCCCGACAGCGAAACCGGCAAGGTCGCTGCCTGCGCCGCCAACGTCTTTGCGATTTGGCAGCGGACGGCGGCGGAGCGTTCGACGCAGATGGTTTTTTGCGACCTTTCCACCCCGCACGGCGACGGGCAATTCAACGTCTACGACGACCTGCGGGACAAGCTGATCGCAAAGGGCATCCCCGCGGAGGAGATCGCTTACATCCACAACGCCAAGAGCGAGGTGCAGAAAAAGGAGCTGTTCGGCAAAGTCCGCAGCGGACAGATCCGCGTCCTGCTCGGCTCCACGCAGAAGATGGGAGCCGGCACCAACGTCCAGCAAAAGCTGATCGCCCTGCACCATCTGGATTGCCCGTGGCGACCGGCAGACCTGCAGCAGCGCGAGGGGCGCATTATCCGGCAGGGCAACGAAAATCCCGAAGTCGAGATATTTACCTACGTCACCGAAAACACCTTTGACAGCTATCTCTATCAGCTCGTCGAGGGCAAGCAGAAATTCATCGGGCAGATCATGACGAGCAAAAGCCCCGTCCGCGCCGCCGAGGACATCGACGAAACGGCGCTCTCCTACGCCGAGATCAAGGCGCTCTGCACCGGCAACCCGCACATCAAGGAGAAGATGGACTTGGACATTGACGTGCAGCGGCTCAAACTGCTGAAATCCAGCTATTTGAGCCAAAAGTACGCGCTGGAGGATCAGATCGTCAAGAGCTTCCCGCAGCAGATCAGCGCGTTGGAGCAGCGCATTGAGGGCTACACGGCGGACATGGCCCGCGTTGCCGAGAACACCCACCCCAACGACGACGGTTTTTCCCCGATGGTGATTGAGGGCAAGACCTACACCGAGAAAAAAGCGGCAGGCTCCGCGATTTTGGAAGTCTGCCACAATATGACCAGCCCCGATCCTGTTCCTCTCGGACAGTACCGGGGCTTTGACATGGTGGTGAGCTTTGACAGCCTTGCCCGCGAATACCGCATTACGCTCAAAGGCGAGCTGCACCACGTCACCGGCCTCGGCACGGACATCTACGGCAATATCCAGCGTCTTGACAACCTGCTTTCCGTGTTGGAGGAACGGCGAACCGCTTGCGTCGAACAGCTTGAAAACGTAAAAGTGCAGCTAGAAAGCGCAAAAGAGCAGGTAGCGCGTCCGTTCCCGCAGGAGGAGGAACTGAAAACCAAATCCGCGCGGCTCGACGAGCTGAACATCATGCTGGATATGGACAAGAAGGACAACGAGGTGCTGGACGACGGCGAGATCAGCGAGGAGGACGCCGAGCGCAACCAGCCGCAAAAGAAAGATCGCGGTATCGAACGGTAAGGAGGATTGATCGCTATGGGATACCAAGAGAGTTTAGTTTTTGTGCAGCCCCAATGGAATTTCAAGAAGCTGATCCGCGCCTATGAGCGCGCCGAGCAGGATGGCTATTACGCCGTCGCCGGCGCGGTGCCGCGGTCGGTGGTGGTGCTAAAAAAGCCCATCGGGGAGCTGCCCGCGGGCGCAAAGCTGTTATGGGTATGCGGCGACCGCGGTTTTCATACGGTGGGCGGCACCTTCGGCGGTCACTTGAAATGCCGCGGCAGGATACGCTTCATTCCTGTGGAGGAGGTGCTGATCGGCCCGAATGATAAGTACCTCAACGGGCTTGATCTCGACAGCCCAAGCCCCAGCGAGAATGACTACATGAGGCGGTACAGCGCCGCGAACTACGCCCACCGCATCCGCGCGGGGCTGACGCGATAAGAGGCGTGTTAGCAATCAGTTGACTACAAATCGTAGCCAACTGAAATGGCGAGCGGCAAAAAGAACTTTCTAATTTTTCTGCACGGTGGTATAATAAACCAAATACATTTGATGGAGGTGCCGGTATGAACGAGCTGACGCCCATCGCCCCGGTCATCCAAGAGATTAAGACCGTTTTGGAGAACGCACGGAGCAATGTCGCACGGGAAGTCAATAACGAGCTGTTGACCGCCTATTGGAATATCGGACGCATCATCGTCGAGTATGAGCAGAGCAGTCAAGACCGCGCCGAATACGGGAAGCAGACGCTGAAAGAGCTGTCCAAAGAGCTGACGCGGGAATTTGGCAAAGGGTTTTCCCGTGCTAATCTGTATAATATGCGCCTGTTCTATTTGACGTATGAAAAAATCCAGACACTGTCTGGAAAATTGTCTTGGTCGCATTACTGCGATCTTTTGGCAATCACGGACGATGATAAGCGCAGCTTCTATGAGCGCGAGGCAATCAATTCCGGCTGGTCTGTCCGAGAACTGCGGCGGCAGATTGAAAGCTCGCTCTTTGAGCGCCTACTGCTTTCACGCGGTGACGCCAACAAAGAGCAGGTCTTGGAGCTGGCGCAAAAAGGCATCGAAATCTCCGAGCCGGCAGATATTATCCGTGATCCGTATGTCTTTGAATTTCTCGGATTGCCGGAGGACAAGCCGGTAATGGAGAGTGATTTGGAAAAGGCGCTTGTCGCTCAAATCGAAAAATTTTTGCTTGAGCTTGGGCGGGGCTTCATGTTCGTGGGAACGCAGCAGCGCGTCACGGTCAACAACACTCACTATTATGTGGATATGGTGTTTTACAACAAAATCCTGCGTGCCTATGTTCTGATTGAACTGAAAACCACAAAGTTGACGCCGGAGGCGGCAGGGCAAATCAATATGTATCTTAACTATTACGCCGCCGAGGTAAACGATGCCGACGACAATCCACCTATCGGCATTATCCTCTGCACAGACAAGGACAGCATCACTGCGGAGTATGCGCTGGGCGGCTTGTCCAACAACATTTTTGCTTCCCGGTATGTTCTATATATGCCGAATAAGGAGCAGCTTGTCAAGCAGGTGGAAGAAGTGCTGAACAGATGGCACACGAAAGACAGCGACCAACCCCTACTTGATGAGTAAACCAAATATCCTACACGAAGCGCGGACAGAAATGCCCGCGCTTTTTCCATGCCCGGAGGAGGTGAAGTAATGCCATACTACGCAAAAGAAGAGATCGCCCGCGTCCGCGAGATCGACCTGCTGACCTACCTGCAACGCTGCGAGCCGGACGAGCTTGTCCACGTCGGCGGCAATGTCTACTCCACCCGCACTCACGACTCGCTGAAAATTTCCAACGGTATGTGGTGCTGGTGGTCGCGCGGTATCGGCGGCAAGACCGCGCTGGACTATCTGATCAAGGTCTGCAACATGACCTTGCCCGACGCCATCAACGCCATCGCGGGCGCGCCCCGCAGCGGCGCTCCGGCCTATGCGCAAAAGCCGCAGCCGCCCCCTGTTTTTGCATTGCCGCCCAAGCACGCCGACAACCGGCGTGTTTTTTCATACCTGCGAAGCCGCGGCATCGACCCGGAGATCATCAACCATTGCATCAAAAGCGGGCAGCTCTATGAGGACGCCGAGCATCACAACTGCGTGTTCGTCGGTTTTGAAGGCGACACACCGCGCTACGGCGCGCTGCGCGGGACGCTATCGCAATCGACCTTTGTGGGCGACGTTCCGGGCAGCGATAAACGGTTTTCGTTTGCCGTGCCGGTCAAGGCGGACAGCAACAGCGCCCTTTGCGTCTTTGAGTGCGCCATCGACGCGCTTTCCTACCTCACGCTTTTGAAGATGCAGGGGCAGGACTGGCGCAAGGCCAACTGTCTGTCCCTCGCCGGCGTCTACCAGCCCAAGCAGGGCGGCGAGATGAAATTCCCGCTCGCCCTCGGGCAGTACCTCTCGGACAACCGGCAGATCCAGAAAATCATCCTCTGTCTGGACGACGACGAGCCGGGGCGCGTCGCGGCGCGGGCGATCCGCTCGCGGCTGGAAGCATACGACGTGGTGGACAATCCGCCCCGGCGCGGCAAGGACTACAACGAGCTGCTGCAACTGGTGAAGGGCATCGCCGGTCGTGTGAAAACGCGCGGCGGCGACGTGCGATGATTCTTTTTCGGACGGTGGAGGATTGCAGCGCAGCCTTCGGCTGCGTTGCAGTCGCAAGCATAGCATTTGGCCGTCCAAATGCGCTTGTTAGGTGGGCAAGCCCCCCTAAAACCCCCGTACCTCGATGAAAGGAGGAACCCCATTTGAGAAAACGTCCCATCAAATTATCGCTTCGCTTGAACGAGCCGGAGTATGAACACCTGAAGGAGCAGGCCGCGCTTTCCGGCTTTCCGATGGAGCAATATCTTCGCTCCCTGATTGCCAACGAAAAGATGCGCCCGCGTCCGCCCAACGAGTATGCCGAAATACGCCGACAGCTCGCCGCCATCGGCAACAACATCAACCAGATCGCTCGAGCCGTCAATGCCCGCGGCTTCGCCAGCAAGGAGGACATCGACGCGGTGACAGAGGCCAAGCGGCAGATCTGGGAGATCGCGGAGCGCCTTTGATATGGCATACACGAAAGTCTTTGCCATCCGGCGCAGGCTGGACGACCGCGTAAAGTACGCCATCGACGTAGAAAAGACCGAGCTGGACGCAGGGATCGCCTATGCCATTGACCCGGAGAAAACCAAGCAAGTACGTTTCGTGGACGTGCTGAACTGCGATGACGCCGATACCGCCTTTGCCGCCATGCGCGCCACAAAGCGCAAATTCAAAAAGACAGGCGGTGTCCTCGGCTACCACATCATCCAATCCTTTGCGCCGGGAGAGGTCACGCCGGAGCAGGCGCACAAGATCGGCGTCGAGTTTGCGCGGCGAATGTTTAAGAATGATTTTGAGGTCGTCATCGGAACGCATCTCGACAAGGCGCACCCTCATAATCACATCGTCGTCAACTCCGTATCCTTTGCGGACGGTCACAAGTATCATTCCACCCCGGAGAGCTATTACAAGGAGATCCGCGCCACGTCGGACGCGCTTTGCCGGGAAAACAGCCTGTCCGTCATCGAGCCGCGGGGCAAAGGCAAGCACTACGGCGAATGGAAAGCGGAGCAGGACGGCAGGTCGACGATCCGCAGCATGATCCACGCCGATATGGACGCCATCATTGCCGAGGCGTACACGCTCGACACCTTTTTCATGCTGTTGGAACGAAAGGGCTACGCCGTCCAGCGCCGCGGCCCGCACCGCAAATACACGACCGTCCGACCCAAAGGCGCAAAGCGCGCGATACGTCTTGCCTCCCTCGGCAGCGAGTACACCGAGGAGGGCATCAAGGCGCGGCTTGCACAGCAGCGCCAGAACAACCTTTATCACGTCCCCGTGCTCCACACGCCGAAAAAGCGCTTGAGGAAAATCAAAGTGCGGGGACTCTTTGTTTATGCCCAGCAACCCAAAATCAAGGGCTTTCACGCGCTCTATCTCCGATACCTCTACCTGCTGCGGCGCACAAGACGCCGCAAGCAACCCTACCGCGCGCCGTTCCCGCTGCGTCAGGAGGCAGCGAAATTTGGACGCTATCAGGCGCAATTCAAGTACCTGCTGGAGCAGGACATCAAGACCGCCGGCGAGTTGGCGCAGAGGATCGCGGCGCTGGAGGGAGAGATAGCATCGCTGACCGATGCGCGCAAACCGCTTTATCAAGAACGAAGGGAGGCAGTCAATGAAGAAACCCAAGCGCAGATCTCCGCGCAGATCGACCGGCATACCGCCGCCTTGCGGGAAAAGCGCCGGGAGCTTGCCCTATGCCGCAGGATACAAGCCGATATACCGCAGGTGTCCGAGCAACTCCGGCAGGCGAGCAAAGAACCCACCGAAGTAAGAAAGGAGGAAAAGCAGCATGAGTACCAACGGCGAAACCGCTGATTTGATGGTGCGCGAGGGCATCCAGATCACCGAGAGCGTGGTCAAGCTGGCGGGGCTGGGAGCCAAGAACCTCGCCGCGCTCCTGATCGCGCTGGCGAACGACAACCAGAAGCTCGCCGGCAAGACCACCTTGAAGCGGCTCATTCAGGACGGCGACGAGCTGACCATCTTCTCCGTGAAGAAGGAGGACTTGAAGGGCTTTCGTATGGAGGCCAAGAGCTACGGCGTGTTGTTCTGCCCCATTGAGAACAAGATGGAGGACACCGGCACCGTCGAGATCATGGCGAAGGTAAAGGACGCCAAGCAGCTCAACCGCATCTTTGAGCGCATGGGCTATCCCGCGCCGGTCAAGGAGGACGCCGCAGCAAAAAAAGCCGACGCCCGCGCTCCGTCCGAGAACAGCTCCAGGGAGCGCGGGACTGGTGCGAGAGCATCTACGGAGCGGGCTTCGGAGGAGATGAATAAGCGCCCGTCCGTCAAAAGCAGGCTCGACGCCTACAAAGCGGTCGCGGCGCAGGAAAAAGCGGATCGAGCAAAAGAGGCGGTCAAAGAGGCCGTGCAGAAAGCAATACCCGAACGATAATTCATAATAGGAGGAAATCACCATGTCTACCATTGGAGCATTGATTGCCGAAAAGCAGCAGCAGACCGAGGCGTTTAAGGAACAGAAGGCCGCGGAGCGTCAGGAACTCAGCAACATGACCAACGACGCCATCAGCAACATCACGCAGGAGCCGGAGGCGTACCTGCACTATCTGGACGTGCAGGCCGACAACCCCGGCTTCAGCGCGTCCAACGTCCTGCTCGCCATGAAGCAGTACCCCGACGTGAGCGTGTTCAACAGCGTCCGCGGCTGGAACGCGCAGGGGCGTAGCGTCATCGGCGGCGAAACGGGCATCAAAGTCCGCGTGTCCGACCCGTACATCAAGGACGGCAGGACGCATCGCGGCTATAAGGTCGGGCGCGTCTTTGACGTGTCGCAGACCACGGGCAATCGGGCGATGAGCAAGACCACTCTCGCGGAAAACACGCCGCAGATGCAGCTTGCGCTCCGTGCGCTGCTGTATAAATCGCCCGTTCCCGTTACCCCCGTCAGTGTCAGCCCGTTCAAGGACGGCGCGTTTGATGCCTACTACGATCCGCAGAAGCAGGCCATCAGCGTGTCCGAGTTGCTGACCGACAGCCAGACCTTCGCCGCGCTCGCCCGCGAGATCTTCCGCGCGAAAGTCCACGACCACGGAAGATACGCGGGCTACTCCCGCGAGGAAACGGAGCTGGACGCGACCAGCGCAGGGTATATGCTCTGCCGCAGCTTCGGCGTACCGTGCGAAAAGCCCGACGCGACCAAGCTCGGCGTTCTCTACGAGGGCATGGAGCCGCAGGACGCCCGTAGCATCCTCGACAGCATCCAGAGCATTTTCCGCGAGATGCAGGGCGCGGTGCAGAAAGAGATCGCGCCGCAGCAGGAGCAGAAGCGCGCGCATGACCAGCCGGCTCGGTAAGGAGGACGGAAGATGAAACACCGTATCCTTGCCGCCATCGGAGCGGCGATCATGTTCTGCATGAGCATTCCCGTATATGCTGCGGCTCCCAACGGGGAGCCGCAGCCCACAGAAACCGTTGAGGAGGCGATGACCCCGCCGCCTCCCACCGTCTATCCCGCGGAGGTACACACCAGCGAGGAAAACGGCGTCGCGCGTCTGGAAAAGGTCTACTACCTGACCGCCCGCGACGATCCCGCCGCCATCCCCACGGAGGACTTTGACCGTGAGGGGCGGCACTACACGCTTTTGGACGTTCTCAAAACCGACCTGACCGAAACAGACACGAAGGACTTTACCGAGGTCATCACGCTGGAGAGCGCCACCAAAGACGTGGGCGAGATCATCAAGGCGCTGGAGCCGGAGCTGGAGGTCGTGACCGAGGACGGTTACAGCGGCGTCCTCAAGCCTGACTATACGACGATCAACGTGGAAGCGGCAGGCTATCGGACGAACAGTTGGACGGTAAGCGCAAAACGCACCTACCCCAACCTCTCCGACGCTGATGTGTCTCTCATTCCCAAGAGCATCGAGGACGGCGGGCGCTCGCTGACGCTTGCCAATGTGGACTGGCAGGCTGGCAACACAGACTATGTGGACGGCGACGCCCTTGCCGTGCGCTATACCGCGCTTGCCACCTATACCGGCACGGCGACCGGGCGCAGCGTCACCGGCTATACCGTGACGGTGGACTACACGGGCGAGGTCAGCAAGTCCAGCAGCGACACCATCATCTATACCGCCGTCTTTTCCAGCACCGACAAGCAGACGGTGGAGCCGGTGATTCCGACGAGCGGCGATGAAAGCGGCGAGGCCGGGAACAAGAGCGCGGAGGAAACCGTCGCGCCCACGCCCGCACCGGCGAGCGCGCCGTCCTCCAAGTCCCGCCTGCTGCTCATTCCCGTGGGCGTCGCCGCGCTCGGCGCTGCCGGATACTTCGGGCGCAAGGGCTATAAGCACTATATCAACAAGAAAAGAGGTTATGAATGATGAAGAAGTATCTTTCCGCTCTGCTTGCCGTCTGCATGATGCTGACGGCCTTCTGCCTGCCCGCGATGGCGTATGAGTACACCTTCGACGGTGAGGACGGCGGGACGTTCGGGGAACCGACCTCGGACACCACGATCTATATTATCGTCAGCGACGACACGAACATCGACAGGAGCAAGACGGCGGCGGTCATCCCGCCCGCGTTCGGCTCGCCCACGTCTTACACGCTGGACGCGGGCGAATACCTGACGCCCAACCTGATCGAACAGAACCGGCAGTACGACGCAGGCACGAACACGTCCACCGGCGCCACGGTCATGCCGCCGTCCATGCTGCCGGCGACGCAAGACCCGTTCACGGTCACGGACGCGAGCAATTACGCCGCAGCGGGCTATACCGAAGTCACCTCCGACCTCTACTATCAGGGCGGGCATCTCGGTACGCTTTCCATCCCCGCCATCGGTCTGACCGTCAAGGTCTATCAGGGGACGGACAAGAACGCGCTCGCCAAAGGCGCGGGGCATTTCACGGAAACGTCCGTTTGGGGCGGCAACGTGGCGATTGCCGGACACAACCGCGGCGTCAACAACCACTTCGGCAAGATCCACACGCTGAACGTGGGCGACACTATCACCTATGAAACAAAGCTCGGCAAGCGCAGCTACGAGGTGTTCTCCGTTTCCAAGATCGCGGTGGACAACGGCACGGTGCTGAACGACAGCGCGGAGAACATTCTCACGCTCGTTACCTGCGTGATGGATCAGCCGCAGTATCGTTGGTGTGTGCAGGCAAAGGCAACCGCGTAATTTTTTGACAAAAGTTCCCCTTTTTCGTATGCTGGTATCACAACAAGGAAAGGACGGTGCCTGACATGAAAAGAGGAACGATTCTTTACGGTATGGCTTGCTTCCTGCTGGGCGCGGCGCTGTTCGCGGGCGGCGCGGCGTATGCCGAGGGCGTGAGCGCGGAGCGCAGTACGCAGCCGGTCTATGTGGACGGCAAGCGCGTGGAGCTGGATGCGTACAACATCTATGGGAGCAACTACGTCAAGCTGCGCGACGTGGGGAAAGCGGCGGGCTTCAACGTCTATTGGGACGGCGCGGTGCGGATCGACACGACCGCGCCCTATACCGGCGAAGCGCCCGCAAGCGCGAAACCTGCAGCGGCGCAGCCCGCGGGCGGCGCCGTGACCCTGCCCACGGACGGCAGCAAGTACATTCCGCAGGTGGGCGACGTGATCCGCTGCGACGACGGGTATCTCTATGAGATCAAGGACACGCTGCGCTGGGAAAACAATGTTTTTGCCCCCGGCCCGCTGCCGGAACTTCCCACGCCGACTTATGATTGGAGCGTGTTCCCCGCGGTGGAGCTTCCCGCAGCGGAAACACGGCACTACGCCACCGCCACGGGCGACGACCTTTTTATCCGCAATCTGTACGAAACAAGGCGGATGCAGTACACGATCTATGAGGCGCTGAAATCGGAGCCGACCGCGTGGCGCGACGGCAAGCCGCTGGCAAAAATCTCGCTCACCATCCCCGCGGAGGACGAGCCGTACACCATGTATTTCTGGCCTTGGAAACAGGCAGAAATCACAAAGCAAGTCCACGCTTTTCCCAACTTCCACTTCCGCGTCGAGGCGTGGGACTACTTCCACAACGGTATCTTTGAGGAAACGAGGTACTATATCGAAATCACTTAAAACATCCAAACTCTGCTGCGAGGCGCATCGGAAACGGTGCGTCTCTCTTTTTACCCCCAAATCATTATTTAAGGAGGAATTTCAACTATGCACAAACGCATTCTTTCACTCATTCTGGCGCTCGCCACGGTTTTGAGCATGATCGCCGTTCCCGCAAGCGCCGCGCCGACGTTGGAGGAGGCAATGGCGGAGGTCAATGTCTACGCAGACAAGACCGACCTTAACTGGCTGACCATGAACGGTTCTGTCAAGGTGCAGTGGTACACTTATTACAATTACACCTCGCCCAGCGGGAGAACAACAGAAGTCCCCGCATATTGCGTAGACCCAGAGTTATACGGTGTCCCGTCGAAGGTGCCGGAAGGTACGCCCATCCGCTACGGCGCGGATCATCTGGAAAATGACCCGAAGCTGGTGGGCATCATCTCCAACGGCTATCCGCATTTGACGCTTGACGATCTCGGCGTTACAAGCAAACAGCAAGCCTATTATGCGACCAAGATGGCGCTCTGGTGCTACCTGATCGGCTCGTGGAACATCAGCAATCTCGGTATCAATCCGAGCCTTACCGGGGCCGACCGTCAGGTGGCGGAAAACGTCCTCAAAGCGGCAAAGGACATCTACCAGCGAGGAATGTACTGGAATCAGATGTACCAGCCGAAGCTGACCGCTACGCCGGACAAAAGCACCGCTTACGCCGTGACCATCAACGGCGAGGAGTGCTATCAGCAGGTATTCACCATCGACAGCGACACCTGGGCGTTGCAGCCCGTCAGGGTATCTCTTGAACAGGGCGCGCCCGCAGGCACCAAAATTATGAGCATGGACAACACCGAAATCAGTACGTTCAAGCTCAGCACCACGCGCACATCTGGCGCGGGCTATCAGGCACAGATCAAGGTCGTATATCCCAAAAACGCCGTCGAGGGCAACAGCGGCAGCGCAAAGCTGAAATTCGACACCGTTGTGGTTGAATACAAAATCTACTATGCAAAAACGCTCCAGCGCGACGAATACGGCGACATTCAAGACTATCTTTTGGACACCGACCCCGACACGCCGATCTCCGTGGACGCGATCAGTAATTTTTCCACCAATCCCCCGCCTCCGCCGCCTCCGCCCGACCCGGAGGAAAGCACCCTGAAGATCATCAAGCTGGAGGAAGGCACGACGAAGCCGCTCGCCGGCGCAATTTTTGACGTGTGGTATCCCAACGGTGACAAGTACGGTTCCTTTGTGACCGATGATACCGGCACGATCACGTTGCCGATCAATGTGTTCGGCAACTATACCGTCACCGAGCGCATCCCGCCCAAATATCATCTTCTGCCGGAAATCTCCACGCAGCACGTCACAGTCACTGCGGAGAACGGCGGCGAGCTGACCTTCTGCAACGCTCCTTATGGCGCATTGCGTATCCGCAAGGTCAGCAACACTGGTGATAACCTCGAAGGCGTCACGGTGCAGATCAAGTGTCTGGAAACCGGAGAGACCCAGACCGGCAAGACTGGCCCCGGCGGCGTCATCGAGTTTTCCAACCTCAAACCGGGCGGCTACGAAGTCAGAGAAACGGCAGGAATCACCGGCTACGTCATGGACGTGGAGGCAACCAAGACCGCGACCGTCGTGACCGGCGAAACGTCCGAGGTCACGTTCGTCAACCGTGAAAAGCCCGGATTGAAGATTATCAAATATGACCGCAAAACGTTCAAAACGATGGAAGGCATCTCGTTTGAGTTCTGGCGCGACGGCGAAAGCCTCGGCATTTACAAGGCCAACCCGATGGGCGAGATCGTGATGAACGACCTCGAACCCGGAACGTATCTTGTCAAAGAGGTGCAGACCGACAACGGGCATATTGCCGATCCGACGCCGCAGCAAATCGAGCTGAAAGCCGGCGACGGGATCAAGCAGCTCCTTTTTTATAACGACCAAAAACCCGGGCTTTGGCTTGTTAAGGTCGATTCCAGCAATCTCAGCAAGGTCATTCCCAACGTCAAGTTTGAGATCAAGTCCGTCGCCGGCGATTACGGCCCCATTGAGCGCACCACCGATGTCAACGGCGAGATCGACCTCTCCGAGCTGCCCGTGGGCGCTTACGTCGTGACGGAGCTGGAATGCCCCGACCACTATCTCATTGACAATCCCTCCCGCATTATCCAGCTCGACGGCAGCGAAACCGCCGAGTTTGTTTTTACTGACACCGCGAAGCCTTCGCTGGAGGTCATCAAGTACGACCCGAACACAGGCAAGTATCTTGCGGGCGCAACCTTCCGGATCGCGCGTATCGAGGACGGCTCCCACTATCTCGACCGCGTAACGGACACGCAGGGCCGCATCCGCATCGAGGATATGGAACCGGGTGTGTACTCCGTGCAGGAGATGTCCGCGCCGTCCGGGTACATCCTCAACGACACCGAGTACCATGTGGAGTTGTTTCCCGGTCGCACCAGCGAGCTGATCGTCAACAATGAAAAAAAGCCCGACCTCAAGATCATCAAGACCGACGCCGTCACGGGCAGGCCCATCGCGGGCGCGACCTTTACCGTTCGCAAAATGGACAGCTCCACGCTGCTGACGGAGACCACGGACGCGAACGGCGAGATTTTCCTGCGCGAGATGGACGCGGGCGTCTATGAGATCACGGAGCAGTCCGTCCCCGACGCCTATCTGCTTGACCCCATCCCGCAGAAAATCACGCTGTTCCCGAATAAGCTGGGCATCGTGCAGTTTCAGGACTACAAAAAACCCTCGCTGACTATCCACAAGATCGACGCTGCCACCGGCAAACCCGTGGAAGGCGCACGTTTCCAGATCGCCTATGCGTCCAATCACACGTTTAGCGGCGAAATCAACGACCTCGGCACCTACTACACCGACGCAAACGGCGTGATCTTCCTCGATAAGCTCAAAGACGGCTGGTACAGGGCGACCGAGGAGGAGGCACCCGCGGGCTACCGCATCAAGGATACCGGCGTCTACGAGTTTTATATCTCCGCAGGCCGTGACAAGGAGATCACGGTCGAAAACATTCCGCTTTCCACCATTCTCATTCAGAAAATGGATGAAGAAACTGGCAAGCCGCTCGCCGGCGCATGGTTCCGTATGCGCTATCTCAATTCCATGACAAGCATGGATGGCACAACCATCGGCGAGTGGGCCACGGACGAGAATGGTCAGATCGAGGTTCGGGACCTCGACGAAGGTACCTACATCATCGACGAGATTTCCGCTCCTGCCGGTTACGTCCTCAACGCCAAAAACACGCGCACGGTCTATCTCGCAGGCGAGAATCAGGACTTTGTGACCGTAACCTATGGCAATCAGAAGATGGGCGCTCTTCTGATCGTCAAAAAGGACGCTGTAACCGGCGAACCTCTTGCGGGCGTTGAGTTCAGCGTCACGGACAGCGACGGCAGCGTCGTCGGCAACGGCAATGGGCGCTTTACGACCGACTACGCCGGAACCATCACGATTGCCAACCTCGAACCGGGCAAGACCGTCGTTGTGAAAGAAACGCGCACGGTGCCAGGATATATTCTCGACGACACTGCGCAAGTCATCAAAATTAAGGCAAACGAAACCATGACGGTCGAGTTCCGTAATCAGCCGAAGGGCGGTTTGGTCATCAAAAAGCTGGACAGCGTGACACGCAGGCCGCTGGAAGGCGCGGAGTTCCAGATCACGAACACCGCAGGCGAGTACGTCCCCGATGACGAGGGCAGAACCTCCACCAATGGTATATACCGCACGGACAGCAACGGCGAGATCCGCCTGTTGAACCTCAAACCCGATTCCTACACAGTAGTCGAAGTGACCGCGCCCGACGGCTATGCCATCAACCGCACCCCGCAGACTACCAGAGTCGATCCCACCGATACGCAGACGCTGACATTCCTCGACGACGCCCTGCAAACACTTGTCATCCAGAAGTACATCGAAGGAACGCGCAAGGGACTTCCCGGCGTGACCTTCCTAATTACGAACGGTGAGGGCTCGCCCATCGGCGGCGGCAATGGTGAGTATGTGACGGACGCCAACGGGCGCATCACGATTTCCGGCCTCACGCCGGGTATGACCATCATCGCACGTGAGATTAAGGCCGCAAAAGGCTACGCGCTCAACCCAACGCCGCAAACAATCATCATCGGCAGAGCAAGCGGCAGCAACGTCACGGTGAGCGGCGCGGTCACGACGGTCACGGCGACGAACGTCACCGGCTCGCAGAATGAGCTGGAGTTTTACGACGAGCCGCTGGGACGGCTGACCATTCAGAAGTTCATCGAAGGCACGTCCACGCCGATTGCCGGCGTCCGCTTCCTTGTCACCAAGAGCGACGGCGGCATAGTCGGCAATACCAACGGCGAGTATGTGACCAACGCGAACGGCAGGATCGAGCTGAAAGACCTCGAACCGGGCGTCACGGTCACGGCGAAGGAGCTGCGCGCGGCGGACGGGTATGTGTTGGATTCCACGCCCAAGTCCATTGAGATCAAGAGCGGCGACACGCAGACCTTGACGTTCTACAACACCCCCACCGGCTCGCTCACGATCATCAAGCGCGACCGAGCGACGGGCGCGGTTTTGAAAGACGCGGAGTTCCAAATCTCCTACGCCAGCGGTGAGTTTGTCGGCAACTTCGGCGGCACGGTCACGTCCAACGGTCAGTATACGACCGACGACAACGGCGAAATCATCATTAAGGGCTTGCAGCCCTCGACTATCGTGATCCGCGAAACGAGAGCGCCGGACGGGTATATCCTCGACAATTCCCCCGTCACGGTGGAAATCGGCGCGAACGACGCGCAGACCATCGACATTTTCAACGACGCCAAGCAGACGCTGACGATTCAGAAGTATATTACCGGCACGACCAAGCCTATCGAGGGCGTCACGTTCCTTGTGACGGACAGCAGCGGCAGCGTGATTGGCCCGAGCAACGGCGAGTACGTCACCGACCGCAACGGGCGCATTATGCTGACCGGCCTCACCCCCGGCACGACCATCACGGCAAAGGAGCTGAAAACCGCCGCAGGCTTTGTCCTCGACACCACGCCGCAGAGCATTGAGATCAAGAGCGGCGAGGCGCAGACAATAACCTTTTTTAACAGCCCGGAAGGTGGTTTGGAGCTGATCAAGGTCAGCGCAGCGGACAAGACCAGGCGTATCAACGGCGTCACATTTGAGATCCGACGCATGGACGGCGGACTTGTAAAAACGGTCACGACCGGCGAAAACGGGCGCGTTCACGTCGATTTGGACGCGGGCGACTATTACGCTGTGGAAATTGAAGCGTCAAAGGGCTTCAAGCTCGATGCGACGCCTCACTATTTCACGGTCAAGGACGGCGAAACCACCACGCTGACCGTGGAAAATACGCCGTTCAGCGGCATCATCATTCACAAAATCGACGCGGATACCGGCAAGGGCATTTATGGTGCAACCTTCCTGCTCTATGACAGCAACCACAATCCCATTGGGGAGTATCAGAGCGGTCAGAACGGCTACGTCTATATCGACGACCTCACCGTGAGCGGGCGCTGTTTCCTGCGCGAGCTGTCCAACGAGGGCTATATCGTTGATACGGAGTTGAAAACGGTCAACGTCAGAAGCGGCGAAACCATTGAGATCACATGGAAGAACACACCCATCCGCGGGCAGATCCAGATCGTCAAGAAATCCGCGGACGATAACCCCATCAACGGCCTGCCGAAAGGCACGCTGTTGGAGGGTGCGGTCTTTGAGATCTACGACAAGGCCGGGAACGTGGTCGATACCGTCAAGAGCGACAGCCGAGGCCGCGCCGTTTCTCGTCTGCTCCCGCTCTCGCGCTACACGGTCAAAGAAGTGAAAGCACCGCAGTATTACGGCGTCAACCCCACCGTGTTCAACGCCTATCTGGAGCACGCGGGGCAGATCGTGTGTTTTGAGGTGGAGGACGAAAGCCTGTCCACCGGCGTATCTATCAAGAAAACCGGCTATGCGGAGGTCATGCCGGGACAGCCGATCCGCTACACCATTACGGACATCGCCAACACGTCCACCGTGCCGCTCGGCTCGTTCTACTGGCGCGACACCCTACCGGGGCAGATCACGCTGGAAAAGGTCATAACGGGAACGTACAACCAGAAGCTCGCCTACAAGATCGTCTATAAGACCAATCTCTCCGGCGACCAGTACCGAACGCTCGCAGACAACCTCTCGACCGCAAAAAGCTATGTGCTGGAGGCGCGGCCTGCCGCCCTCGGTCTCGCCGCCAATGAGCGCGTCACCGAGGTCATGTTTGTGTTCGGCACGGTCAAGGGAGGTTTTGCCGAGGTGGAAACCGCGTATATCTACGGTACGGTCAACAGCGGGCTTTCCAACGGCACAAGCATCGTCAACGTCGCGGACGTGGGCGGACTTTACAACGGGCAATGGATTCAGGGCGTCTCCCGCTGGCTCACCACCGTCTACACCAAGACCACGACCAAGCTGCCCAAGACGGGCTATTAAGCCTTGAAGCGGCAAGGGAGCTTTCGGAGCGCCGCCCCCGTGTGGACGGCGCTCTCCGTGGTCGTGCTATGGCTCGCGGCGTTGCTTGCCGCGGGCTATGAGGACGGTATGACCATCTTTGACCTGATGGGGCGTTTCAGTGCCATACTGGAACGCCCCTTTGCCGTAAGATGGACGCCGCACACGCCTAAATTCATGCTGACCGGGCTTATCATGTACGCAATGGCCATCGGGCTTTACTACTCCAACCGTCAGAACCGGCGACCGGGCGAGGAATACGGCTCGGCAAAGTGGGGCGACCCGCGTGAACTGTGCCGCAAGTATCAGGACAAGGAGAACCCGCAAATGGATATTATCCTGACCATGAACGTCAAAATGAGCTTGAACGGGTATCAGCACCAGCGCAACCTCAATATCCTTGTGGTCGGCACTTCCGGCACGGGCAAGTCGCAGAGCGTATGCCTGCCGGCGCTGCTTTGCGCCAACTGCTCCTTTCTTGTCACCGATCCGAAAGGCGAGCTGCTCCGCAACGCGGGGCGGTTCTTAATTGAGGAAGGGTACGACGTCAAGGTGTTCAACCTCGTCGAGCCGAAGAAATCCGATCACTATAATCCCTTTGCGTATCTGCGCTGTGAGGCGGACGTGCTGACGCTGATCGACAACCTTATCAAGAACACGACCCCGAAGAACGCATCAAGCAACGATCCGTTTTGGGAACGGGCGGAGCTTGCGCTCGACACCGCCCTGATCCTCTACCTCATGGACTTTGCGCCGCCGGAGGAGCAGAACCTTGAAACGGTACTTTTCATGATCGAAAACGCAGAATCGCGCGAGGAGGACGAGCAATTTCAAAGTCCTCTGGATATGCTCTTTCAGGCGTTGGAGGAGGAAGACCCGTACCATGTCGCGGTCAAGCAGTACCATATCTACAAAAAGGCGGCGGGCAAGACGGCGAAATCCATCTTGATCTCTGCCGCCGTGCGCCTCGCTGCGTTCAACATCCCGCAGTATGCCGAGCTGACCAAGCGCGACGATATGGACTTTGCCTCGCTGGGCGAAAAGAAACGCGCCATCTTCTGCGTTATCCCCGTCACCGACGCCAGCATGAATTATTTGGTCGGTATGCTCTACACCCAGTGCTTCCAGGAGCTGTACCACCGTGCGGACGAGAAGTACAATGGACGCTTGCCTGTTCCCGTGCGTGTGTTGCAGGACGAGTGGGCTAACGTCGCGCAGCCGGACAGCTATCCGAGAATCCTTGCGACCTGCCGCAGCTACAACATCGGCCTCAACATCTTCGTGCAGAATATCCAGAACATCAAGGCGCTCTATGAAAAAGAATACGAGAGCATCATCGGCAACTGTGATACGCTGCTGTTCCTCGGTGCAGGCAACGAGCCGACGTCATTGGAGTATATTGCCAAGCTGCTCGGCAAGGAAACGCTGGATACGCGCACCCGCGGACAGACAAAGGGGCGCAACGGTTCCAGCTCCACCAACTACCAGCAGGCAGGCCGCGAGCTGATGATGATTGACGAGATCCGCATGATGAAAACCGATGAGGCGATCTTGATGATCCGCGGCGAGCGTCCCGTCCTGGACAAGAAGTACAACATACTCAAACACCCCAATGTCAAGCGGATACAGCGCGGCGGCGCGCAGCCTTATGTGCATCACCCCACGCCCGACTATGCGCTCCCCGACCTACCGTACCAGTTTACGTCGCTTGACAACATTGAAATTATCGAATTGGAGGAAAACCAACATGAGCCAGAAGAAGTACAGGAAGAACAGCGAAACGACTGACCTCTCTTCGCGCAGCCGCGCCGTGCGGCGGCGGTATTGGACGGCGGCGACGGTGTTCGCCGCCTTTCTCATGTCTGCGACGCCCGCGTTTGCCGCGGGCAGCGACCCACTCACCATCGTCAACAACCTGTCCGACTTCATCTTTTCCATCATCAAGGCGCTGGGCGTCATCATTCTCGGCTGGGGCATCGTGCAGGTCGGTATGAGCATCCAGAGCCATGACGCAAGCCAGAGGACGCAGGGCTTTCTTTGCCTGTTTGGCGGTCTGCTGATCGCCTTTGCAAAGGAAATCCTCACGACCATCGGCGCACTGTAAATCAAACGTGGCGGGAGATTTGCCATGCGGCGGATCTCCCGCTCCCGTCAAGGAGGCGATAATTTGGATAATAACTGGATCGTCGATAACCTGCAAAACGCGCTCACCACATGGAACGATAAGCTCGCGGAAATGTGGACGCTGCTGACGGAATCGCCGCAGACGTTCAAGGGCGGCACGGTTTGGAGCGCCGTCACGACCATCAACGGCGCGATGCAGGCCATTGGCTACGGGCTTTTGGTGCTGTTCTTTGCCATCAGCATTTTCAAAAGCTCCGCCACCTTCCGCGACTTCCAGCGCCCGGAGTTTGTGATAAAGCAGTTTATCTACTTTATCCTTGCCAAAGTCGGTATCACCTACGGCATGGACTTGATGACGAACATCTTTAACGTCTGCAACGGCATTGTGGCGACGGCGGCAAGCAGCGTGGGCGGCATGACCGGCACCTCGGCGGCGCTGCCGAGCGAGATCATCACGGCGATTGAGGACGTGGGCTTTCTGGCGAGTATCCCGCTATGGCTGGTGTCGCTGCTGGGGAGCCTGTTCATTACGGTGCTGTCCTTCATTATGATTTTGACCGTCTACGGGCGCTTTTTCAAGCTCTATATGTATGCCGCGCTCTCGCCTATCGCGCTGGCGTCCTTTGCCGGGGAGAATACAACGCACTTCGGCAAGGCGTTTTTGCGGAGCTATATCGGCGTGTGCATGGAGGGCGCGGTCATTGTGCTGGCCTGCATCATCTTCTCAGCCTTCGCGTCCAGCGGTACGCCCGCGTTTGACCCCGACGCCTCGGTGGTGTCGCAGGTGTGGAGCTATCTCGGAGAAGTCATCTTCAATATGCTGGTGCTGGTGGGGCTGGTGAAGGCGGCAGATCACATTGCAAAGGAGATGTTTGGGCTATAAATTCGTGCAATAAAATAATGTAGTTGAGAAAGCGAGTGGAATATGATATATTTTTTAATAATCAGGCTTTTCTGGAGGACGCACATGAAATATGTATATTTGGATCATAATATATACATTTACGCATTAACGGACAATTCTATTAGTCCGGTTGTAAACAGCTTGAAAACACATCAGACTAGGTTTGTTTATAGTCCTGCCCACATCGAAGAAATATATAAAGCACTGAAGGATGGTGGCAAGTCGTATCGAAAGAATGCAAAATTGCTTCTTCAGATGATTGAAGATTTTACCGACTGCAATGAACTGCTTCCCACCAAATCAGAGGGTGTCGTTCAACGTGTAGAGCACCCGTCTCAGTGTTATCGTCGGGTTGCTGAATGGGATACGACCGAACGAATGAAGCATGACAGTCAGGACAAGTACTATTCCGATTCTGCGCACTACCACGAGATGCTTGCCGTTGATAAACACAATCAGTCAATTTCGACTCTTTCATATGAAGCAGTATGGAAGCATCCCGCAATTGCCAGTGCCCTTGCTGATTTAAATGATAATTTACATTACTCCGTAGAGCGCGCTAATGCAAGTACTGATACTATGCTTTGCGCCATGATGGGCGTTGATAAGCGGCTCCCTTTAGACCTTCAGATAGAGAAGGGTTCTTTTGACAAACTAAAAGGCTATCACACTCAATTGGAGTATATTATTGAGGTGCTGTTTCGGCTATTGAACCGATATGGCTACAATTCAGAAAAAAATCAAGCTACTACATTATCAGGCATTCATGATGTCACTCACGCTATCTATGCAGCATATACCGAAATCATAATTACTACAGATTTTCGCTTTGCTCAGAAGTGTAAAGCTGTTTACTATTTCTTAGGAGTGCCGACAAGAGTGATTTGCTGCGGTCAGAACGAAATAGCTTCTACACTTAAATCGTTGAAAGATGACCATGCTGTTTAGCCTTTTAATCACGCGACAAATTCTCATTTGTTGCATATATTATCTGCGTGGAAATACGTTTTTTGATGCGTCCAACTGTAAGGACGCATCTTTTTTGAGGTACACAATATGGAAATCAAAATCAACAAAGAAATCCGAAACTATAAGGAAACGCTCTTTTTCGGCCTGTCCCTGCGGCAATTCATTTGTTCGGTGCTTGCCGTGGGCGTCGCCGTGGCGCTTTACTTTGCGCTGCGGAATGTGCTTGACCGCGAAACGGTGAGCTGGCTTTGTATCGTCGGCGCGGCTCCCGTCGCGGTCGCCGGCTTTTTCAAGTACAACGGCATGACGCTGGAAAAATTCTTGTGGGCGTTTATCAAATCGGAGCTTCTGCTCGCGGGCAACCGCGTGTGGAAGGCCGAAAACTACTATCTGACCGCCATCCAAAAGGAGGATAAAATGCGGTGAAATTGTTTCAATTCAAGCGCAGCGCGGAGCGTGACCCGTTTGCCGTTCCGCGCAGCGTCCAACGCTCTATTCCCATCAAACGCATCTATAAGGACGGCATTTTTGAGGTCAGCGGCAAGTTTTCCAAAACTTGGCGCTTTTTTGATGTCAATTATAAGGTGGCGTCATTGGAGAAGCAGATGGAGCTTTTCATGTCCTACTGCGCGTTCCTCAACTCGCTGCCCGTGAACACCTCGGCAAAAATTACGCTGTTCAACCGGCGCTTAAATCAAAAGGCATTCAGCATCGCCCTCATGCTGGATTTTGAGGGCGACGGGCTAGACCAATACCGCGCCGAGTGCAACGACCTTCTCACCGACAAGGCGGCGGACAGCAATAACCTGATCCAAGAAAAATACATCACGATCTCGGTGGAGAAGAAAAACATTGAGGAGGCGCGGACGTTTTTCAACCGCGTCCATACCGATCTCACAAACGGGCTTGCGCGGCTCGACTCCGCCATCCGCGAGGTGAACATCAACGAGCGCCTGCGCCTGTTCCACGACTTTTTCCGTCCCGGCGAGGAACAGGATTTCCGCTTTGACCTCAACGAAACCATGCGGCGCGGTCATGATTTCAAGGACGCCATTGCGCCCAATTGTCTGTCCTTCAAGAAAGACTGCTATGAAATGGGCGACCTGTACGGGCGCGTCCTGTTCCTGCGGGACTACGGGAGCTTTGTCAAGGACGATCTCATTACTTCGCTGATGGACTTCCCACGCAATATGATGGTATCCATTGACATTATCCCGATGGGCATGGACGACGCGATCAAGATGGTGGATAAGGTCATCATGTCGGTGGAATCGGACGCGACGCGCATCCAGCAGCGGCAGATGTCAAAGAATCTCTACCTCGCCAAGCTGCCCTATCAGGTGGAGCAAATGCAGAAGGTCGGCAAGGAGTACATGGACGATCTCACCGAGCGCGACCAGCGCATCATGTTCGGTCTTGTGACGCTGACGCATCTCGCGGACAGCGTGGAGCAGCTCGACCAGGATACGGAATCGCTCAAATCGCGGACGGGAAACTGCGAGTTTGCCACGCTCAAATACCAGCAGGAGGACGGGCTGAACACTGTCCTGCCCTACGGCCTGCGGCGCATCGAAGCGACGCGCACCCTCACCACCGAAAGCACCGCCGTCCTCATGCCGTTCCAAAGTCAGGAGATACAGCACACGGGCGGCATTTACTACGGCGTAAACGCCGTGTCGCACAATCTTATCATCTGTAACCGCGAAAGCCTGATGAACGGCAACGGCTTTATCCTCGGCGTGTCCGGCTCCGGCAAGTCAATGGCGGCAAAGCTGGAGATCGCGCTCCGCGCGTTATCCGGCAAAGATACCATCATCATTGTTGACCCCGAACGCGAATACGGGCCGCTTGTCCGCGCCCTCGGCGGCGAGATCATCACGATCTCCGCGGACAGCACCAGCTATATCAACGCAATGGACATATCCGCGGAATATGGCGAGGGCAGTAACCCAGTCGGCCTGAAAAGCGATTTTGTGATGTCGCTCTGTCAGCAGATCATGGGGCCGGACGGCATCGACGCGCGGGCGAAGTCCGTCATTGACCGATGCACGGCGAACGTCTACCGCGAGTACATCAAATCCTATCAGGGCGATCCGCCCACGCTCAAAGACCTGCACGACGATCTCATGAAGCAAAAGGAACCGCTCGCCCATGATATTGCCCTAGCGTTGGAGATGTTTACCATCGGCTCCCTGAATGTATTTTCCCATCAGACGAACATTGACACCAACAACCGCATCATCTGCTTTGACATTCAGGATTTGGGCGAGAACCTGAAGCCCATCGGCCTGCTCGTCATGCTGGACGCCATCTTAAACCGCGTCATCCGCAACCGCGCGGCGGGACGATATACCCACGTCTATATCGACGAGATATATCTTTTCTTCGCCAAAAAGAGCATGAACGGCAATGCGAACAGCAACGACGATTACAGCGGCGAGTTTCTTTACAAGTGCTGGAAACGGTTTAGAAAGTATTACGCGACGCTCACAGGCATCACGCAGAACGTGGAGGAATGTCTGCTCTCCGACACGGCGCGCATGATGCTCGCCAACAGCGAATTTCTGATGATGTTCAATCAAGCGCCGACCGACCGCGAGGATCTGTCAAAGCTGCTCGGAACGTCCGAGGCGCAGATGGATTACGTCAGCAACGCGCCGCCCGGTCAAGGTCTTATCAAGGTGGGCGGTTCCATCGTGCCTTTCGTCAACGATTTTCCAAAGGACACCAGCCTTTACAAGCTGATGACGACCAAGCCCGGAGAGGGCTGAACTTGCGGGCGGGGCGTTTGCCCCGCCCGATTTTACGATAGGAGGAAGTCATGCCTGAAATAAAAACAAGACCCGGAATGAACGCTCCAAAGGCGCGGCAGGCCGATACCGCGCCAAAAGAAGCGGCAAACATCTTGAAGCGGCAATATGCGGAAAAGCAAGCGGAGCGCCAGCCGCAGCCGAAAAACCCCGTGCAATACGCGACGGACAAGGTGGAGAAAAACGAGCGGCGCGCCGCTGCGCTCGCTGCTGACGGCACACGCCGCGCCGTGCGGCAAGCCAAGCAGCGCCGGGAGCGCGGGAAAAGCGCAACGGACACCGAGCCGAAAAAAGAAAACGCGCAGCCTGCGAGCGAGTGGGAACCTTTGCCCGCGGAGCCGCAGCCTGCGAGCGAGCGGGAACCTTTGCCCGCGGAGCCGCAGCCTGATGCCGCGCCTCCGCAGCCAAAACAGCGCCCGACCGCCGCGCCGCGTCCCCGTGAGCAAGCGCCTGAACCGCGTCCGCAGCAAGCCATGCCGAAAACACGCCGAAGCGTTGAAGCACGGCAGGGCGCTGATACGCCCGCGGCGGGACAGCGGCGCGCGCTGCAACAAAGAGCCAAGACGCGATCCGGCTCCGCGCCGCAGGCTGAACCGGCGCAGAGTACCGCACAGCCCATGTCAGCAGCGCCGAAAGTCCCGCAGCTTCGCCCGGAGCCTGTCATGCCGAAGGCACGTCCAAGCGCCGACGCTCGGGTGGACGCCGATCCCGAAGCGCCGCCCCTGCAAGAAATGCGGCGGCAAAAAGTTGTCCAGGATACCGTTCGGGCGCGTCAGGAGGCGCGGCGTAGCGCCGAGGCGGAGGCTGTCCGGGCGAATGGACCGGTCAAGGCAGAGCAAGGCGCGCTCCACAGCGTCCCGGAGCGCCCGACGCCGAAGCCTAACCGCAATAGCAGCAGCATCACGCATCACCAAGCTGATCGCACGACAGGCAGGCGGATAACCAAGGCCGGCAAAGGCACACCTGCAAGGCTTGCCGGTGACCACGCGCCTGCAAAACCGTCCTTCACGCTGAAGGAGCGCAGCGCCATCGGGCGGCAGGCGGGCAAGACGTTGACGCCCGCGGCGCGGGCAAAGCGCATGAGCGAGCAGAAGCTCCGTGAGCAGGTGGTCAGAAAGAACGCGGAAACGGCGCAGGCCGTTGTCCACGCGGTCAAGGCAGCGGTCAGCTCCGTCGCCGCCCGCGGCGGAGGCGCGGTGCTGTTGGTCGTGCTGATCGTCGTCGCGTTGATCGCCGCCATCGTCGCCTCACCGTTCGGAATCTTCTTTTCCGGCGAGAGCGCGTCGGCGGACACCGTGCCGATCTCCGCGGCGGTGGCGCAGGTCAACTTTGACTTCAACGCGCGGCTGGAGGAGCTGCAAAGCGCGGACACCTATGATGACATCACCGTGGACGGCTCTACGGCAGACTGGGCGGAGATCCTTGCGGTGTTTGCCGCAAAGGTCGCCAGCAGCGACGGCGCGGACGCGACGGATGTTGCCACGATAGACGCCGACCGCATTGACCGCCTCAAAGCAGTCTTTTGGGATATGAACGCCATTACGTCGGAGGTAGAGATCATCGACCATCCTGACAGCGATCCCGACGATGACGCGGATGATAGCTGGACGGTGAAAACTCTGCATATCACGCTGACGCCGAAAGCGGCGGCGGATATGCCGAGCGCCTACGGCTTTACCGCGCGCCAAACCGACGCCATGAACGAGCTGCTCGCGGAGCGCGCCATGCTGGAGAAACTGGTCGGCAGCTTGACCGCCGTGTGCGCGGACGCGGCGGAGCTTATGAAGCGGTTCCCCGCCGATCTCTCGCCGGAGCGGCGCGAGGTGGTGCGTGTGGCCTGTTCTCTTGTCGGCAAGGTCAATTACTTTTGGGGCGGCAAGAGCCTTGTCCTCGGCTGGGACAGCCGATGGGGAACGATACAAAAGGTATGGGCCGAGGGCAACAGCACCTCTGGCACCTATCGTCCCTACGGGCTGGATTGTAGCGGTTTTGTCGATTGGGTATTCTATAACGTCAGCGGCGGCGCATACGTCATCGGACACGGCGGCGGCGCGACCATGCAGCACACCTACTGCACGCCGATCTCATGGGCGGACGCCATCCCCGGCGACCTTGTGTTTTACCCCGCCGATATGCACGTCGGCATCGTCGGAGGCCGCGACGCGGACGGCAATCTGCTTATCATCCATTGCGCCAGCAGCGCAAACTGCGTCGTGATAACGAACGCAAGCGGCTTTACGAGCGTCGGCAGGCCGACGTACTATATTTCGTCTTGATTTATATCCCGCCTGGTCTTCATTAAAGAAAGCAGGCGGGAAAATAGAATCTATAAGTTTTTAATGACCTTTATAGCAATGCCTTGAATATCGATTTGGTCAAATTCCATGTCTTCAAATTTATGGTTTGCTGGACGCAGTATATATTTCCCCCGCTCGCTATCATAATGAATTTTTTTCAAAGTTGCCTCATCACCGATACGTGCTACGACAATTTGACCTTCTTCCGCAGCATTCTGCTGCCGTATGACAAGCAAATCGCCATCATTTATCCCAGCTTCAATCATAGATTCACCATGTGCTCTGAGCAAGAAATGGGGTGTTGCGTCCAGATAAGAGGCAGGAAAAGGAAATAATTCTTCAGGTTGGGCAATTGCCTCTGACAGATTACCACACGGAATTTGTCCAACAACAGGAAGAAAAACTATTTGAGCCTCAACGATGCTTGCATCAAACCCGTTTGTATCATCCTTAACAGTTGGATTGCTAGCTACGTTCTGACTCAGAATGTAGGCTGGTGAATACTTTCCGCTGGAAAAGTTATAGGTATGAATTGCTCCAAAGGCTGACTTTAAGATGCGTCTCCCTATTTCTATAGCCAAGCCGGCAGGAACGGCAGCAAAAACGTGAATGTCAGAATAACGCGTGGCATAACTCCGCAGAGTTTCTCCTATTGCTTCAGAAAAAGATTTTACCGTATCGCTGTAAAGTGGCAATCCAAAGTTAATTATAGAAGCTCTAAAACTAAGAGTATCATATTGTGTATCGCCCAAGGATTGCTTAATTAAATTAGGGTCAACATCATTTGATGTCGAGATAGAAACAGCTAACACAGGGCTTTTTTGACCTGAACCAAAATAATCAATCTTGATATCTTCTTGACCGTTGAGCACCCATTTATATGTGTTCCTATCATGTTGGTGTATGAAAAGCTCAGTATTATTCTGGAGCTCATAGCCCAGTTTTAGCAATGTCGGAATCGGAGCCATTGGGAAAATGTGAACCTGTTTACCCTGCTCTTTTAAGTACTTTATATCATTACTAAGCTCTAGTATAGCGTCTTCATTCTCATGCCAATTGTACATATCGCGTTCTATGTGGGTATGTATATCATCTACTTGGCATAATAGTGTATTTTCAATTACGGTTCTAGACAGATGCCCATCAAATAGTTTCAAATCAACAGCAACAATATCTGAATTATGCTTATACTTATTTGAATTAAAATAGAATATTCCTCTTTCGTTGGTACCCTCAAGTCTGCTGTCTATAGCCCAATTCCCGTTGTTCCAGTTAAATGTTTCAGATTTGTAGAAGTCTAAATCTGTGTCGAGAATACCCCACACATACCCGCCTTCTGAGTATCCGTCATTAAACCCACCGGGTGCTAATATTTGTATTATATCTTTATCGTGAAAGTATTCTATCGATGGTCTGTGCGCATGTCCGCAAAAATACAATCCAATGTTATTCCGCACAAGCTGGTCAATAACACGGTTTTTTTCGTCGGGATGTAGTGCATTGAGCGAATGATGCCCAATTGCTATGTTTGTTGTTTTCGACAGTAGTTCAGCGTTTTGGTGCAAAAGATCCTGTAACTGCTTGCTTCCACAGTAAAGTGTCTGGTTGTCTTCCGAGTTTTGATCTAGCCACGCGGTATTAATTCGAATTATTGTACAATTGCAACTCTCGTCATACGATAAAATATGGGGTGATGATTTGGCATAATAGTCTTGACCAAATAGATCGCTATATACACTATCATAATTCTGAAACGTGGAAAGCAATCTTTTTGTTTGTGCAGACGTTAAGCTGTCAATCATTTGCCCAAACGGTATTTCAGGGTTCTTTTTTTCAATATGATTAATCAATGAAACAGTATGGTTGCGATCATGATCATGGTTGCCCGGAACAACAAATACTCGGTCTAAAGGTAACGACATACTATCAATAAGCCGCTTGAGAAAATCAGCGGTTTCAGAGGTAGCTTGTTCGTTTTTGAACAGAATATCTCCCGTAAGAAAGAGGTGCGTAAATGGCTCACTCTTCGATAACGCCTTTATTTGCCCAATAAAATCATCACGTAAACTATCGGACGCATAGTTTTTATAATTAAAATGAATATCAGATAAATGGAGCCATTTAATTTTCATGGTTCAGATTCCTCTCATATATTCCATCAATCTGCTTGCATTCAAAAATCTCAGAGATTTGTGCTCTTTTACAGTCTCCAATCCACACGCGGTATTCAGCTAAACCAATTATAATAAAAAAAGCAAAGTCGGCTCCAACCCTATCCTTCAACATAATTTCTTGCCACTCTTCTAAATCAATATGCGAAGGTTCTGGGATGAGTTGAGGATGTGTGTGCCAAACACCAATATAATAATTTTTTTGTGACTCATGCAGCTTCATTAGTCTATAATGATTACAATCCATTATTCTGCAGAAGAATCTAGAGCGATAATCATTTTTCTGCACTGTAGTGATGTGTGAAATTGTTATATTCCCTGTAGTTCGGTTTTGATACCCAAGCAAAAAGCCACAGCTTTCGGGGGAATGTACCTCACTTTGCTTCCAGTCCGCCATTTCAGCAAGCGCATATGATAACAAATCTACTGTTCGGCCATTTGGAAGGAAAAACTTAGCGCATCTACTCGTGTATTGCACAGCAAGCACACCTTTCATTTCTAGGAAATGCTGTTAAACTTATGTTGCCATCATGGTAAGAATATAGGCAATTTGCTCCACTATTATTGCGTAAAGCCTGCAATAACATTGCTGTTGCAGTTAACAAGGTTTTGTTTCCATAAGGAACTCGCGTGCCTCCGCAACCTTTTCTAATATATTTTATGTATTTGGCTTGGTGCTATTTACAACATTGTTGCATCTGTTACCATTTGAGTCTGTAAAGATACACTCGAAGCATCCCTTCGAATAATCCTGTATTTTAGCGACATGGCTTGTATCTCCATCATGCTCAAGCCAAGCATAGTAAACCGGCATAGAACACTGTTTTTCTTTAAAATACCGATTCATCTGAAGTTGTACGTCACTACTACCGACAGCAAATACTATTGCATCACATGAGCCCAACCTATGCTTTTCAAAACTATCCGGATTTAGGTAAGCAATTATTCTGTGAATATTCACTTCGGGGTGTATGCTCTCAAGTTCAGCAGCCAAAAGCTCCGCTTTATTAAGTCCATCCGAAAAAAAATTGATGCTATGTCTGAATGTATTGTCATATGAATATTGATCAGGATCAATGATGGTTATATTCATGTACCCTGCACGAACAAGCTCTGTCGCAATGTAACTTCCAAGTGATCCTACACCCACAATTGCCAAACGCATATCAGACGCAACATTACCAATTTGTTCGTTCAAATAGGAAAAATCACATCTTCGAATGGATATAGGAATAACATCTTTAATCTGTGACTCAAATTTATAGTTCAGCTTAGCAGTGCCTGGATTTCTAAACTGTACAACGCATCCCAAAAAATAGTTATTCAGCTTTATTACCAAAACTATCTCTTTTTTTGAATAACTAGTTCGTTTTATCATCTGATACGCTTCACTACTGATTCGTTGATATTTAACTCCATTGACTATGTCATTTATTTGAGTACTTGTCCACGGTTGGGATTTTAGTGGCGGGATAATATCGTGGATATCTAACAGTGGCAGGTACAACACAGGTATATCTGATGTCCGTATATATCTCGCCGTGTCATTAAAATAGCGAGTATCGTCTGCAAATCTTATTATATTATTCTTGTATATGAGCTGATCTAGCCATTGGTATTCTCCATCGCTATCGAGGTATAACTGGTAGTTATTTTGGGCATATTTATTCTTCGTAAAGCACGCAGAATCCCAGTAATGTGTGAACTCCTTTTGGTACTCATCAACAATTTGGGTAGGAGCTAGTTCTGTAAGCGCAATTAACCGATCAATGCAAAAACAAACCTTCTCCTCATCACTGAATAAAAAGGCAACTTCTGCGTCAAAATCAGCAAGGCATACTGCTCGCATTTTTCTTCCGTCCACTATTATAGGATCAACAAATATGTGCGGATAATCATTTTGGCAATCAATAATGCATACAATAGGGAATTTGAAGTCATTATTCATAATGATTTCATATTTGTTGCCATGCAGTTCAAATTGAGCACCGTTTTCAGATTGCTCAATATTGCCTATTTGTTTATACTTTGCAAGTATACATGCAACTAATTCAAAACGATCAGCCAAACCCATACTCCTTTTTGCTATAGGTAAATGTTTCCGTGGCCTCTTTTTCCGGCACTTCAAAATCAGCACCTAGCACTTTTTGAACGTATTTTGCAGCCTCGTGTTCTTCATCAAGATTAATAGCATTCTGCAAATTGTCCACTGCCGAGCAGATTCTTTTATAAAACGTAATCATATGGCTAGATGCATCCCTCATTTTATAAAAGACATCTGTCCTTGGCATAACAGGCAAATTGCAAGTTATAGAAGCAGATATTATTTCGTCATCTCCATTGCGAGTAACACTAAACTTATTTCTTATCGCTTTGAGTGTGTAATATAGAGAAGATAAATCATCTTCTGCATATTCCATATAATTCTCACATGCTAGTATAGTAAGGCCAACGCTAGGCGGAATTGCATGAGAATTTGTAATATTTCCGTATTTTTCTTGTTTCCATTTCTTCAAGAAACGCACAACTCGCCGCAATTGTTCATAATTGGTGAATTTGTCAAGGAAATAGTCATTTAAGCCTTCGGGATCTGCGACTTCCCACTTGTATGACGCAGAGTTCTCCTTGCCACGAGCAAGGTAAAGCAATCCACTATAATCAGCATAAATTGGAAAATCGATATGCATATACTCTTTTCCGTTCTCGTGATAGGCTACTGTAACACAAGGTTCTTTAATATCTGGAATTCTTATGTTTTTTATAAGGAGAGAATCCCTAGCGGCTTTCTTCACTTCGCGTGAATCAGAATGCTCAAAAATGTTAAGGGGCAAAATAACGGCGTAATCTAAATCAACATTTGTATCTTTGATTGTAGTGCCGATTTTATAGCTTCCTTGATGAATAAACCTCAGATCAGATTTATTAACAGAAATACCATACTCACTACATTTATCTGGGAAATAGTCTTCAATATCCTTCTTTAACATGTCTCGTTTATCTCTCAAAACAGAAGTTTCTTCATCAATTTTAATCAATTGATTAAAATCCAGAAATTGCTTTTGCAGTTTTTTCATACCCATCGCCCCCGCATAAACAGAAAGATTAATGCATTTCAGTGTATAACTGTTCTAATTATAGCACAACATATTGTGCTTTGCAATCTAACGCTTTTCCAAAGATATGAACCGACAAGAATCGTTTTGAGATCAGCACCATGCTGATTACTCGTCCATTGTGCCAGCAGCTACAACGGCACGGTCACTACAGGTTCCACCGGCACTGCCATCTTCAGACCGCTATACTACTACGGAGAATGGCCAAACGCCGCTCGTGCGTCACGCGCGGGCGGCGTTCTTTCGCCTTTTTTCAAATATCGTCTACTGCTTTTGCATAGAGTCGGCCTGAGAAAGAGGTGGATAATATTCCAGCAAGTCACTGATCTCACAATCCAAAACGTAGCATACCTTCGCTAAAAAATCCAAATCCGCAAGCGCAACATTGCTTCCTTTATAATATCGATCAATGACGTCGTACTTCACGCCGGTAAGGGTGCGTAAGCGATTACGAGTTATTCCGCGACGAATCATGAGATCTGCCAGCTTCATCTTCACGCAGCCATATTCTTCGGTTTGATAGCGGATAATGCTTTTTTGGACATCCATAAGCATCCCCCTTTATATTGACATCTTATCAGAGGGAGTCCTTGTTGACATTTACCTAATTAGAGAATATCCTTATATAAGGGTAACTATGTGTTTGAATTATTTGCTATCTAAATCTGTGATTTTTTGACAAGAATAGCTTTCTTGCAGATAATTACAATAAATCAGAACGATAAACGATACAGAGGAGGAAACCTTGTGAGCACAGAATACGTTGACTTTCCGACACGCATCAAGGACAGCTTTCTCAATGTGGACGCAGACATCGTGATAGATCTGCGCGATACGGACCAAGAGTACCAGGATATCTACCGGCACTATACAAAAATGAAAGAGGAGCATCCGTTTATAGACAATGTGCTGGAGGAACCGGGCGAGGTCTCGATGACCGCCGAGGAACACGCGGCCTTTGTGGAGTTTATGCGCCTCAGACGCAAATTGGACGATATGGAGCGCCTGCACATCTATTTCAGAGGACACACGGACGCCTTTGCCTATCTCAAGACGGTAAAGGCGATATGAACGCGACGGGGCCGGAGCTTTACATTTCTGGCTCCCGCAGCTTGCGCAGCTCCTTTGCCATTTGTTCGATGCACGCAAGCTCTGCGTCGGTCAGCGAGTCAAGCGCGGCGTCCGCCTGCCTGCGCGCGGTGCTCTTGCTGATGCTGTCAGCGCCGAAGATATACTGATCCAAGGAGATGTTGAGAGCTTTGGCGATGCGGAACAGCAGACCGACACTGGGAAACTTGCCGTAGTTCTCGATATTCTCCATATGCTTTTCACCGCGATCCACCTTTTCGGCAAATTGCGCCCTCGTCATGCCTAATTCTTTGCGCTTTCTTTTGATTTCCTGCCCGATCCGTCTGAAATCGAAGGAATTATCGTCGTTTACCATACAATGCACCACCCCTTTGCGTTGGTTCCATTGTATAGAATTGCCGGTTCCATTTGGAGGAGTTGACAATACCGATAACCGGCATTTTTAATTCCACTCGCAGGACTTACTTTTATTCATACAGCGCCGATATATAATAAGGAAGTAAATCGGGTTTTTTGGAACGCGGCTAAGGAGGCACAACACTATGGATCTATCAACGATTGGCTCGATCAACCAGTACGCGAAGGGCGTCGCTCTTAAAACGCAGTGGAACCTGAAGAAGAAAAGCGGCGACGTGACCGCGCACAGCAAGGGCTTGAACGATTTTCTTTCCGCCAGCAGCATTGCGGCGAAAACGCCGGAGGAAGCCGACAACGAGAAGATGCAGAAGATCACGGCTAAGGTGGACGCCGGCGCGAAGCTGACCGAGAAAGAGATGGAATATCTCAAGGAAAAGAATCCCCAGCTCTATGAAAAGCTCCGCCAGATCGAAAAGGAGCAGAAAGCCTATGAGGAGGCTCTGCGCCACTGCAAGTCGAAGGATGAAGCGCAGCGTCTGCACATGGCGCGCGTGGGCGAGGCGATGCAGGCGGCGAAGAACGGCGACGGCACGGCGGCGTATCGCATGAACCGCATGACCGAGAGCATGACCGCTTTCACGGAGACGGACGATTATAAGAAACTCTCCACAGAAGCGGAGCAGGCGTTGGAGCGCAAGGAGCAGAAAGAAGCGGAGCAGGCCGAGCAGGAGCCGAAGATATCTGACACCGAGAAGCTGGAGCAGACGGAAAAGGCAGAAAAAGCTGAGGACGCCGCGCCGAGCGAGGATACGGAGCCGGAAAAGGTCGATCCTCATGCCGTGGACGCCGTGGAGACGGAAACGCTTGCGAAGCCGGACGTGCCAAAAGCGGAGAGCAAGCATCCCTCCGCAAGCGCAACGCCGCACTTCGGGACGCAGGCGTATGTCACGACGCAGGAATCGGAAGCGCAGGAAAAAAAGCAGCGCAAGGCGATTGACGTGGAAGCGTAGGCAATATGATACACAGCGGGATCGGCAAGACGTGTTCTTCACATTTTGCCGATCCTATTATTTTGAGAATATCCCGACGTTTTGGCATCCCCGATTGTATTCTTAGTGAAGGGCGAAAATTTTCTTAACTCCTATTAACAATTAAAGATTTTTAACGATATACATAGTGAGAGACCGAATCGTGCTTTGGAGGTATCGCTATGGATCGTGAAGAAATGCTCCCGACCGAGCGGGAATGGCTTATTATGGACGCCGTGTGGGACAGCGGCGACCAGCCCACGTCCGCCGAGATATTGAACCGCATCGACGAAGCGGCAAAGCTCGACGCGCGGACGGAGCGCGTGCTGCTCCACCACCTCTGCCGGAAGGGACTTCTCGGCTACGTCGTGGACGAGCGCGACAGCCGCGTTTACCACTACTATCCCCTGCGGACGCGCGAGGAATGCCTGCGCGAGAAGAGCAGGGACTTCATCGACACCTATTTTCGCGGCAGCAGCAGCGTCGCGGTGGCGGCGCTCTTGAAAAGCGCCAAATTCACCGACGAACAGCTCAATGAGCTGGAGGAAATCTTGAAGGCGCGGAAGGAAGGCGAACAGCCATGAGCTTCTGGACGTACTGCGCGCCGCTCCGCCTGACGCTATCCATGCTCAACTTCTGCGCCGTCTACTTTGTGACGCTGCTGGGGCGCTGCGCGATCCTCTCCCTGCCCGTCTTAGGGATCGTTCTGCTGCTGCGGAAGACTGTTTTGCGAAACAGCACCTTTGCAAAGGGCGTGATCTGGGCGGCGCTGGCGCCGGTGCTTCTTTTAGGGAAGCTCGCGGTCTACTATGAGAGCAGGCTGTTCCTGCCGCTTCTGTACTGGCAGAGCTGGTGTTGCGGCTATTGGTGGGTATGCTATGGGTATCTGGCGGGCGTGGCCGTCAGCCTCGCCCTGCTGATCCGCCGCCGCGCAAGGCTCCACCGGATGCTCCGTGAGCTGCCCGCGGAGATGATCGACGGGCAGAAGGTCTATCTCTGCACGCTGACGGTCTCGCCGTTCACGGCAGGCGTGCTCTCCCCGAAGATCGTCCTTCCGACGCTCGCGCGTGAAAAACTCAGCGAAGACGAGCTGCGCACCGTTCTGCTCCACGAGCGGACGCACATCCGGCTGGGGCATCTGTGGTGCTTTCTTCTTTGGGATATCCTTTGCGCGCTGCTGTGGGTCGATCCGTTTCTCCGTCTTGCGACGCCTCGGCTGAAGGAGGATATGGAGCAGATCTGCGACGCCGTGACCATCCGGCGCGGCGGCGGGGACGCGCTGGCGTATGGCGGAGTGATCCTCAAGAGCATGGCGCTTCTGCGGGACACGGCGACGTATCTCCCCGTTACCTTTGCGGGGGAAAGCGACTTTTCCGACGCCAAGCGGCGCATGAAGCGCGTGCGGGATTATCGCCCGTACTCCCGCCTCCACATCCGCGCGCTGGCGGCGTCAACGGTCTGCTTCCTGCTTCTTGCGGTGCTGACGGCCCATCAGCTTTCGCTTCCGCGGTACACGGAGCTGCCCGGCTTTTGCATCGTCCATGTCAGCGAGGATGTCCAGTTTTCCACGATCTATGAAAGCGAAACGGACGAGCCGCCGATCACGCTCTGCGGAGGCCGCGCGGAGGTGGACTGCGCCGCGTTTCGCGCCCTGCTGCCGGAGGACGCGCCGCGAGACGGGTACTATTACATCATGTGGGGCGGCTTTATGAAGCTGCCGGGGATTGGCGGGGCACTGAACTCGATTTGGGTGGACGCGGGCGTGGAAGGCTCGACCGCAAGCGTGGAGTTTCAGGACATCAACGATCAGTTCTATGTGAAACTGGCGAAGTGGATATGAGAGAGAGCGGCAACCTGCGCCGCTTTCTCCAAAGGAATATGATTAACGGAAGTTAACAAAAAGGAGGCGCACACTATGGAAATATCAGGAGTTGAGCAATATCGCGCGATGCAAAACAGCTATCCCGTGCAGAAAGCGGGTACTGTTCCGCGGACTGCGGAGCAAAAGGCTGTCTCCGCAAACACGGACACCGTTTCGCTCAGCGGCGGAGCGGAGTATCTGAAGGGCTTGCAGGAGCAATTCCCCAAGATGACCTTTTCGGTCGGCAACGGTTTTACCGGCAGGACAAAGCAGAACACCGGCGACAATGCGAATCTCTGGGCGTTTACCGTCAGCCCGAAGCTGCTGGAGAAAATGAGCGCCAGCCCGGAAGCCGAGGCGGAGTATACGCAGAAGCTCCGCGACATTGAGCGCGCCACATCGCTTCTGGACAACTTCACAAAGGCGAGCGGCATGAAAACCGTCTACTGTGAGAACTACATCGACGAGAACGGGCAGCTCCACCACACGTCGATCTCGGTGCGCAAGGACGAATTGAACGAAAAGCTCCGCGCCGAAGCACGCGAGAACGCGGAAAAGATGATTGAGCGTGTCCGCGAAAAGAACAAGGAGGCTGCCAACAAGCTGGAGGAGCTGCTAAATAAGGCGGAGGAGACCGGCGAGCTAACGCTGGGCGACGAGGAGATGCGCGTGTTCAGCAGCGCGGCTAAGTCGCTGGAAGCCCTGCAAAAGAAGGACGACGCCGATGACGAAGAGATCGGTGGCGAATCCAGCAAAAGCAGCGGCTGCGTCGGCATCAACGCGGCAAAGCTGGCGCGGATGCTCGCGGCGGCAAAGACGCGCGCGCAGGTGCAGGCGATCATCGCGCAGATCCAGTCAGACCTCAGAGAATGCGACGCCGGCAAGGAGCAGGGCATGGATGTGGACGAAGCCTCCTATTCGGCGGCGGAGCAGTTGTTGCAGCAGGCTCAGCAGCAGTTAGGGCAGGCAGAGAACCGTGAGGCGACGCCGGAGGAAGAAATGGCGTCCGCACTGGCGTCGCTGATGTAAAGATTATTGAGAAAAGAGGTAAAGCACATGAGTGGCCTGAAAATCAATCCAGGGCTTGTGATGATGCAGCACAAGTCCAACATGATCTCGCAGATGATGGGCGGCAGCGGCGGTATTTCCTCGCTCTCCGGCATCATGGGCGGCACAGCACGGATGCAAGCGCGGGCGATCACGCGGCAGTACGACACCTTTGAGCGTCTGTCCGACCTCGGCTACAACTACTCCGGCGGGAGTGACAGCGGCGGCGAGAGCGACGACGACGTTGACCTTTCCTCCGCGAGCGGAACGGCGCGCGAGCAGGCGAAGAAGATCATGGAAGACTATGGATCCGGCGAGAAGGACGCCGCGAAAGCAGACGGAGCTGCAGAATGCGCGGAGGGCGCGCCGGCCGAGGGCAAAAAAGCAGACGGCGCTGCAAAAGCCGATGGCGGCGAGCCGACGCAGAAATCTAAGACCGCGACCTATAACACCGACAAGGTTGACCGCGAGATCAAGCGTCTACGCGAGCAGAAGCAGCAGTTTGAAAAGCAGCTCCAATCCGCCACAGACCCGCGGCAGGCGGTCATGCTGCAAAAGCAGATCTCCCGGATCGACCGCGAGCTGCAGCAGAAGGACAACGACGCCTATCGCCGCGAGCACGCGGAAAAGAGCGAGTAAGGGCGCGAACCTGTATATCGCAGAGCCGATGACCTTGTGTGTGATTACAAAGTCATCGGCTCAATTTTACAGTGAAAAACCATGCCACGCAGCGAAAAAACGCCGCGCAGCATGGAATGTTGTCGCTTTCATCTCAATTTTGAATGGCCTCAGCTCATTCGCAGCCGCTCAACCGTCGTCGCTTTCATCATGCGGTTTACAAACAGCAGCGGGATGAACCAGCAGAATGCAAGCAAAACGGCTACGAGAACGGCCAGCATGAAAAACGGGAAGCTGAAAACCGCATACTCCACGACGCCCTTGAACACCTTGAATGCCGAAAGGAGCAAGATGTTTCCAATCGTCAGGCATAATGCGATAGAAATGGCGGCATACCAAAAGCCCTCCATCTGGAGCATGCGGCGGCACTGCTTCTGCGTCATACCGATGCTCTCCATAACAGACAGCTCATGCCTGCGGGATTCGATATTTGTGAACATGATGTTGGCAAAATTGATGATTCCGATGAAAGCCAGCACAAACGCGATGCCGCCGCCTATGGTATAAAGCGTTATTTTAGCGGAATGCAGTCCCTCCATTTGTTCCGCTTTCGATGTGAGGGAAACCGCGCCCGTCTGATTGCACAGCTCCCGCACATTGGAGATCACTTGCTTTTCATTTGTCGAATCGACGTCGATCCCAAGCCGGGAGATATATGCGTTTGGAGCGATCCGTTCCATGCCCGCATCGCTGACGAATACATACGGGGCATCTGAACTCAACCCGCCATAATAACTACCAGGCAGGTATCCGCCGATTGGGAGCTCCAACAGGTCACCGTCAGCAACGGCTTCGTAGTTGCTGATTTGCCCTCGCTGGAAACGAAGCACCATATCATCCGGGAAAAGCTCCGGCTTATCGGTGGCGATCAAGCCATAATCACCATGCTCAAAGCCCTCATAGTCCATCCCGTTGCTGACGATGTATTCCTTGAGCTTTTCGGCGCCGATGCTGACTAACTGGGTATAGAATCGGCTTGGATATTGCTTGTAATAGTTGGAATCCGGCGCTTCCATACCCCGTGATTGGTTCCTGTCCAAAACATACGGATAGAAAACATCTTCGGAATATTCAGGGAGGATCGTCTGCTCCCTTTGCGCGCTGATGCTCCCGACGCCCTCGATCTGATCCAACGCACGGAAAAAGTCATCGTCGAAAAGTTGCTCTTGTTCACCTCTGTAGCCAAGAACAAGCGTCTGATTGATCAACTCGATATCGTGCTCCATCGTGCTGCCTATGAAGTTATCAGTATCCATACTCCGAATGAAAAGCGTGATGAACAGGCAGGCGGTGATTCCCAAGAATATAGAGAGAACAGTAAGGATGCTCTTTTTTCTTGACCTTTGCAGATTGCGCCATGCCATGCCGGAAGCTGAAAAATGCCTGCTTCTGAGCGACGGTCTAATGTCTGAGGCTTCGTTTTGATAATGCAGCGCGGCGATAGGCGAGACTTTTTTCGCAATACGAATGGGCTTGCGAATGGAGAGCAGGACAGTTACAAACGAGAACAGCGCAGCCCCAATATAGATGATGGGGCGCTGCGTCACGGTGATCCCTGTGCTCGCTTCCGTCAGAGTACGCAAAGCCATCGGGATCACAAAATGCGACAGCGCATAGCTGCCGAGCAGACCGGCTGCAATTCCAAGGCAAGCGATCCTAACGGCCTGCCATGCTATGATTTTGCCGATCTGCGCGGAAGTCGTCCCTATCGTTCGCAACTGCCCGTAAAAGCGGACATCGTTCGATACAGAAATGTAGAACACATTATAAATCAGAAGATATCCGCACAGTACGATCCCAAGCCCGAGGGCAGCGCAAATCGCAATCGTCGAAAGACTGTTGCTTCCGTCCAGCAAGGCGGGATCGACAGAGAGTGTCTGCCCCGCCCTTAAATGCAAGTCGTTTTCGATGCTTGCGGCGGTTTTGGTAACGTCCCGCGTATTTGCGAAGCGCATATCCGCTTTGGTTTCGGCTGCGTTCCATAAATCGAAGCCAACTTCATCACAGAACATCTCTGACACAAGAAGATAGGCGATATTGCCGTCCCCCACATAATCAAACTCGTCAAACCAGCCGGATAAGCGGAAGGTTTTACGCTCCGCCTCCGGCATGGAACCGTTCTGATAGACAAACGGCAATTCCATTCCGATATAAGGTTCAGTAACACCCCATTTCTCCAGCACCCAAGTGGGAACCATGATTTCGCCCGCGCTTTGAGGGTAAGCGCCGTTGATATTCTCCAAAACAGGAACACGGTGGTTTTCCCATTCCACCGCATTATAGAATCGAAAACCGTAAAAAAGAGCAGAACCGTTCACGTCAAAATCGGCGGTAACGAGGCTCGGCAAAAACACATCGCCCCGTAAACCAACGCTGCTGATTTCTTCCGACAATGCCAGAGTTTCATACTGCTCCGCGGAAGGCGCGTTCAATGTCGCATGGCCTGTTGTACCTCTCGTCTGCGCTTGCAGAAGCTCCCACGACGCGATATAGCTGCCGCCGATCAAAAAGATGGTGCAGATCAGCAGCGTTGTCAAGAATATGGCCAACGCCGCGATACAGTTTCTACTCTTGTTTTGCTGAAAGCATCGGGAGGACAGCTTTTTGATGATGGGCCTATTGTTGTTCCCAAACAGAATGTCGTTCATACGGTTGCCCTCCTCACGCCGATATCTTGCCGTCCTCAATACGGATGATACGGTCCGCAAGCTGGGCGATCTCGTTGTTGTGCGTAATCATAACAAGGGTTTGATGAAACTTTTGACTCGTTACTTTCAGTAGGCTGAGAACATCGTTGCTCGTCCGGCTGTCAAGGTTACCGGTCGGCTCGTCGGCGAGGACAATGGCGGGCTTGGGAACAAGCGCACGGGCGATAGCGACGCGCTGCTGCTGCCCGCCCGAAAGATTACCCGGCATGCTCTGAAGCTTATCCTCCAGTCCGAGTATCTTTACAACCTCATCCAAAAACTTCTTATCTACGGTGTCGCCGTCCAACTCCACCGGCAAAACGATGTTTTCATATACATTGAGAACCGGAACGAGATTGTAGTTTTGGAAGACAAAACCGATTTTTCTCCTGCGAAAAATAGTGAGCTGCTCGCTTTTCAACGCAGACAGGTCTTTCCCGTCCACGATAACTTTCCCGGAGGTGGGTTGATCCAAACCGCCGATCATATTCAGCAGTGTGGATTTGCCGCTGCCGGACGTGCCGACGATGGCGACAAACTCACCCGCTGCCACGGTGAGGGAAACACCGTCCAGCGCGTGGGTGATGTTTGGTTCTGTGCCGTAGATTTTTTTCAAATCAACCGTTTCCAAAATGCTCATTGGTATGCCGCCCTTTCTTTGTGGTGGCTTCATTGTAGAGCGCAATTATCACAGAATCGTCACGGAAAGACGCAAAGCATATTCAATAGCGCCGAAAAATCTTTCAATTCCGTGACATTTAAGAACGGGGCAGAAAAACCGAAAAGGTGGAGCCCCCGCCCACTTCCGAAGCGACGCGGATAAAGCCGCCCTGTCTGGTGATTATCTCGCGAGCTAAATACAAGCCGATTCCAATACCGGGAACATCATGCACCGAGCTTTCACGGTAAAATCGTTTGAATATCGCCCCCTGATGCTGCTCGGGAATACCGATTCCGTTGTCGGCAATGTCAATCTTTGCGTACATCTCCCATCTCTCTACGGAGACACAGATATTGCCCTCTGCCGGCGTGTACTTTACCGCATTGTCGAGGATGTTGAATATGGCCTCGCTCGTCCATTTCCTATCATGGCAGACTGTCAGCTCCTCCGGGCAATCCACCTTTACATTGATTTGCTTCTTTTCCGCGTCGAGCAGAACGCCGCCCAACGCTGCGGCAAGCGTATCGTAAATTGGCTGCGCTTTCGGCTCCAGCGCGATGACGCCTGTTTCGAGGCGAGAGGTTTTGATCATAGTCTGCATGAGAAAGTCCAGCTTATCGAGTTGACCTCCCATCGCTGCAAGAAATTCTCGTTCTTTTTCTGGAGATACGGATCGTTCTATCAAAGTCGCGTTGACCATTTTTAAGTTTGCAATCGGCGTTTTGACCTGATGGGATATGTCAGAAACCAATTCCTGCAGGTCGGCTTGTTCTTTTGCAACGCTCTTTCTGCTTTCTCGCATCACTTCGTAGAGGCGTGAAAGTCGATGCTGGATCTTATAGAACAAATCTTCCTCCTCCGCGAACTGCGGCGGTTCCCGATCGGACGACATCATATCGTCGAGCAACTGGCATAGAGCATCCGAGAATTGGACAAGCTTGCGTCGCACGGTGGTCATAAAGAACGCCAAGCACGCAATGACGCCGGCGGCGTACAGCAGCCCACAGCAGAGCACGGTCGTGTTCTGAGTCAAGAAATAAAGAAGCACGGGCATAGACGCAGACAGAAGGAGAAGGACGATACAGGCAGCAATGAACGCTTTGTTGACCGATAACCGTTCTGTTCTCATTTGTCGCCGCCTCCGATCCACATATAACCCATGCCGTAGACTGTTTTGATATAAGATTTGTCCGCTGTTTCTATTTTGCCGCGAATCCGGCTGATTGCAGAGGTCAGAGCGTGTTCATCCACGAAATTGCCGTCAATATCCCAGAGTTTTTCCAAGAGCACCTGCCGCGTCATGACGATATGCGGGTTTTTTATCAGCACCTTCAAAAGCCTGTATTCCGTTGGCGTGAGCGAGATGGCTTCGCCGTTGAGCGTTGCTGTCGTCTCCGCGAAATTGACGTATAGATTGCCGTCTTGATAGAAGTCGCCCATGGTTTTCTTCTCTATTCTGTTCAGCAGCGCGGATACTTTTTTCTGAAACACGCTTATGGGAAATGGCTTTGTAACATAATCATCCGCCCCAAGCTCGTAGCCCTTCAGCATATCGCTTTCCATATCGTTTGCCGTCAGAAAGATCACCGCGGTATCGGGATGCCGCGCTTTAACCGCTGAGCAAAAATCAAAACCGCTTCCGTCAGGCAGATTGACATCAAGCACGATCAAGTCATATTCCTGCTTCGCACTTAGGAGCTCCGCGGCGCTTTTGGTTAAGGCGGCGTCTGCTTCATAACCCGCGACGGACAGATTGTAGCAGAGGGTAGAATTCAATAGCCTGTCGTCTTCAACAACAAGTATTTTCATGTTCTCACATCCTTGTCTGCTCAAGATATCAGCAAAATGTCACAAAATCCTCACGGCAAGCAATTCTTGCGCATTTATTTTCAACATTTGCCACATATCGTTTGTGCAGGTATTTTCTAAAGCAAGCGAAATATCACAAGATTGCTACATTTTACCGTACTTTTTACAAGCAAGCAAGCTTCTCCGTGAGATTTCTGTGAGATTTAAGACTTAAAGTGTCAAAATCGGTTTTACCGCTTTCCGCGAGAGCAGTATATCATAATAAGCGAAATATGGAACTCCATCCATGAAAAAGTAAAAACAAAGTAGGAAACCTTGCCGCGCGACGGCAGAAAGAAAAAACCGTCGTGCGACAGGGCTATTGTCGTTGCATTTTTACACCACGGCGGTTTTAGGAGACTGCCGTGGCATTTTCATATTTATCCCATTCCTCCCCTAAGACGTCAAAAAAATCTATATCGCTGCACAGGAAACCTACACCCGCGAAATAGAACTATCGCTTCCTGTTTATGGAATTGATTATATCGAGCAGCAAAAAGCCCGCATAGACCATTGCGCCTGTGCGGGCTTTTTGCTGCCCGATAGCTACCATGCCCGTGCCCCGCCCCTCCGTTCTGGATTTCCAAAAATTCAGAACGGAGGTACACGGGAATGGAGAAAGGCCATTCACGAAGCATTGACCCGCGCCCGAAGCGGCGCAAGGATAAAGACAACCCCTACCGGCTGTTCACGGTCGGCGCGGCGAGCAGCGAGCCGCATTACTTCATTGAGTTCAAGGACGGCAGCGGCACGGAGCATTGTCTGGAGATCGAAAAGCCGCTCTTTGAGCTGTTCGACCAATTTGAGCTGGATGATCTCTTGCGGCTGAATGAGGTTGACCGCCATCTTGATATGCGTGAGCTGTCAAACGTACCAATCGAGGAATCCGAGCAGAGCAGCAAGCAGTCGGCGGAACTGACGGCGCTGCGGAATCTGGAGAGCGAGGCATTACATAGCGCGATCCTGCGCTTGCCGGAAACCCAGCGCAGACGATTGATCCTCTACTACTATGGTGGATTAACACAGCAGCAAATTGCCGAGCAAGAGGGATGCGCCCGCGTGGTCGTTACGAAATCTCTAAGCAAGGCGCTACGCAATCTCAAAATTTTTGTTGGATAGGGGGGTACATTTTCGCCTTTGAGTGAGGTAGTAGGTGAGAGGCAGTTAGTCTCTCACCTACTGCCGCCTTTTGGCAGACGGGTTTCATCGGCCTTTCGGCCTCAAATGCTCCTTGACAACTGCATAGGCTGACGGACACTTTCAGGCCGGAGGAAGCCGCGCGGCGGGCGCGCCATGACCTTGCCCTCACAGGCAGGCGAGCGACCACACACCCACCGTAAAATGCGCGTGGCGGCGCATGGGCAACGATCTCCGTCCGACAATGATACTCCCGCGTTGAACGCCCTCACAGCATTGCGCGGCGCACCCACAAGCATGGGCCGGGGTGAAACTCCCGTGAGCTGCTCGCCGGCAGCTATCCGTTGTACGCCCTTTCAATTCAATATTCTTGCTGAAATAGCTGGACAGACAGCACAAGAAATCTTGCTCTGCCTGTCTTGCTATTTCAAATTGTTGTTATGTAAACAAGCTAAAGAGGAGGCTCCCAATGGACGATTTTGAAAAACTTCATGCGCTCTATTATGGTGAAGAATTATCGGGGACGCTTGGCGCAAGCAGGTATGCAGCATATAGCTCCGCTAATGAGCGGTCAGATGCAAATATGCTTTCCAACTACCCCGACGTGCTTACGGTCGATCAGCTCATGGATATTCTTCACATTGGCCGCAATGCCGCGTATGGGCTTTTGAAAAGCGGAGACATCAAAACGCTGCGTGTTGGCCGGCGGTACATCATCCCAAAAAGGAATGTCGCCGCCTACATAATAAGCATATAGTTTTTTGCATTCAGCCGCTGCCGTGCTATAATGGCATTGGATATGGTTGGCTGATGACACGCATCTCAGAAAGGAGGCCACCCATAAATGGCGGTCACAGGCAACATTCAACCCAAAAACGGTGTGTACTACGCCGTTATCAATCTCTATGATGAAAACGGTCAACGCCATCAGAAGTGGATCAATACCAATCTCCCGCTCCGAGGCAACAAAAAAGCAGCCTCGGCATTTCTGGCGGAGCAGATCACAAAATACGAAGCCGAGACAGTCGTTTATACGTCCGTTACAGTTGCCGACTATTTCGAGCGTTGGCTCGCCAAGATCGAACATGAAGTCAGGCCAAACACCTTTCGTAATTACTACAGCAATATGCAAAATCACATCATTCCGTATTTTCGGGCAAGCAAGATCAAACTGCAAGACCTCACGAACGAAGACCTTGAAGCCTACTACAAGTCCAAGCTGAAAAAAGGCAGCAAGCTCAGATCCGGCGAAGCTCTGTCACCCACCACCGTCAAGCACCATCAGCAGAACATCAGCAAGGCTCTCTCGGACGCCGTGCATGACCATCTGATCAAATCGAATCCGGCGTCCATCGTAAAGATGCCGAAGCCGGAAGGCCGCATCAGGAAATTCAGACCGAAGTTTCTGAACACGAAGGAAGTGGACAGCCTCCTGCTTTTGTTCTCCGGCTCCGTGGTCGAATTGCCCGTCCGTCTGTGTGCGTTCTACGGTTTTCGGCGCAGTGAGGTACTTGGTCTTAAATGGAACGCCATCGACTTTGAGCGGCGGACAATAACGATTGAAAGCACCTTGCAGCAAGGTATTGGCGGCAACTATGAGGACGAGACGAAAACGGACAGCAGCTTGCGAACGCTTCCGATGGCGCAAAGCATCTGTGACCTGCTCCGGCACCAACAGGAGCTTCAGAAAGATCGCAGCAGGCTCATGGGCGAGTATTACATCGACAGCGACTATGTTTGCACTTGGCCGAACGGAGCCGTTATCACGCCGAACTATCTCACAGCGTCTTTCCATAAGGTCATCAGCAAAAGCACGTTGCCGCACGTCCGGCTGCACGATCTTCGGCACAGCGCGGCGACAAATCTCTTGGAGATGGGCTTCAATGTCGTGCAGGTCGCAGAGTGGCTCGGGCACGAAAGCCCGAACACTACATTGAAGTATTATGGACATGCAGTAAAATCATCCAAAACTGAAATGGCAAATGCACTCGATAAAGTGCTGAAAACTCCGTAATAAAGGCGCTTCAAAAACTCGACCTGTTAGAAAAATGTTAGATGATTGAGCTCAACTGTTAGACCTAAATTCCGCACGAAATGTTAACATACAAAAGCACAGTCTGAGAGCAAGTCAAGCGATAGCGTGAGAGCTGCAAAGATGTCCTTTTGTGTTTTTGTGGGCGGATTCAGCAGACGGCAGCCATTAAGCCTGTCGGCGGA
>SVKP01000062.1 GCA_015068395.1 Oscillospiraceae bacterium
CCAGCAGGATACTTCCGAACCTCTTCTTCATGTTCTTTATCCTCTCTTTCCGCGTTTTCGCCCCCATCGGAACGCTCATTGCGTCACGGGTCCCCGTGACGTATGCGGGGACGTCCCCGCATCTATCAAACCGGTTGAGATTTTATCACAGTGTCCGAAAGAAACAAAGAGTTTTTTTGTGAACTTTGCACGCCGCAAGGTCCGGGTTTTATACAATCTTTATACCGTTCGGAAATCGTTAATCCCAATTTTATCCGGCATCTCTCATCCTGTCCCCATGGGGTTGAGTAACATGCCAGCTTTGAAAATGCGCCTTTTGACGTCCTTTCAGACCATTCTGCTCGGCTTTTTGCTTGTCATATTGCTCGGCGCGGCGCTACTTGCCCTGCCGGCCGCATCCAAAAGCGGGCGGGGCACGCCGTTTTTGGACGCGATATTTACCGCGACCTCCGCGCTCTGCGTGACCGGTCTTGTGGTGCGCGATACGGCAACATACTGGTCCGGGTTCGGGAAAGTCGTGAGCCTGCTTTTGATCCAGATCGGCGGGCTCGGCGTCGTGACGATCGCGACGGCCTTTACCCGGCTTGCGGGCAAAAAAATCGGTTTGCAGCTCAGAAGCGTGCTGCAGGAGTCCGTCGCCGCGCCGCAGATTGGCGGGATCATCGGATATCTGCACTGGATACTGGCGGTGACGCTGACCGTCGAGGCGGCGGGCGCGTTCTCGCCGCGCTGTTCCAGTCCGTCACAACGCGAGCGGCGGGCTTCAACACGGCGGACTTCGCGAAAATGAGCGAAGCGGGGCAGCTGCTGACGATCCTTTTGATGCTGGTGGGCGGTTCTCCCGGCTCGACGGCGGGCGGCATGAAGACGACGACGCTCGCCGTGCTTCTGATTGCCGCGGCCGCGGTCTTCCGGCGCAGGGACAGGGGCTCCGTATTCGGAAGGACCGTTCCGGTCGAGATCGTCCACTCCGCCGCGGCGGTCCTGACCGCGTACCTGACGCTGTTTTGACCGTTTCCGCCGTCATCTGCCGGGTGGAACACATGGCGCTTTTGACGGCAATGTTTGAAACGGCGTCCGCCATCGGGACGGTGGGCCTGACGCTGGGCGTGACGCCACAGCTCGGGCAGCTGGAAAATAACATCCGGCTCGCGGAGGAGGCGGGCGCGCGGGTCGAAACCGTGTTCGGGGAGGATATCGCCGGACAGATTGCCGAGTTCGCCCGCTTGAACCGGGTGACGCGCATCGTGATCGGAGGCGGCGCGCCGTGATCGCCCGCAGGCAGTCCGTGACGGATCGCCTTGCCGCGCTCATTCCGGAGCGCGATATCTACATCATTCCCGAGCGAAGGAATCAGACCGCGGCATATCCCCGCGCAAAGAGGCTTCGCCTGAAAGCGCCGGGGCTTCAGGACGTTTTGATCTGCCTTGCAATGATGGGAGTCGCCATGCTGATCGGTCTTCTGTTCCCCTCGCTCGGCTTTGCGGTTCCCACGATCATCAGCGTCTATATCCTCAGCGTCCTCATCACCGCGGTGCTGGTGCAGAATTAGAGTCGGCTGCCGTCATTTTTGGTTTTTTGGGGCTTTTCTTAGTGAGACAGCCCCTTTTGATCTAACCCGCGCTAATCTCCGTAGTAGTCCGGTCGCGCAACCGAGGTAAACCCACTCACGCCGGTCACGACCGTGCCATCATAACTGAACGCACAGTGGATGATCCGCAGATTTCCGTCCTCATCACGACCGGCGACAATCCCAACATGCATATCGCCCGGATAGAACACCAGGTCGCCGGGAAGTGCGTCATCCCACGGGATATTCAGGCAGTTCTCATGCTGCATGGTTGCGCCGCCGCCTCTGCCGATGATGTAATGACCTCCGCTCGCGTTGAAGAACACCCAATCGACAAAGCCAGAGCAGTCCATTCCATAGGGCAGAAAGCGTCCAGTTGTGGAGCTGCCCTCCGCCGTGACCTGCTTCAGCGTCCCCCAGCGGCTGTCCCAACCAATCACGAGTGACTTCATAGCGATAGGTAGGCAGGATATAAAAAGACGAATGTGCGAAAAAACCGAGGAAAACCGCGCCTGACGGTTAGACGACGATTTTCCTCGGCTGAAATGTTGCGATTGTATGGTTGAATATGCTTTTTTTGGCTTTTTCGGCAGTTATAATGAAATCCGTTATTCGTACTCGTACCATCGAGGAACCCTTGAAAACGCGATGTTTTCAAGGGTTTTCCTCTATCTCTGGGAGAGTTTTCCCTTATTTTTTCTTACTGGTTGGAAACGGACTTGAAAAACTGTTCCATGCGCTCGGCGCTTGCCTGCCGCATCTGATCCGTCACATGACCGTATCGGTCGAGGGTGAACGCTGCTGTTGCGTGCCCGAGGTTTTCCTGCACCGTCTTGATGTCGTCCCCGCTCATGATTGCGGCAACGACATAGCTATGACGAAGATCGTGCATTCGGCTCGTGGGAATACCAATCGATGCAACAATGCGCTTGTAGTTGTTGTAGACCGTATGGGCAGATAACGGCTCCCCGACCTCGTTGCAGAACACGAAATCATTGTCCTGCCATGCGGAGCCGGCGCGCAGACGCATGGCACGCTGGTCGGCTCGATGGCGTTTCAGCAGCGCCATCACCGATTGCGCGGGTGCGATGACACGGCTCTTGCCATTTTTCGTCGAGGTCAGTTCTACATCACTTCGGGTTCCCGGCACCTTTTGAAGCTGGCACTTGATGCAGATCGTTCCGCGTTCAAAGTCCACGCAGTCCCATTTCAGGCCGCAGATTTCTCCACGACGTATCCCCGTGAACAACGCCACGATATAGAGGTCTTCAAAGCGGTGCCCCTTGATGGCATCAAGGAATCGCGTGATTTCTTCCGAATCCAGCGGCTCGATCTCCGGCTTTTCAACGCGAGGGATTTTGCAAGCATCGGTTGGATTGCTGTGGATATATCCCACTTCGACTGCCTGCTGCAATACCTTGTGGAATATACCGTGAATGTTTTTAACCGATTTTGGGGCAAGCCCCGGCTTGTCGCCGTGCTTTTTGCTCAATTCGTTATAGAAGTGCTGGATCATGGGCGGGGTGAGTGCATCCAGTCGTATCGCGCCCAGCGAAGGCTTGATATGAGTCCTGATTATGCTCTTATACAGCACAACCGTCCAGGGCTTGATGTTTCCCAGATAATCGGAAACCCAAATATCCAGCCACTCGCCCAGCGTCATTCTGTTCTGCTCTTGGTAGGTGCCGCTGTCAATTTCGCTGGTGACTTTCCGCAGCTTCTCCGCCACTTCCTTCTGCGTCTTGCCCGTGACGGACTTCTGAATCTGCTTTCCCGTGCCGGGGTCGAAGCCGGTTGTGTATCTGGCTTCCCAATAGGTGTAGGTCTTTCCGTTGCGCTTCACGGTTTTCTTCCGGATCGTGCCGGCACCGGAAGCGCCCTTTGTATTTTTCGCGTTGCTTTTGCCGCGCGGCATAGTCAAAACCTCCTTTCGCGCCGCACGGCAGGAATCATGTCTCCATGATACCCGCCGTGCGACACATTTGCAAATGTGTAATCTCTTGTTTTACTTTGAAAGGTATTCCGCGACTGCCTCCTTGGGCACGCGGATGCTTCTCCCGACGCGGATGCTGCGGATCTGACCGCTTCGCACCAGCTCATACGCCGTGTTGCGTCCGATGCAGAGCACGGGCATCAGGTCTTCGACCTTCATCACGAGCGGGAGGTCGTTGATCGAACAATACTTCTTATCATCCATCGCGGCCCTCCTTATCTCGCGTCGCCACGGTCATGGGGCTTCTTCTGAGGACGGAAGTTCTCCTGCACCATACCCATGATCTCGGATTGCATCTTCTTCGGCGTGTAATCGTCCGGGAAATACGGACGCAGCCGATCCATCGGCAGCGAGAGCCGCTCGCGCTGGTTCGGCTTTTCCTCCGCCATGATCGCCTCGATGCCGCTCTCGGTGAGGGCAAAGAGCCGCTCGTCACACATCCTGTGCATCCGCACCGCCTGAGAATAGGACGGCGTGGCGTCGTACAGCTCAATCGTGTCAACGAGGTGCTTTTGCAAGCGCTCCGGCAGGAACGAAAGCTCAACACCCACCGAGAACGCGATGCGCTTCGTGTCTACCATGTCCAGCAGCGCGGGGATCAGGCAGGTCAGGCGGATATAACGCTTGACTTGGGTTGCGCTCTCGCCGTCGGCAATGGCTTCGGCGGTCAACTTCGGACCGAGTTGGTCCGAAGCTCTGCCCTGATGCTTCATGGCCTCCATCTTCAGCTTGTAGGCAAATGCCTTTTCGCTCGGCAGGATGTGCTCGCGGTGGAGGTTGCTGTCCACCAGCTCGATGGCCGCTGCGTCGCGGTCCACGGCATGAATAAAGGCGGGGACGGTATCCATCCCTGCCTTCTGCGCGGCGTGGAGCCTCCGGTGCCCGGAGATCACCTCGTATTCATCGGTCGTGCCCTCCAGCGGGCGAACGATCAGCGGC
>SVKP01000063.1 GCA_015068395.1 Oscillospiraceae bacterium
CAAAAAGCGAGAAACTTGTGAGTGCCGCCATTAAGGTGTCCGAATTATATGATCTGGATATTACCGTAAAGCGGCACACTGATCACATCAGCATCACGTATTCGTTTGATTGCTGTGGTGGCTTAAAGTACATTAACAAGGTGATCGGCATGGCAGACCAGACTTCTTACTTCACAAATGTCCATGGTAAAGATATTACAATCGTTTTAGATTACTATACACATACGGTTTACCGAGAAGGCAGGGCTATAGCTCCGTAAGGATATTTCACCCTGAAATTATTCCTCTGACAATGAAACCATTCTGTTCACGGTGAAACTTTTATAAGCACGCTGAAACTATTCCACTGAGAAAAGTTTCAGCGTGCTTTTTGATTACGGATAAAGCCGTTGCCCAGCACCACATACTACTACGCTCCAAACCCACAATGAAACTATCCCAGATAGGCAAAACAGTGAAAAGCCTTGTATAACAGGTGTTTGGGCAAAAAAATAAGTCTGATAGTTTCAATACCAATGGTATCAAAATTATCAGACTTATTTGGTGCCGGCGGTGGGACTCGAACCCACATGATGTTGCCATCGGCGGATTTTGAGTCCGCTACGTCTACCAATTCCATCACACCGGCTTATTGAACTGGGGCTTCAGAATAACCTAAAATATTATATGCGAAGGACGGAAAATTTGCAAGCTTTTTTTCTTTGCTTTTTCAAGCGCATGTGCTATACTGGCTGTACATAACCTGAAAAAGGGGGCTGAGGCATGAGATCTGTGCTGCGCGCGGCGGCGCTGGCGGCGCTGCTTTGCGGTTTGCTGCTGCTTTGCGGCTGCATGCCCGGCTCCTTTGACGATCTATACCGCCTGCCGAGGCTCCCCGCGGAGTATGAGTCGCTGGAAACGCTGATTGACGCGCTGCTGGACGGCGGCGTGGAATACGCCGCGCCCACCAGCGGCAGCAACCTGCAAAGCGTGCAGATGGTCGACCTCAACGGGGACGGGGAGGAAGAGGCGGTCGCCTGCTTCCGCCGCGCGAGCGACGAGCGGCCGATGAAAATCTACGTCTTCCGCGCTGTGAATGACAGCTACGAGCAGTACTGCGTGCTGGAGGGAACGTCCAGCTCGATCTACAGCCTCAACTATGTCGACCTCAACGGGGACGGCTGGCGCGAGCTGCTGGTCGGTATCCGAAGCGACCTCGACGTGCAGAATCTCGCGGTCTACTCCGTCGCGTCGCCTGAGCCGCAGCTGCTTCTTGTCACGGGCTATTCCCGCTATGCCGCGCAGGACCTGGACGGGGACGGGCGGCAGGATGTGATCGTGCTGCGCAGCGACGAGGAAAACAGCACGGTCGCGGATTACTATGTATGGGACGGCGCGGAGCTTGCGCTTCGCTCGTCGCTGCGGCTTTCGAGCACCATCGCAGAGCTGGGCCGTTTTTCGGCGGGAACGCTCGCGGAGGGGCGGCGCGCCCTTTTTGTCACGGCTGTCGCGGAGGACAACGCCGCCATCGTGGATATTGTGACCGCGGAGGACGGCACGCTGCGAAGCGTAAAGAGCAGCGCTTCGGGCGAGAAGTTCCGCTTCCTCGAGCTCTATCCCTCCGACGTGAACGGGGACGGCGTGACCGAGGTGCCGGAGCCGATCCCGTTCCCGCAGCTGGACCCGGAGGGGACGGTCTACTACAGGATTCGCTGGCGCCAGTACGACGCGGCGGGCGACTCCGCGGTCGTGCGCGAGACCTATCAGGACACGCAGGGCGGCTGGAGCCTGACGCTGCCAGAGGGCTGGGACCAGAACGTCACCGTTAGCCGCTCCGTCAGCGCGGACGGAAGCGCCGTGACGTTTATGCGGATCGACGGGACGGAGCCCGAGCCGTTTTTGACGATCCATGCCTTTACGGGCTACAACCGCACGGCGCTTGCCTCCCGCGGGGGACGCATCCTGCTTTCCAACCAGGCGGAGATCACCTATGCGGCGGAGATCTATTACGAAGGCGCTGGCATGATCGACGAGCAGACGCTGCGCGAGAGCTTTAACCTGATTATGGCGGAGTGGACGACGGGCGAGAACTGAGTGGCTGCCGAGATGGATCGGCAACAGGAGAGAAAAATGAGAAAGGTATTGGTACTGGAGGACGAATCCAGCATCCGCAGCTTCATTGTGATTAATCTGGAGCGCGCGGGGTATGAGGTGGTCGAGGCGGAGACCGGGGAGGAAGCGCTGGAAAAGCTGGCAGCAAACCCGGACACCCGCGCGGCGCTGCTGGACATCATGCTGCCGGGGATCGACGGCATCGAGGTGTGCCGCCGCATCCGCCTGACCGACCAGCGCATCGGCATCATTATGCTCTCGGCGCGCTCGCAGGAGATGGACAAGGTGACGGGGCTGATGACGGGCGCGGACGACTATATCACAAAACCCTTTTCCCCCGCGGAGCTGACGGCGCGCGTGGACGCGCTGCTGCGCCGGATGGGGGACGTCCCCGCCGCGCCCGCGGAGCAGCAGAGCGAGGTGCTGCTCCAGCCCCCGTTCCGCCTCAACCGGACGAACCGGACGCTGGAAAAGAACGGACAGCGCGTCAGGCTGACACAGGTGGAATACGCGATCGTCAAGCTCTTTATGGAGAACAAGGACAAGGCGCTCGCGCGCGAGGAGATTCTGGACACGGTCTGGGGGCACGGCTATTTCGGCGAGGCGAAGATCGTGGACGTCAACGTGCGCAGGCTTCGGATCAAGCTGGAGGACGACGCGCAGGAGCCCAAGTACATCCTCACCGTGTGGGGCTTCGGATATAAGTGGAACATCGACTGAACGGCGCATCTGCCGCCGGTCATGGAAGAGGGGAGGCACAGCATATGGCGGACAGCCCGCGCGCCGCGCGGAAAAGCCCGCGCATCCGCGGCCTGCGCCAGCGCTGGCTGGTGAGCGCGGTGCTGCCGGTGGTGCTGCTGGTTATGTTTGCGGTGGCGGTGTTTACGATCGCCTCCGCGCAGTATTACTACAACAGCATGCGTTCCGCGCTGGAGGCGCGCGCCCGCATCGCGGCGGACACCTTCACGGGCTACGGCGTGAAGAGCTACAACGAGTATTACCGCCTTGCCTCCTATTCGGTGGAGACCTTTGAGGAAAAGGATCAGTTGGAGCTTCAGTTCATCAACGCGAACGGGCGCGTGCAGGTGTCCTCCTACGGGCTGACCGCCGGCATTTCGCCGGGGACCCCGGACATCACCGCCGCGATTGGGGGCAGTATCGAGTCCTTTCAGGGCCGCGACCCGCAGACCGGGGAAAACATCCTCTCGGTCTCCTCGCCGCTGCTGTTCAACTCGCGCGTCGTGGGCGTGCTGCGCTATGTGACGAGCCTGCGCGCGGTGGAGCGCCAGATCATGTTTAACTTCCTCGCGTCCGCCGTGCTTGCGCTGCTGGTCGTCGCGCTGATCGTGCTCTCCAACGCGATTTTCATCAACAACGTCGTCGAGCCGGTCGCCGTTGTGTCGGACGCGGCGCGCCGCATCTCCGGCGGGAGCTACGGCATCCGCATCGACAACCACTATCGGGACGAGCTGGGCGAGCTGGTCGACAACATCAACGACATGTCGTTCAAAATCTCACAGGCGGAGCAGATCCAGCAGGAGTTTGTCTCCTCGGTGTCCCACGAGCTGCGTACGCCGCTCACCGCCATCAACGGCTGGGCGGAGACGCTTTCGGTCGATCCCCTCGGCAACGCGGAGCAGACCAGGCGCGGCCTCGGCATCATCGAAAAGGAGTCCCGCCGCCTGACCGCGATGGTGGAGGAGCTGCTTGACTTTACCAAGATCCAGGACGGGCGCTTTACCCTGCGCGTCGACACGGTGGACCTGATCTCCGAGCTTGAGGACACGATTTATACCTACCGCGAGCTGTTCCGGCAGGAGGGGATCGAGCTGTGCTATGACCCGCCCGAGGAGGACGTCCCCGCGATCGCGGCGGACGGCGAGCGGATGAAGCAGGTCTTTTCCAACGTGCTCGATAACGCCTGCAAGCACGGCGGCGCGGGCAAGCGCATCGACGTGTCCGCCGGCGCGGCGGACGGCAGCGTTGTGATCCGTATCCGCGACTATGGCCCGGGCATCCCGCCGGAGGAGCTGCCCTTCGTCAAGCAGAAGTTCTACAAGGGCTCCTCCAAGGCGCGCGGCAGCGGCATTGGCCTCGCCGTGTGCGACGAGATCGTGAAGCTCCACGGCGGCACGTTCCGGGTGGCGAACGCGGACGACTGCGCGACCGGCACGGTCGTCAGCATCCTTCTCCCCATGTCGGCGCTTGGGAAGAGCAATTCGTAAAAAATTTTAGAACGGCTGTTGCAATTTCAGAAAAGATGTGTTACGATAACAGCCGGTAAGGAGATTTGTCAATGACGGAAGAAAAAAGCTGCACGCCGAAATTTCGGACGAGCATCGGCGGGCAGGCGCTGATTGAGGGAATCCTGATGCGCGGCCCGGGGCGGCAGGCGATCGTGGTGCGCTCCCCGGAGGGGCTGGTCGTCAAGGAGGAGGAGCTGAAGCTGGTGCGGGACAAGTACCCGATCCTCGGCGTACCCATCATCCGCGGCGCGGTGACGTTTATCGACTCCATGGTGCGCGGCGTCAAGGCGCTGATGTTCTCGGCGGACTATTTCCCGGAGGACGAGTCGGTGCAGCCGTCGAAGCTGGACCTCTGGATCGAAAAGCATTTCAGCGACGAGCGGGCGCAGAAGCTCATTACCGCGCTGGCGGTGGTGCTGTCGCTGGGGCTGACGATCCTGCTGTTTTTCCTGCTGCCGACGTTTTTGGCGGGCTTTATCGACCCCTATATCCAGAGCGCGGCGGTGCACAACGTGATCGAGTCGATCATCAAGCTGACGATCTTTTTCGCGTATATGCTGCTGGTGTCGCAGCAGAAGGACATCCAGCGCGTGTTCCAGTACCACGGCGCGGAGCATAAGACGATTTTCTGCTACGAGGCGGGGCTGCCGCTGACCGTGGAGAACTGCCGCATGCAAAAGCGCTTTCACCCGCGCTGCGGCACGAGCTTCCTGTTTGTCGTGGTCATCATCTCGATTTTGATCTCCAGCGTCGTGTTCAGCTTTGTCGAATGGCGCAGCCTCTGGGTGCGCTTTGCGATGCACCTGCTGCTTCTGATCCCGATCATCGGCGTGGCGTATGAATTCAACCGCTACGTCGGCGGGCATGATACGCCGCTCACGCGCTTCCTGTCGCGGCCGGGCCTGTGGCTGCAAAACTTCACGACCCGTGAGCCGGACGACTCCATGCTCGAGGTGGCAATCAAGGCGATCGAGCTGGTGATCCCGGCGGAAAAGGGCAAGGACAAGTGGTAAGAGGTGCGTATGGCGTTGACCTATAACGATCTCTATCTCAACCTGCGCAAGCGCTTTCGCGCAAAGGGCGTGTTCGAAGCGGACCGCGCGGCGCGCGAGCTGTCTTGCGCGGCTTTCGGCAAGACGCGCGAGGAGCTGGTGCGCGACGGCAGGCTGTATGCTCCGCCGGAGGCGGAGCGGGCGCTGGAGGAGCTTGCTGCGCGCCATCTGGCGGGAGAGCCCGTCGCCTATCTGCTCGGAGAGTGGGAATTCTACGGCGTGCCGCTCGATATCTCCCGCGCGGTGCTGATCCCCCGGCCGGACACCGAGGTCCTTGCCGCACGCGCGATCGAGGCGGCGCAGGGCTTCGCGGAGCCGCGCGTGCTCGACCTGTGCGCGGGCAGCGGCTGCATCGGGCTCGCGGTAGCAAAGCATGCACCCAATGCGCGCGTGCTGCTCGGCGAGCTGGACGAGGAGGCGCTCAAGCTGTGCAGGCAGAACATCCGGCGCAATCAGCTGACCGAGCGCGTGAGCACAATGCGGATCGACGCAAGGGAAAAGCCGTCCAGACAGCTGGGGGAGTTCGACGTCCTTGTCTGCAACCCGCCCTACATCCCGACGGCGGACATTGAGACGCTGGATACCTCCGTGCGCGACCACGAGCCTCGGCTCGCGCTCGACGGCGGCGCAGACGGGCTGGACTTTTACCGCGCCGTCTGCGCGCTGTGGCGGGAGGCGCTGCGTCCCTCCGGCAGGCTGCTCTTTGAGGTGGGAATCGGCCAGGCGGACACGGTGCTGCGGCTGATGCGCGCAAGCGGCTTCGGCGACGTGCAGGTGGAAAAGGACCTCAACGACATCCCACGCGTGGTGTTCGGCACGCTGTGGGATGAGATATAGTATTTAAGTTTAGTTGACATAAAATTGGAGGACGACATCATGGCAGAGAAGAACGCAACCAAGGCGACTGCGGCGGCAGTGCCCGCGGAGGAGAAAAAGCGCGCGATCGAAACGGCGATGCAGCAGATCGAGCGCACCTACGGCAAGGGTGCCATCATGCGCTTCGGCGACGGGAAGGCGGCGGTGAACGTCGAGGCGATCTCGACCGGCTCGCTGGCGCTGGACCTTGCGCTCGGCGTGGGAGGGCTTCCGCGCGGGCGCGTCGTTGAGATCTACGGCCCCGAGTCCTCGGGCAAGACGACGCTGGCGCTGCATGTGCTGGCGCAGGCGCAGAAGCAGGGCGGCGAGGTCGCGTTCATCGACGCCGAACACGCGCTCGATGTGACCTATGCGCGCGCGCTGGGCGTGAATATCGAGGACATGCTGATCGCCCAGCCGGACACCGGCGAGCAGGCGCTGGAGATCTGCGAAACGCTGGTGCGCACCGGCGCAATC
>SVKP01000064.1 GCA_015068395.1 Oscillospiraceae bacterium
CGAGATCATCTTTGATATCGGCGGCGGCATGCGCGGCGGCACCAAGTTCAAGGCTGTCCAGATTGGCGGTCCCTCCGGCGGATGTCTGACCGAGAAGGATCTCGACCTCCCGCTCGATTTCGATTCCCTCAAGAAGGTCGGCGCTATGATCGGCTCCGGCGGTCTCGTCGTCATGGACGAGAACACCTGCATGGTCGAAGTCGCGCGCTTCTTTATGAGCTTCACGCAGAACGAATCCTGCGGCAAGTGCGTTCCCTGCCGCGAGGGCACCAAGCGCATGCTGGAGATCCTCACCCGCATCGTCAACAACGAGGGCACGATGGAGGACCTTGATCTGCTGGAGGCGCTGTCCCAGACGATCAGCGAGGCGGCGCTCTGCGGTCTCGGCCAGGCGGCGTGCAACCCTGTCAAGAGCACGCTCAAGTATTTCCGCGACGAGTATCTTGCCCACGTGCGCGACAAGCACTGCCCGCACTGCAACGGCAAAAAGAAGGGCCTCGTCATCGACCCGGACAAGTGCAAGGGCTGCGGCAAGTGCCGGAAGAACTGCCCGATGGAGGCGATCTCCGGCGAGACGCGCAAGCCTCATACCATTGATATCGACAAGTGCATCAAATGCGGCGCCTGCCTGAGCAACTGCCCGTTCGGCGCCATCAGCGAGGAGGCGTAAACGCAATGGCAAAGGGATTTATGATTGTTGACGGCCAGCGCGTCGCCTTCGACGGCGAGAAGAACGTGCTGTCCGTGGTTCGCAAGGCGGGCATTGAGATGCCCACGTTCTGCTATCACTCCGATCTTTCCACCTACGGCGCGTGCCGCATGTGCATCGTCGAGGACGAGCGCGGCAAGATCGACGCCGCCTGCTCTCTCGAGCCGCGCGACGGCATGGTCATCAAGACCAACAGCATGCGCCTTTTGAAGCACCGCCGCATGATCCTCGAGCTGATGCTCGCCTCGCACGACTGCAACTGCACCACCTGCGCGAAGAGCGGCAACTGCCGCCTGCAGGAGCTGGCGCAGCAGTTCGGCGTGCACCACGTCCGCTTCAAGGACACGCGCCCGCGCGCCGAGTACGACGAGTCCAGCCCCGCGATCTTCCGCGACCCGAACAAGTGCATCCTCTGCGGCGACTGCGTGCGTGTCTGCGAGGAAATGCAGGGCATGAACATCATCGACTTCGTCAACCGCGGCTCCGGCATGCAGGTCGCCCCCGCCTTTGACCGCAAGCTCAGCGAGACCAAGTGCGTCAGCTGCGGCCAGTGCGCCGCGGTCTGCCCCACCGGCGCCATCACGGTCAAGGACGAGATCGGCAAGGCGTGGGATGCCATCCACGATCCCAAGCTGCGCGTCGTCATCCAGATCGCGCCCGCCGTCCGCGTCGCCGTGGGCGAGGCGTTCGGCATCCCCGCGGGCCAGAACGTGCTCGACAAGCTCGTCACCGCGCTCAAGCTCATGGGCGTGGACGAGGTCTACGACACGATCTTTGCCGCGGACCTGACCACGATCTCCGAGGCGGAGGAATTCAAGGAGCGCCTTGCCAAGGGCGGACCGTTCCCGATGTTCACCTCCTGCTGTCCCGCGTGGGTCAAGTATCTTGAAAACGAGAACCCCGACTATCTGCGCAATATCTCCACCTGCAAGTCGCCCATGCAGATGTTTGCCGCCGTGCTGCGCGACAAGTATGCCGCGAAGGACGCTGAGGACGGCCGCAGGACCTACCACATCGCCATCATGCCCTGCACCGCCAAGAAGATGGAGGCGGCGCGCGAGGAGTTCAAGCACGACGGCATGCCTGACGTCGACCTCGTGCTGACGACGCGTGAGATCATCGACATGATCCGCGAGACGGGCATCCTGCTCAATGAGGTGGAGCTGGAGTCTCCGGACCTGCCCTTCGGCATGGGCTCCGGCGCGGGCATGATCTACGGAACGACCGGCGGCGTCGCGGAGTCCGTGGTGCGCTACTGCGTGCCCGACAAGAGCAAGAACGCCCTGCGTGAGATCGAGTTCATGGGCCTGCGCGGCGACGAGCCGATCAAGGAGGCGACGCTGCATCTTGGCGATCAGGAGATCCGCCTTGCCATCGTCAACGGCCTTGTGAACGCGCGCAAGCTGCTCAGGGAGATCGACGAGGGCACGAAGTTTTATCACCTCGTCGAGGTCATGACCTGCCAGGGCGGCTGCGTCGGCGGCGCGGGCCAGCCCCAGGGCTTCCGCCAGACCAAGCGCGACCGCGGCGCGGGCCTTGCCGCGGCGGACCACTCCGCCCCCTTCAAGCGCGCCGAGCGCAACCCCGTTGCGACGGAGCTGCTCGAAAAGATGGGCGAGAAGAAGGCGCACAAGCTTCTGCACGTCAGCTACGTGAAGAAGCCTGCCTCCAAAAAGTAAAACCAAATCACGCCAAACCAGAGGCGGCGCTCCAAAATTCGGAGCGCCGCCTTTGCGCCGAAATCGGCAAAAAAAGCAAAGCGATTCGCGGGAAAAAGCAAAATAAAGCTGTTTACGCACGCGGCGCTTTGCGCTATAATGGGCGGTGCTCAGGGGTTCCAAAACAATCTTTTTATATTTCTTAGGAGGTATTTGACCATGGCAAGGCTCGTGGAATGCATCCCCAATTTCAGTTGCAGCAAGGAAAAGGACGAGGCGACCTATAACGCGCTCGTCGAGACCGCAAACAGCGTCCCCGGCTGCACGCTGTTCGACGCGCAGACCGACGGCAACCACAACCGCTGCGTCTTTACGCTCGTCGGCTCCCCCGAGGCGATCGAGGAGGTCAGCTTCCGGCTCACCAAGGTCGCATCGGAGCGCATCGACATGAGAAAGCACAAGGGCGAGCACAAGCGTATGGGCGCGACCGACGTCATCCCCTTCGTCCCGCAGATGGACGTGAGCGTGGAGGAATGCGTCGAGATGTCCAAGCGTCTCGGCCAGCGCATCTGGGACGAGCTGCAGATCCCCTCCTTCCTGTATGAGGACAGCGCGACGCGCCCCGAGCGCCGCAACCTCGCCACCTGCCGCAAGGGCGAGTTCGAGGGCATGCCTGAAAAGCTGCTTGAGCCCGACTGGGCGCCCGACTTCGGCGAGCGCAGGATCCACCCGACCGCCGGCATCACCGCCATCGGCGCGCGCATGCCGCTCATCGCGTTCAACTGCAACCTTGCCACCTCCGACGTCGAGATCGCCAAGAAGATCGCCAAGGTCATCCGCGGCTCCTCCGGCGGCTTCCGCAGCTGCAAGGCGATGGGCTTCATGCTTGAGGACCGCGGCATCGCCCAGGTCTCGATGAACATGGTGAACTTCGAGGATACGCCGCTCTACGTCGTCTATGAGATGATAAAGTCCCTCGCCGAGCGCTACGGTACCACCGTCATCGAGAGCGAGATCGTCGGCCTGACGCCCGCCAAGGCGATGATCGACTGCGCCGAGTTCTATCTCAAGGCGAAGGATTTCGACTGCAAGAATCAGGTCATGGAATACCACCTGATCGACATGAACCAGTAAAAAAGGAGCTGTAAAAATGAAGCTTGCCGATATGACTGTGACCCAGTTCGTCGATACCGTTGCCTCGGATGCGCCGGCGCCCGGCGGCGGCTCCGTCGCGGCGCTCGCCGGTTCGATCGGCGCGGCGCTGACCGCCATGGTCGCCTGCCTCACGCAGGGGCGGAAGAAGTACGCCGAATATGCCGAATATGCCGCCGAGGTCGAGAAGAAGGGCGTGGACCTCAAGGCGCGCCTGCTGGACGTGATGGACCGCGACACGGAGGCGTTCAACGTCGTCAGCGACGCGTTTGGCATGCCCAAGGACACCGACGAGCAGAAGGCGGCGCGCTCCGCCGCCATTCAGGAGGGGCTCAAGGGCTGCACCAAGACGCCGATGGAGATGATGGAGCTCTGCGCCGACGGCATCGCCCTCGCCGCCTCGCTGCAGGAGCGCGGGTTCAACGACACCTCCGCCAGCGACCTCGGCGTCGCGCTGTTGAGCCTCAAGACGGGCTTGCAGGGCGCGTGGCTCAACGTGCTCATCAACATCGGCTCCCTGAAGGACCGCGCCTTTGCCGAGGAGTACCGCAAGCGCGGCGAGGCGCTGCTTGAGCGCGCGCTGCCGCTTGCCGACGCCGGCTTTGCCAAGATCGTCTCCATGATCGAGGGCGAGGAGTAAACCGCCGTGGAGCCTGTTTTGACGCTGCTCACGCCCGCCGATTACGTTACGACGCAATGGTCCGGCGGCTCGACGACGCAGCTTGCCATTGCCCCGGCCGGGGCGGTCTACGCCGAACGGGATTTCCTCTGGCGTGTCAGCAGCGCGACGGTGGAGCTGGACGAATCCGACTTCACGGCGCTGCCGGACTACCGCCGCTTTATCTCGACCGTGCGCGGCGACATGACGCTGCGCCACAACGGCGGGGCGGAGCTGACGCTGCACCCCGGCAACGTGCACGAATTCGACGGCGCGGACGACACCCATTCCCGGGGCCGCTGCACGGACTTCAACCTCATGCTTCGCAAGGGCAGGGCAGAGGGCACGATGCAGTCGCTGCGCGTCGGCGCGGACGGCGCGGCGCTTGTCTGCCCGGAGACCGCGCTGCTCTACTGCGCTTCGGGCAGCTGCACGGTCCGCTGCGGCGGGAAGGAGCTGCGCGTCGCGGCGGGGGAGTCGGCCCTTGCCGAGCACGCCGCGGGCGAGACGCTGCGGCTTTCGTCCACAGACGTCGAGACGCTGCTGCTGGCTGCGCTGATTCAATAAAAAGAGCATAAAAAGGGGAGGCTGCTTCCGTTGGGAAGCGGTCTCCCTTTGCTCATATGCGGATGGTCAAAGCATCACGGTTTCGCCCAGACGGCTGATTTGGGTCATCCCTCCGTCCTGGATCAGATACGCTTCTCCGCGCAGCTCCTGTTTCCCGTCCCGAAGGAGGAGATAGCTGCCGTCCACCAGCTCATAGAACTTTTTCCCCATGCTGTCGGGGAAAGCGATGTCCTCGATGGTGCGCAGGTTGTCCAGAACGTGATACTGCAGCGGCATATAGTGCGGCAGGATCATCACGTCCGTCAGGCCGAGGCCCGGAAGAAACCTTTCATAGTTGGGATCGACCGCCTCACCCACCTCCTCGGGCTGCGCGTAGACGACCTCGGCGCAGTTCATCGAGCCCGCGCTGATGCCCAGAAGCACGCCCTGATAGCTCTTGAGCAGCTCGCGCAGGCCGATCTCCCGGAAGAAGCGGTTCTGCGTGGGCGTGTGCCCGCCACCCAGAATAATCAGCTCCGCGTGACGGACCAGCTCTTCGGCATCGCTTTGGTTCTCCCCGTCCAGAACGTCATACGCGCGGAAGGTAAAGCCTGCGCTCTCCAGACAGTCGCGGAAGAGCAGCGCGAATTTAACGGTCGTAATGCGGTCGTGCGGCTCCGAGCAGATGAACAGCGCGGTACAGCTTGCGGGCACGCATGCCCGGAGCTCGTCGACAAAGCGGTTGTCCGGGTTCAGGACGTTCTCAAAACGCATGGTGGGCGAGCTGGTAAGAAAACAGGTTATGTCAATCACTCTCCAAATATTATTGTATATTCCAAGGCTTGAAAAATATACAAAAAATTATGTCAACTATCGAGACGCGTCTTTTTCCAGTAGCTCTTCATGCGGAAGCCCTGCTGCTCGGTGGTTTCCTCGCCGAACCAGTCCGGGGCTTCGAACGCGCGCGCGTCCTCCAGCGTCGGGAACTCGACCTCGGCGTAGGTGAAGCCCTCGGGCCGCTCCGCGTCGACGGAGGAGAATTCCAGAACAAACCCCTGATACTCATAGGTCCGATGTTCCTTGACGATGGGCGGCAGATCGCCGCCCATGCGAAGGAGGATCGCGTATTCCTCCGCTGTCAGCGGCTTGATGATTTCCTCGCGCGCGATGGTGCCCTCCGATTTGAGCGTCAGGTCATAGCTCGCCGGCGTATCGCCCGCCAGGTCCTCATACTTCCGAATGCGAACCTCCGGCGTCAGCGAAAGATAGCTCTGCGCGATCCTCGTGTGTGTGCGCTCCGGCAGCTCCGGCGGCTGCGGCATGTGCCATTTGCGTTCAATCTCCGTGTGGGTTCCCTCCTTCTGCTCCCAGTGGCTTGATGGAAGGTATCATACCACAAAACCTATATTTTGCAACAGATTTATGGAATTCTGCGGCAGGGGCGCAGGGTTTTTCCCGCGCGGATTTCCGTCCGCTTCCCGTCGCGCAGGGCGAGTACGCCGTTCACCCAGACCATGTCCATGCCCTCGGCGAGACGCCTTGGGTCCGCAAAGGTCCCCGGCTCGTGCAGCTTCTCCGGCGAGAACAGGCACAGGTCCGCGTCCGCGCCCACGGCGATCCGTCCCTTGCCCGTCAGCGCGAAGCGCTCCGCCGCGCGCCCTGTGACCCGGTAGACCGCGTCCTCCATCGTCAGCACGCCCTCGCCGCGCACGTATTTTTCAAACAGCCGCACGAACGTGCCGTATACGCGCGGGTGGGGCAGACCGGCGGCGGGGTAGGTCGCGTCGGAGATCACGCCGGAAAACGGCGTGCGCAGGATCTCCGCCACGTCCGCCTCGTCGGAGATAAAGTCGATCATCGCCGGGGCGCAGCGCTCGGCGGCGAGCAGGTCGAACAGCGCGTCATAAGGGTCCTTTCCCATGCGCTCCGCGATCTGCGCAAGATTCATGCCCTCAAAGACGAGGTTTTCCTCCCGGCGCAGCGCCGTGGCATACACGTTTTCGAAGCCGACGAGGTGTGTGATGTTCTCAAAGTCCGCGCCGGTCTCCATGCGCCGCCGCATCTCCCGCCGCGCCGCCGGGTCCGCAAGCGCCGCGCACAGCGCCTCCGTGCCGCCGCGCTGGAACTCGGGAGGGAGGACGTGGATCAGCTGCGTCGAGCCGTAGGGGTAGGGATAGGCGTCGCAGGCGACGTCGACGCCGTCCTCACGCGCCTCGCGGATCAGACGCAGCATCTCCGGCACGTTTTTGCGCCAGCCGATCCTGCCGATGGACTTGAGGTGGCTGACCTCCAGCGGGAATCGGAGCGTGCGCGCGACGAACAGCATCTCACGCAGCGCCTCCACGACGCCCTCGCCCTCCTGCCGCATGTGCACCGCCACGGGGACTGTGCCGCCGCGCAGCGGCTCGAGCGCGCGCAGCAGGCCCTGCGTGGAATAGAAGCACTCCGGCGCGTAGCCGAGCCCCAGAGAGACGCCCAGCGCGCCGTCCGCGAGCGCGCGTTCCAATTCGCGGTGCAGCGCGCGCAGCGCCTCGCCGTCAAGATTGCCGTCCGCGAAGCCCGCCGCGTTGACGCGCAGCGTGCCCATGCCGACGAGCATCCCATGGTTCAGCGCGGGGCGCGCCGCGTCCGCGGCCTTTCGATATGCTTCCAGCGAGGGAAAGCGCAGCGCGTCCGGGAGGTCGCCGAGGATCGGCGCGAGATATGCCGCCGCCTCGTCCCCGTGCGCGGCGGCGATCGGCGCGAGCGAAAGCCCACAGTTCCCGTCGATGACGGTCGTGAGTCCCTGCGCCAGCTCCGCCTCGCCGAATGCTTCATGCAGAAGCGCGGCGTCAGCGTGGCGGTGGACGTCAATAAATCCCGGCGTCAGGCAGCGCCCCGCCGCGTCGACGGTCTCCCGCGCCGCCGCGCTTTCAAGCGCGCCGACGGCGGCAATCCTGCCGTTTTGGATCGCGACGTCCGCCGCAAAGGCGGGCGCGCCGGTGCCGTCCAGCACCCGCGCGCCGCGAATGATCGTTTCAAATTCCATCAGCCCACCGATTCCCTGTAGAAGCCGACGCGGGAGTAGGAATCCGTGCCGCCGTCGACGTTGAAGTGGATCATCAGCGTGCCGACCAGCGAGTCGTTCTCAAAGTATGTCCACAGCATGTCGTCGTTCGCGCCGCCGGTGAACAGGAGGCCGTACGGGCTTGCGCCGCTGCTCACGCCGTTTGTCGGCAGGACCTCCATCGCGTGGAACTCGTTTTCGTACTCCGTGCCGCTAATCAGCACCGTGCCGTCCTCGCGGAAGTCGATGTACTCGAACGTACCCTCGGGCAGTTCGTCGCTCCGATCGCCCTCGACCTCGGTAGCGTACAGCACCCAGGTGCCGACAAAGCCGCGGTAAACGCTCTCGTCAGACGGCGCAACGACAAGCTCCGGCCCGATTAGCGTCTCCGGCTCGGCCTCCTCGTGCAGCGGCACGCGCACATAGTACAGCTCGCCCATGCGATAGCTCATGCGCCAGCCGACGTCGCTCTCCGCGTCGTGGAACGCCTGCGCGATAATCAGGTACGCCGCGTCGCCGATCGACTCCTTCGCCTGAATGATCCGGCACTCCTCCTGACTGTAGCCGCTGCCGTAGAGGAATGCGGGGGTCAGCAGGGTCCCGTGCTCGGGGGTGTCGTGCCAGATCAGGTTGCCGGTGTCGTATTCGGTGTACAGGTCGCCCTTGAGGTACTCGGCGTGCTGCACGCTGCCGTCCTGACCCTTATAGAGCTGCGGCACATAGGGATAGTCAGCGTCCGTCAGCTCGAGCTCGACCGTCTCCATGCTGCTCGCAACGCCCAGCTTCATGCGGACGCAGAGAACGTCGCACAGGAAATGCCCCGTGCCCTCATAGGCGCCGAAGACGCACCAGACGTCCGAGCCGACGATCAGGCACTGCTCCAGCTCCCAGCCGAAGCCATACTCTGGCGGCTCCAGCACGCCGAGGATGAGCTCGTTTTCGGACGTGTCCAGCTCGCAGACGGTGAGCTTGTCCTCGTCCCGGAGATAGACCAGCGAGCCGTCGTCCGCCAGGGCGCAGTAGGTTGACCAGCGGTTGCTGAGCGGGATCGAGCGGACCCTCTGCGTCCCCTCGAAGACGACCAGAGCGGGGTGGTCCTGCGGCGGGCCCATCGTCGAAACCGCCGCAAAGCGTCCGTTATCCGAAACGCCCATGAGGTAGCCCTCGTCCAGCTGGGTGTCCGTGCCGTCGAGCGATTTGAAATACGCCGTCGACATGTCTCCGTACTGTCCGGCGGACACGTGGGTCAGATAGAACCCGTCCACGCCAAACCAGATATTGCCGTAGCCGTCGTCATCCAGCGCCTCGGTGACGGTCCCGGCCGTCTCGTCGTAATAGCAGAGCCTGGACTTGACGCCCAGCTTCGGCGCGACGGACAGGAACTCGCCCCAGAGCTCTGGCTCCTCCAGTACCGTTCCCTCAAAGTGGCGGAACCAGACCTTGTTGTCCACGCGGACAAACATGCCGCCGTTGCTCTCGACCGCGGGGCGCTCCGGCTCGGCGGGTGCGGCGGGCTGCGGCTCCGCCGTCTGGTCGGTCGGCGCGGGCTGCGCGGCGGGCGCGGCCTGTGTCTGCTGCGGCGTCTCCGTCTGCTTGTTGGGCTGCTCCGCCGCTGTTTTCCCGCCGCAGGCGGCAAGCGTGAGCACAAGCAGGCAAATCAGCAGGAAAGGTATCTTTTTCATATAGCTTCCTCCTCAATATGCGATCGCGATAAACCGCGATTCTTCCTTTGTCTCCATCTCACGGATATCCATGTCGTCAATGACGATCCAGCGCTGCGCGCGCAGCTGGGAGAGGAATTTCCAGATCGCGTCCTCCTCGCCCTGCACCTCCATTTCGACGCGCCCGTCCCAGAGATTTTTGACCCAGCCCGTCAGCTCCAGCGGGCGGGCGAGATACGTCGCGCTGTAGCGGAAGCCAACGCCCTGCACGCGCCCGGAAAAATAGATGTGCTTGCGAACCTTCATGCGCGCATCGTCTCCCACGCCTCGTTGAGGTCCCGGCAGATGCGGAAGCATCTGGCGCGCGCCTCGTCGGTGGGCTGCATGAGGTCGGGCACCATGATCGTCCGGCAGCCGGCGCGCCAGCCCGCCTCAACCCCGCTGAGGCTGTCCTCCAGAACGTAGCATTCCTCCGGGGCAAGCCCCAGCTTTTCCGCCGCGCGCAGAAAAATGTCCGGCCAGGGCTTGCCGTTCGCCACCTCCTGACCGGAGACCAGCGCGTCGAAATACCCGTCGATCCCGTCCAGCGACAGATTGTGCCGGATCATGTCCATCGGGCTGCTGCTCGCCACTGCGACGCGCCAGCCCGCCGCGCGCAGGCCCGTGAGGATATCCCGCGCGCCCGGCTTGAGGGGGACGCCGTTCTCCTCCAGCTTGTGGACGCGCCGCGCGCACTCATCACGCACCGTCTGCGCGTCCTCGGTTTGGAAGCGCAGGCGGAGCACCTCCAGCGTTCGCGCGCCCGCCGTGCCGCAGATCTCGCCGGGAAAGCTGTCCGGCAGCGTGATCCCCCGCTCGGCGGCGATGGCGCGCCATTGGCTCTGCCAGATCCGCTCAGAGTCGATCAGCAGGCCGTCCATGTCAAAAATTGCACCTTGCATTGCCGTTCTCCTTTACCGTCTGCATCGATTATAGACCCCGTGGAGCATTTCGGCAAGACAAAGTAAGCGCAAATATTGCATATACGATAAAATCTCTCCGGCAAAGCATTTGACGCCTTGCCGGAGAGATTTGTTCCGCGGGGACGCGGCTCAAACGACCGCGAAGAACTTGACGAGGAACAGCGCCGAGATCACATAGGTCAGCGCCGAGACCTCCTTCGCCTTGCCGGAGAATGCCTTAATGACCGTGTAGGAGATCATCGCAAGGCCGATGCCGTGGCCGATGGAGCCGGAGATGGGCATCGCGAGCAGCATAATGCAGACGGGGACGATCTGGTCGATGTCGTTGAAGTCGATGTTTTGCAGTCCTTGCAGCATCAGGATACCGACGTAGATGAGCGCCGCGGAGGTCGCGGGGGCGGGGATGATCGCCGCGATGGGGGCGATGAAGATGCAGGCGAGGAACATCGCCGCGCTCGTGAGCGCCGTCAGCCCGGTGCGGCCGCCCGCCTCGACGCCGGAGGCGGACTCGACAAAGGTGGTGACGGTGCTTGTGCCCGAGCAGGCGCCGGCGACGGTGCCGATGGCGTCGGAGAGCAGCGCCTCTTTCATGTTGGGCATGCTGCCGTCCTTGTCCGTCATGCCCGCGCGGGACGCGGTGCCCACCAGCGTGCCGATGGTGTCGAACATGTCGATCATGCAGAAGGTGATAATCAGCGTAATGGCGGTGAACCAGCCAATGCTGAAAAAGTGCGAGAAGTCAAACTTGAAGAGCGTGGTCGCGACCATGTCGTGGAACGGCGGGATGAAGCTCGCCGTGGCGAGGGAGGCGAAGGGGTTGACGTGCAGCACCGCCGCCTCGCCGAGCCAGTAGACGCCGGAGGCGGCGAGCATGCCCAGCAGCACCGCGGCCTTGACGCCCTTCTTCGCGAGCAGGATGATGACGAAGAGACCCACGAACATCGTGATGACCGTGAGCACCATTTCGGAGTAGTTGCCGCCCGCCTCCTCGATCGTCTTCTTGAAGACGCTCGGGGTCATGGCGCCGAAGAAGTCGCGCATGGCGAAGAAAGTGGAGAAGTGCACGCCGGCGTTGGAGCCGAAGCCTATGTTCATCAGCATCAGGCCGATGGCGGGGCCGATGCCCAGACGCACGCCGACCGGGATCGCGTAGACGATCTTCTCGCGGATGTTCAGCACGCTCAGGCAGATGAACACGATGCCCTCCACCAGGATGATGCACAGTGCCGCCTGAAAGGCGTTGACGTAGTCCGTGTTCGTCATCGCGGCGATGTTGCCGGCGATGACCGCGAAGAAGCTGTTGAGGCCCATGCCGGGCGCCATGACGAAGGGCTTGTTGGCGAGAAACGCCATGCAGGCGGTGCCGAGCGCGGAGGCAAGGCAGGTCGCGAGAAATACACCGTTCCAAAGCGGCGTGCCGACGGCGAAGTCGGTCAGAAGGTTCGGGTTCAGGGCAATGATGTACGCCATCGTCATGAACGTGGTGAGCCCCGCGAGGATCTCGGTCCGCGCGGTGGTGCCGTTTTCCTTGAGCTTAAAAAGTTGTTCCATGCTGTTCTCCCTCCTGTATTTGCCACAAATCATAAAAAATTTTAGGCGGCAAAAAAATTTTTGCAAGCCCATTATAGCAGACTTGCGCGCAATTGCAAGCAAAAATCGCGCGTGCCGGATGATACTTGTCGATGCAAGGGAATTGACAAAACCCATCTTTAATGTATACTGATACTTGCGGTATACTGTGGTAACATAGTATACCGATATAAGACGGGCCAACCGTCTGCGGGAACAATGGAGGATAGGATAATGTACGAAAGCAAGATGAAATCGGAGGAGACCGAGCACCTGTTTCAGGCGATCCTTTCACTCGAATCGGTGGAGGAATGCTACCGCTTTTTTGACGACCTGTGCACCTTCAGCGAGATCCTTGCCATGACGCAGCGCTATCGGGTCGCGGAGGAGCTGTACGAGGGGAGAACTTTTTCGCAGATCTCGCAGGAAATCGGCGTTTCCTCCACCACGATCACGCGCGTCAACCGCTGCCTGAACTATGGTGCCGGAGGCTATCAGTCCGTGCTCGAGCGGCTGAAACAGCGAAACGAAGACAAGTAAATAACCAAAAATAAATCCGCCTCGGAGTTTTCTCCGGGGCGGATTCATTAAGCAGTTATTTCTCGATGATGGGCGCGGTGCTGAGCTGGCCCTTGACGAATGCCTCGATGCGGTCGGCGGCGGCGTCGGGGGAGAGCTTTTCCTGTTCGCCGCTGCGCATGTTCTTGCAGCTCACGACGCCGGAGTTGATCTCGTCCTCGCCGAGGAAGAGCACGAAGGGGACGCCCAGCTTGTCGGCGTAGTTCATCTTCGCCTTGAACTTCTTCGCCTCGGTGTAGAGCTGTGTGCGCAGGCCGCGGGCGCGCAGGCTCGTCGCAAGCGAGACGGCGGCGGACAGGTCGTCGGTCATCGGGAGGATCAGCACGTCGGCGGGCGCGGCGGGCGCGTCCGGGTTGAGCATGCCCTGCTCGCCGAGGACGTAGAAAAGCCGCGTCAGGCCGATGGAGATGCCCACGCCGGGGAGCTGGCGGTCGGTGTAGTACTCGGCGAGGTTGTCATAGCGCCCGCCGGAGCAGACCGAGCCGATCTCCGGGTGGTCGAGCAGCGCCGTCTCGTACACGGTACCGGTGTAGTAGTCCAGGCCGCGCGCGATGGTCAAATCGACCGCGAAGTTCTCCTGCGGCACGCCGAAGCCGCCGAGGTACTTCGCCACCGTCGCCAGCTCGTCCAGCCCCTCGTCAAACAGGGGATTTCTGCCGCGGTAGCTCTCGAGCGAGGCGAGCACGGCATCGTTTGTACCGTGGATCGCCGTGAAGGAGAGAATGTCGTCCGCCTGCGCCGCGGTGAGGGACAGCTCGTCCGTCAGGACCGCGCGCACGCCGTCGGCGCCGATCTTCTCCAGCTTGTCCACCGCGCGCATGATCTCGCCGGATTTCTCCGTGAGCCCGAGCATGGCGTAAAAGCCGTTGAGCACCTTGCGGTTGTTGATGCGAATCTGGAAGCGCCTGAGCCCCAGACGCGAGAACACCGTGTAGATGATCGCGGGGATCTCGGCGTCGTTCGCAATGTCCAGCTGTCCGTCGCCGATGACGTCAATGTCCGCCTGATAGAACTCGCGGAAGCGGCCGCGCTGGGCGCGCTCGCCGCGGTAGACCTTGCCGATCTGGAAGCGGCGGAAGGGGAAGGCGAGGTCGGCGTAGTGCAGCGCGACGTATTTGGCAAGCGGCACCGTCAGGTCGAAGCGCAGGCTCAGATCGGTGTCGCCCTTGGTGAAGCGGTAGATCTGCTTCTCCGTCTCGCCGCCGCCCTTGGCAAGCAGGATCTCGCTCGCCTCAATGAGCGGGGTGTCCAGCGGCGTGAAGCCGTAGAGCGAATAGGAGGAGCGGATGATCTCCATGATCCGATCCATTTGCAGCTGCGCGCCGGGCAGCAGCTCCATAAAGCCGGACAGGGTGCGCGGTTTGATTCTTTCCATGACAAAATCCTCCGATGTCGGTTCAAATTACTCGTTATTTTACGCATTGCGGGCGGGATTGTCAAGCCAAACCGCAGTAGCACGGTAAAACAGCAATGCGTTACTGCATTATCGTCATAAAACACAAATTTCTTTCATATTTTTGCAATTTATTTGTTGAATTTAACGATAAACTGTGCTATGATAGCCTCAACAAGCGTCAGAGGCCGCGGCGGAAGCGACGCCGGTGCATCCGGGAAAAGGCTTCCGAGGCGGCGGAAAACGCAAAAAAAGTAGGAGAGAGGTATCAATTCATGGCAAAAGAAAGAAAGGTAAGACTCCCGAAAATTTGGGAAGCGCTGCTGCCCATCCTGATGATGATGGCGTTGATGATCTACGTCTTCGGCATCGACAAGGGCGAGAACTACGACGCCGCGCACATGCCGCTGATCTGCTCGATCATCGTCGCCTGCGCGGTCGGCTATTTCTGCGGCCACAGCTTTTCGGACATGCTCGCCGGTATGCTGGAGCGTCTGAGCGCTTCTCTGGAGGCGGTCCTGATCCTCTGCACCGTCGGTCTTCTGGTTTCCTCGTTCATGATCTCCGGCACGATCCCCGCGCTGATCTACTACGGACTGGATCTGCTGACCCCGAAGACCTTCCTGCCCATCGGCTGCATACTCTGCGCGGTGGTTGGCCTTGCGTGCGGCTCGTCCTGGACGACCACCGCGACCATCGGTATCGCG
>SVKP01000065.1 GCA_015068395.1 Oscillospiraceae bacterium
TTCGTGCAGAAGATCCTCCGCATCTTCGGCGTGAACAACATGCCTCTGCTCATTCTGACCAACGCCGCCTGCTTCCTCGCCTTCGGGCTGTTCTACGTGTTCGTCTACCGCGGCACGGCAAAGGCGTATTACGCCATCGTCAGCGGCGGTGAGACGCGGCAATAAAAAAGATGCGCAAGCCCGCGTTTTATGGTATAATGCTTGCAAGAGATCTGCCGCCCGCGAAAAAAGCGGGCGGCAGGCAGTGCAGGCAGGCCGGAAAATCGGAGGGTTTGGCAGATGAACAAGCGAAAAGGCAGGCGTATTATGGCAGCGCTTCTCTGTCTCCTGTCGCTCCTTGGGCTCGGCGGGTGCAAAAAGCCCGCGGCGGCGCCGCCGGAGGAGCCCATCAGCGGCGGGGTGACGAATCGGACGGATTACAATGCGCCCAAGACGATTACATCCAAAGATATCGCAGAGCTTGACGCTTCCTTTCTTTTGGAGACCCGCTGGAAATCAGAGCAGAGGGACAACTCCTTCCATTTCACGGTCAAGCCCGACGCGCAGGGCGTACTGACGGCGTCCGAGGAGGTCCTTGGGATCAGCTGTCCCGCCGACGGCGCGCTGCTGACGGCATTGCAGGAGATCGTCGACCGGTATAAACTCGCCTCCTGGAACGGCGTCTACCGCGTCACCGCAGGCCTTGCGCCGGAGTATCGCCCGGGCGGGCTGAACGTGCGCTACGCCTCGGGCGAGACGCTCGCCTTCACGACGGACAACGATCCCTTCGCGGAATGGGCGGAGGCGTTCTACGACGCGTTCGCGCTCTGGTTTGCCGAAAAGGGCGACGATTCCCTCTATCCGAAGGAGGACTCTCAGGTCGTGGATTTCCGCGTCGAATATACCGAAGACGAGCGCTATTTCCGATACCTGGGCGTCGACGTCAGCGCGGAGCTCGCCGTTTCCGGCGAGGCGCATCTGCTCTGCCGGGACGACGGCGAGAGCAAGGCATACGTCCCGTTTCCGGCGGATTACTACGAGCAGATCACCGCGATCCTGGCAAAGTACGACCTCGTCCGCAGGTACAATTTCAGCTGGTACGACCACGCCGCCGATAACTACGGCAACCACGACGCAGGCTATTTCGGCATGGGGCCGGGCGCTGACGGGGAGCCGGACGCGGAGACGCTGGAGCTGATCCTTTCCGCCGACTACGAAAGTGGAGAAAAAATCCGCATCGAGACCAGAAAGGCAAGCGAGCTGGCGGGCATGTCGCCCCTGCTCGCGGAGCTGGATGCGTACCACGCTTCCCTGTTCGAAGCAAACTGAATTACTGCAAAAAACGGCTCAGGCCGGCCCTTTCTGCAAGGGCCGGTCTGAACCGTTTGTCTTTACCGTCAATCGCCGCGCACCAGCACGCCGTCCCGCATCGTGAACACCTCGTCCATCCGCGCGGCAATGTCCAGATCGTGCGTGATGATGACGACGGCGCAGCCGTCCTCGTGCGCGAGGCGCACCAGAATGTCGACCACCTGCTCGCCGCTGCCGACGTCCAGATTGCCGGTCGGCTCATCCGCGAGCACGAGCCTGTTGCCCGCCGCGAGCGCGCGGGCGATGGCGACACGCTGCTGCTGCCCGCCGGAGAGCTGCAAGGGGAAACGCGCGAATTCCTCCTCCCGGATGCCGACCTCCGTGAGCCGCGCCCGCGCGCGCTCCTGCGCCTCCGCCCTCGGCACTTTTTTCAGCTTGAGCGGATAGAGCACGTTTTCCTCCGCCGTCAGCAGCGGAAACAGGTTGTAGCTCTGGTAGATGACCGCCGCGTGGTCCCGGCGGTAGGCGTCGCAGTCCATGTCGCGCGTGGAGCGGCCCTCAAAGAAGACGTCTCCCCCGGTGGGCAGCTCCAATCCGGCGAGCAGGCTCAAAAAAGTCGTCTTTCCGCTGCCGGATTTGCCGACGATGGCATAGGTCCTGCCCGGCTCGAACGAGCAGCTCGCCTGCTTGACCGCGTGCACGGTCTGGTATTTGTTCTGATAGGTAAACGACACGTTTTCCGCTTTTAACAGTTCCATCGTCTTCTCCCCTCACTCCTGTTCCCGCAGGATCGCGCTCGGCGCAACGAGCACCGAGCGTGCCGTCGCAAGGCCGCAGCCCACTGCGTGGCAGATCAAAAACACCAAAGCAAAGACCGGCTGGCGCATCGCCGCGCTGACGGCAAGCGCCGCAAGCAGCGGCAAAAGCATCTGCTCGGCAAGCACGCCAAAAAAGAGCTGGCGGCGCGTCACGCCGATGCTCCGCATCAGGGCGTAGGTCCGCATCTCGCCGCGCGTGGCGAGGAAGCCCACCAGAAAGCCCGCGCCAAGGCTCAAAAGGGTGATGAGCGGCAAGAGATAGGCGAGCCGCCGGATGTTCTGCTCCATCGCCGCGAGCGTGGCGCGATACTGCTCGTCATAGATGGTGAATCCAAACCTGCCCTTGGGCGCGAGTTCCGTCGGGTCCACCTCGCTGAGCATGGGCGCCGCCACGGCGATCAGCTCTTCGATGTGCGCGTTGTCCGCGACCAGGAAGGACGCGGCGTCGGTGGTCTCAAAGCCAGAAAGCCGCATGCCAAGCTTTTGTGAGGCGGGATAGGGCATATAGAGCTCCGAGCCCTCGCCGTGATACCAGCCGACGACCTTGAACTCGATCTCGCCGTGTCCGTTCCCGTAGGGATACTGCGGCGTGGCGCCCGCGCTGTCCGTCAGCTGGAGCACAACGCTCCGCCCGGCATAGGCGTCGTAGCTGTTCTGCGGGACAAGGCAGATATACTCCTCGCTCGCGAAGAAGCCCTCCGGCGCTTCATAACTGCCGCCCATGCTTTCGTCGAGCGCGGCAACGCAGCGCGGACTGCTGACACCCACGAGGTCTCCGCCGCCGAGCTCGGACATATAGCCGAAGGACTTGACCATGCGCGAATCGCGGATATACGCGCCGATGCCCTCATCCTTGTCGAGAATGAAGTCGGAATACACGCGGCTCATGCCGAGCTGGTCGGTCTTTGTGCCGCCCACGTCCGACACGACGCACAAAATGTCGTAGCTGTCCCGAATCTCCGCGAGCCGCGCGCGCTCGGCGTCCAGATAGCCGGAGAGATAGCACAGAGCCGCGCAGAGCATGGCGCTGATTACCAGCGCCAGCAGGCTGAGCCAGGGACGGCGCAGCAGGCGTTTTATCATAAAGCTGTCCACGCTCACACCCCCATCAGCGTTCTCGGCGCCTGACCGGCAAGCCGCCGCGCCTGTATCCACATCATAAGACACATGACGGCGAGCTGCGCCGCGGCGAGAAGCAAAAGCTGCTGTATGGAAAGGCCGTTGGACAGGACCATGTCCGCAAGCGCTTCCTCTGAGATCGCCATGCCGCCGCTGAACGCGCTGCCGCCCACCTGTTCCAGCACGTCGGCGAGCACCGCGTTTTGCGCCGCGCGCAGCGCAACGCCGCCCAAAAGGGTCCCGAGCGCCGTCCCCGCGGCAGCGACCAGCGCGCCGCTTGAGAAGAGGTAGCCCGCCGCCTCGCGCGGCGACGCGCCCACCGAGCGCATCACGCCCAGATTACGCCGCTGCGCGCTCTGATACATCAAAAGGTACAGCAGGAGGAAAATCCCCCACGCGCCCGCGGCGATCCACAAAAGCCGCTGCGCGGAGAAGGTCAGGCCGTTGAGGTTCTTCTGCACCTGCTCAAAGCCCTGCTCGACGGCGAAAAACTGTCCCGCAAATTTCGACTGCGCGACGGCGAGGCGAAAATCGTCCAGCTTGCCGTTCACCAGCTCCACGCTCAGGTAGACGCCGTAGATGTCCTCGCTCTCCGGCCCGAAGGCGTCCGAAATCTGCGCCTTGCGGGGAATGAACACCGTGTCGGCGGTGAAGTCATAGGAGCCCTCCGGCCAGTAATCCGTCATGCGGTAGACGCCGACGACGGTAAATTCCTCGCCCTCCGCCTCTGGACGGATCTCCTTCATCCGGCCCACGGACGGGCGGTTGAGCATGCCGGTCCATGCGTGCAGATCCGTCGAGTCGTTCCACGCATGATCGCAGCGGAACTGGCTCATGCGCACCGTGTCGCCCACGGAAACGCCGTGCTTCTGCGCCTCGCCCTCCGAGATGACCATGACGCGCGCGCCGGTCTCGTACTCCTCCTGCGTGAAGCTGCGCCCCTCGATGATGCGCGCGTCGTTTTTGACGAACATATAAAGGCTTTCCAGCCGCTCCGTGCCGACCACGGGCAGGCTGTGGAGCTGGCGCTCGAGCGCGTCGCGGTACTCCTGCCAGATCGGATGCGACGCGATGAAGGTCTCCGCGTCGCCGTCCAGCCGCTGTGCAAGGGGAAAGCCCGTCGCGTCGCCGACCAGCATTCCGTCTTGCTCGATCGGTGCGAACAGATAGAGAGTCGGCGTCCAGACGCTTCCGCTCATGCCCAGCATCAGCTCGGAGCGTGCGGCATAGAGCTCGCCGCTGAGAATGTAACGCTCGCCCTCGCGGAAGTAGTCCGCCATCACGTCGCCCTCCGGCGCCTTGCCCTGCTGATAGTAAGACTTTACAATGAGGTAATTCACGTTGTCCGGGCTTTGTGTGTAGAGCACGGGGCTGTACTCTGGGTGGAGCGCGCAGACCTCCTCCGTGGCAACGCCAAGTTGGGTCACGTTGGCGCCGAGCGAACGCACGCTCACCACAGTCCCGGCAAAAATCGCGTTGAAGTATGCCGTTTCGTCCCCGCTGCCGCGCCAGGAAAACTCCCGTTTCAAGCCGAGCAGCGGCTCAAAATCCGGGCTTGTGCCGCCGCAGAGCGCGTGGACGCGCACCGCCTTGACCGAATCGAGCGATTCCAGCCAGTCCTTGTCCTCCTGCGTAAGCACGCGCTCGGAGGTGTCCCAAACGTATTGCCCGCCCTCGATCCTTCGGGTCACGGCGCGGTTCGTCCGCACCGCGATCGCGGTGTGGCTCTCGTCGAGAGAGCTTGCGAGCCGGGAGGCGGATATGCTCAATGCCGCCGCGGTCGTCAGAAACGCCGCCATGAGCGCCGTCAGGACGAGCCACAGGACGGTCGTTCCCGGTTTGCGAAGAAGCCGTTTTTTCAAATCCATCGCCATTCCCCCCAAAGAATTTATATCGGCATTCCACGGAATTGTCAATGCTGTATATTGCATTCCGGGGCGAACCTGTGCTATACGAATGCTGTACAGCTGTGATCGTAGCAGACGCCGCGCGATTTGACCACCAACCTGAAGTTGCATATCGATTTTTACCGCAAAATATCCGCGCAACCTCAGGTTTCCATCGGCTGTATACCTGTAATTAACGCGGCAAAATGGAGGATGCATATGATTTCGATTCAGGAGATACCGGTCGAGCAGATCGACGAGTTTTGGGACATACACCTGCCCTATCTCATAGACGACGGGATCGTTGAGGACGAAGAGGACCGGGAATACTTCGCGGGCGAGGAGTACCGCGGCGTCATCCGCGCGCACATGCTCCGGGAGGTCGACCGGCACCACATGGTCTACTTTGTCCGCGACGGTGAAAGGATCGGCGCGGCGCAGTTCAACACCTATCAGAGCGAGGACGGCAAATGCTTCATTCTCGACTTCTGGGTCTTCCCGCCCTATCGGGGCCATGGCACGGGCCATCTCTGCTTCGAGGCGCTGGAACGGTACACGAAAGCTGACGGCGCAAAATACTATGAGATCAACAGCACGAAGGAGGCGTCCGTACGTTTCTGGAAGTCGCTGGGCTTCGTTGAAAACGGGAAGGACGAATACGACATGCCGCTTTTTATCAAATCGGCGTCAAAAAAATGAGCGTTGCCGCTCATTTTTTTGACGCCGGATTTATTTTTTAAGACTCTTAATAAGCGAGGCATATTTCAATCTTTGCTGTTGCTTACTGATCGGTGTGGACAATATGCCGGCGGCGACGGCGATGACCCAGCTGAGCTTCCAGCCGACGAGAAATCTGAGCAAGCTGACCGTGAGGATCACGGCGAGCCAGTACAGGACCTGAAACCGCGTGTTCGACGCGTTCAGCTCCCGAATGACGTCAACGCCGTCGGAGGCGTGGGGCGCTTTTTCGATAAAGTCCGCCGCGCCCGCCGTGCCGGAGCAGGCGCGGAAATCCGCGCTGCACGCTTTCGCGGCTGCGCCGAATGCGGCGTTGTCCAGAATCTCCCGCACGGCGGAACGGATGCCGTCGACCGAGTCGTCGGCGAGCATGACGCCCGCGCCGATCTCCATCGCCCGCCGCGCCACCGCCTGCTGCTCGTTTGTCTGAGGATACAGGACCATAGGCGTCGCCATATACAGGCTCTCAGAGACGCTGTTCATGCCGCAGTGCGTGATAAAGGCGTCCGCTCTTGAAAGGACGTCAAGCTGGTCGACGTAGGGGAATACCCGGATGTTGTCCGGCAGCGCGCCAAGCGCCTCGCGGTCGATCGCGTTCCCGCAGGAGATGACGACGTCGACCGCCTGTGTTTTCAGCGCCTCGATACATTTCTTATAAAAATCTGGCCTGTCGTTGATGACGGTCCCCATGGAGATATAGACGAGCGGCCGGTCCTTCTCCTTGTTCGGCTCGACCTTCGAAAAAACCGAGGGACCGACAAAGGCATAGCGGTCGGAAAAGCTCTCCACATACGGCTGAAACCGCCGCGAGGTGTAAACGACGGTATCCGTTTGGTTGTCGCTGGCAATGAGAGTAAAAACGTTCTTCACATGATACCCGTACGGGGCGAGCGCCTTCAGCTCGCGGGACACTCTCGGAAGCCCCAGAACCATGTCCGCCAGCTCTCCGGGCGAATTCTTCATGTACTGAGAGGACATCTGGTTGAACGCGAAGGTGCTGGTGGAGACGACCAGCGGGACACTGTGCTTCCATGCGTTCAGCTTGCCCCAGAAGCACGCCGAATCAGAGTACACGACGTCCGGGCGGAACGATTGGAACTCCCCGTCGAGAAAGCTGTCCATGCTGCGCGTGATCCGCAGGTCCTGCACCGCCATTTCGGTGGTCGATACTTTTTTGAGCCCCGACGCCTCCTGCTCCGTCAGCTCGGGCAGATATGCGTCGCAGGAGATGAACGCCGCGCCCGTCGCCCTGATCTTTTCTCCAAATTCGTTGAACGAATAGAACCTGACCGTGTTCCCTCGCTTTACCAGCTCCGCCGCGACCGGCAGCATGGGGTTTGTGTGTCCGTGCGCGGGAATGCAGAAAAAGGCGATCTTTTTCATGCCCCGTCACCGTCCCTTCCCTGAAACGCCTGGCCGAACAGTTCGGTAAACGTGCCCTTGGGCGGAATCGCGATCCCCCGCTGCTCGTCGCCGAGAAGCAACAGCGTGTCTCCCGGCTTGATGCCAAAGATTTCGCGCGCCTGCTTGGGGATGACGATTTGCCCCTTTTCTCCGACCGTAGCCGTCCACACGTACTTCCCTTTCAATTGCTCCACGCCATCCGCCTTCTTTCCAACAAGTTATACAAATCATACTATTCATACCGCGATTTGTCAACTGCTTTTTCCGGTTCGCATGGGAGCCGGTATAGACTTCCGCCGCGGCCATGTGCTATACTGGTCGCCAGAGCAACTTTGAAAAAAACGGTCTGCATACAAGGAGGGCGGCAGCATGGCGGAGCTTACGTTTAAATTCGGTACGCCTGCCCCGGTCACGTTCCGGGAACACGGCTGCGACAAGGATTTCACGGCGCGGGTGACGGGCAGCGCGGCAGTTTCCGCTTACGCCCTCGCGCGCTACGGCGAGGGCGAGGCGGCGGAGGCGGCGCTGCGAAAGGCAGCTTCGGAGTTGGTTTCAGACTGCCTCGCACGCTGGCCGGAGGGCAAGCTCGTGATGGGACCCGGCAACCGTGAGATCCTGAACGGGCTGCTGGAGACGGCGCTGTCCGCCGCGGGCGTGACGGCAAAGGTCGAGGTACGCAGCATCGACCTGATTGAGGGACAGATGGACGCCTACATGCAAGCCTGCGGCGAGGCGCTGCGGGAATGCATGTGCCCAAGCGTCCGCACGGACGGTCTCACGGACGAGCCGCACGGCCCGCTGATCGGCTTGAGCTATAACCTTTCCTCCCACGGCATGATGATGGGCAGCAGCTCGTCCAGTGGGGACTCGCTCAACTGGAACCGGGACGGAAGCATCATCCTGACCAGCAGCTACAGCGGCGGCGGAAGCAGCTCGCAGACGGAGTACCGCGTCAAGCCGGAGGTCGCGGAACGGGTGCGGGACTACGTCGCGCGGGAGCATCTCGCGGCTCTTTCGAAGGAGAAGATCCCGACGCCGCAGGCATGCGACAACTTCACCAGCTCGTCGATCGCCATGACCTTTGACGACCGCGCCCTCGGCGGCAGTCCCTTCGAAATGCTGCATATCCAGTGCGGACCGGCGGGCATGACCTTCCGCAAAATTGAGGATGAGATTTCCGAGCTTCTGAAGGCGTGCCGGGAGAGCGGGGAATGCATACAGTTCAAGAATACGGAGTCTGACGGAACACCCGGCGGCATGCTCAATTTGATGAACATGCCCATGGCGGCCGACCCGTCAACGACGCAGCTGTCAGGGAGCTGGGCCTGCCCCAAGTGCGGCCATTTGGGAAACGCGGGCGCGTTCTGCGCCGTCTGTGCCGCTCCACGCCCCACGTTCGAAAGCGTCAAGCCCGCAACGGCAACCCAGGCGGGGCCGCTATCGGACGGCTGGACCTGCGCGAATTGCGGTCACACCGGGAACGGGGGCAGATTCTGCGTCAACTGCGGCAGCCCGCGCTGACAGGCGCGGCGGGCAATTTCCGCCCGCCGCGCCTCTGCTTCAAACGCTCCAGCAGCATGCGGCAGCCTTCCTCGACGTCGCGCCAAGTTGCGTCGAAGTCCCGCGTGTACCACGGGTCCGCGACGTCGCCGGGGCGGTCGGTATAGTCCATCAGCAAATGGATCTTGCTCTCCGGGTCGCCGCGGCAGATGCGTCGCATATCGTAAAGGTTCTCCCGATCCATGCCGATAATCAGGTCGTACTGTTCGTAGTCGGAGCAGCGCATCTGGCGCGCAGTTTTGCCCGCGCAGCCAATCCCGTGCTCGGCGAGCTTCCGTCGCGCCGGAGGGTAGACCGGGTTACCGATCTCCTCAGTGGTGGTCGCCGCGGACGCGACGCAAATCTCCTGCTCCAGCCCTGCTTTCTCCACCATGTCCTTCATCACAAACTCGGCCATCGGACTTCTGCAAATATTCCCGTGACACACAAAAAGCACTCTCGTCATACGCTTCCTCCAACATTTTTGTGTCAGTATAGCACTGTCCAGCCACAATGTCGAGGTTGATTTCCTCACAGGCGCACTCCTCGATCTTCGCCGTCAACGTGAACCTCGGTCATCTGAACCACTTTTTGACAGCATTGTCGAAGGCGGCGCAAAGAGGGCGCTTGTTTGGGCATGGGCCAGGTCATAATAGGCGCACTGTTGTGAGTTTGCTTTTCAGTTCCAACATAGTATCTTATAAATACTCTAATGAACATTTGTCCATGCCGCAGCATAGGCTTCTTTGACAACATGAAAAGGGGGAGGGGCGAAGAGCACGTCAGGCGCTCCCGTCCCTCCCATGTAGATTAAATCATGCAGTGTGCCGCTGCCTGCGGTTATCGGGTGGGTACCGGCGCACTTACCGCGGCTGCCCGCGGTTCCTTCTCCGCCCGGTTCCGTTGCAGCTTCGCACGCACGACGGTGAACGCCGGGAGGACCAGAACGGGAATGCCAATGTAGCCGACGACGCTGGTGCCCGTGCGCAGCAGCGGACCCATGCCCAGCGCCGCTCCGCCGCCCGCGATACCGAGCGCGATGGCCGTGATGACAAAGCGGCGAAGCTGAACGTTGGAGATAAAGCCAAACAGGTGGTCAAAGCGGACGCAGGCGGCGTGTGCAAGGCCCGCGGTGCTCGTCAGCACGGCAAGCGTCATCAGCAGGACGTAAACGCCGGTGAGCCAGCTCATGCCAAGGCTTTGCAGCACATAGAGCACCGGCAGATTCTTCGTCCCCGCGACAATGTCGACCACGTTGGTGTAGCTGAACAGCATGAACACCAGCGAGATCATCAGCACGACCGTGATGATATATCCTGCGGTGATCGCCTTGCGCGTGGCGGCGCGGTCCTCCAGCAGATCGGCGACCGACATGACGTTGAAGACGATCGTGGACTGGAAACAACCGTAGAGGATACCGTCGCCGATCGCCGGCAGCACGCCGGGCGCCTTCGCGTTGACGGCAGAGTTCGCGAACGCACCCGCGAGGTCATAATCACCCCGGGTAAAGGACAGCACCGTAATCAGCAGAACGACGGCGACGATGGCGTACATCATGTACTTTGAGGAAATCGACAGCAGCTTTGAGCCATACAGGCACAGCAGCGCCGAGATCACGACCGTCAGGATCGCGCCAATCAGAATGGGGACGCCGAGCTGGTTGTTGAGGATCGTGTACTCGCCCGAAACGGCAAGCCCGCCCGCGCAGAACAGCGTCAGAAGGAACGTGATGTCATAGAGGATGCCCATGACCATACCGCCCTTCTCACCGTAGCAGGAGATGGCAAAGGGCTTGTAGTTGCGCACGTTGTTGGCGCGGGCATACTCGGTCATGAAGTACATCACGCCGCCCGTCACAAGCATCGCAATCAGCGGCGTCAGGATACCTGCCGCGCCGTGGCGGACATAGTAGGTGGTGCTGAACGCGCCGGTGGCAAAGCCGGGTCCGAAGTGTCCGCCCAGCCATACGGCGGCGACGCCGAGCCAGGAGGCTGCAAAGATGCTGGTTCTTTTTTTCATGATGTTCACTCTCCTTTTTTATTCGTGGTCAAACGTCGTCCGTCCGACGACGATGGGGCCAAGCGTTTTTGCCATGCTCAGATGCAGCGGATGCGTCAGGTACGCATCGAGATGCTCCGGGCCGTCCAGGCGGCAGACAGCCATCAGATGCGCGTTGCTGTCCCGCTCCGTGCAGCAGCGATAGACGGCGGGATCATGGAAAAAGGACAGCTCCCCGGCCAGCGCCTTGTAGGCGTCCGCCGCCGTTTTCTCGGCGGCGTCGAGGTCCGCCCCCGCGGCGAGTTTGAGCAAAACGTAGTGTGTCATGCGTGTTTCTCCTTCCGAACTTTTTTATTCTGCCTCCTGCGCGCTGCCGGAGGACATCCAAACAGTAGAAAAACGGCCCCGCCCAAAATGGACGGGGCCGTGTACCCTGTTCGTCTGACGGATTCAGCGGCTCTCTCTTCCAATTTTGAGCATGACGGATCGACGGCTGCAATACCACCAGCCGTAGGAAAAGCCGAAGAAGTTGTTGCTCTTAACGACCATCGCCATGCTCCTTTCCGTTTTTTAAGAGTATAAAGCATTAATGTGCTAAAGTCAACGGCTGATTTGAATAATCTGAACGAACGAGTCAGCCCGTTTTTTAACACAATAAACAAATCCGTGCAAGCAGCAACGAGTAATGCACCGGTGTGGAACGAAAAAGAGTCCCTGGACGGCAATGTCATTTCATGACCATAATACCGCAAAATGTAAATCATGGTCTCCCGCTCCCCGTCGCGCCGCTCGCGTCGCTTTGTGGCCTCGGCTCCGCGCCGCCGACGCCGGAGTGGGGCATTCATGGTCTCCGACGGCGCGGATAACTTCATCAAATTCTGGATCGTGGGCTTTCCCGGTCTCGCCATCTTCACGATGGCGGTCGGCGCAAACTTCATCGGCGATGGAATGCGCGACCTGCTCGACCCCAAGCTGCGCAAGCAGTTTTAGGAAAGCGAGGTCTGTCCATGAACGATCCGTTTGCGACACTGCATTTGGCGAACGGCGCGCGCGTCGTGATCCGTCTGCTGCCTGAGCATGCGCCGAACACGGTGGCGAGCTTCGTCTTTGCCGCCGCGCACGGCTGGCTGGATCACCACGCCATCGAGCGCATCGTGCCGGGAGATTGGGTGGACGTCAGTTACACCGCGTTCGGGCGCGAAGAATGCAAGCACCTCATTCCCAACGAATTTGAGCTGCATCCGGAGCTTTCGCCGCTCCCCTCCCACCCCGGCTGTGTGTGCATGGGCGGCTACGGCGAGACGGGGCTTGCCGGCTGCGAGTTCTTCTTCCCGCTGCGCGACTGCCCCGAACACCTCGGCATCTATCCTGTGTTCGGCACAGTCGAGGAGGGCTTCGAGGAGATTCGGCTTCTTGAAGCGGTCGAAACGGAGCCGGTCACAGATTTCCCGATCCCCGGTGTCCGTGTCAACCGCCCACTCATACCGCAGATCATTGAGCGCGTGGAGCTGCATCTCTCCGGCCGTTGCTTTCCGTCGCCGATCCGCGTGAAGGACGCCGCGCTTCCCCCAAACTGGTGCCAGAAATAAACTGAATACAAAGCAGAGAGACGCTTTGCAAAGAAGCCGCCTCTCTGCTTTATCATTTTCCTCTTTGCCCAAATAAGCATATCATGTGCAAAGGGGGTATACTCATGCGCTATTGCAGGATTTTTTACCTATATTGTGTCGAAGGGGCAATTCTTAGCGAGGATTTCTTCACCCTGTCTGCACAAAAGTAAAACCTGTATGCTGTCAGGCATTTTTTCAGCAGTATCAGTTGCGTCAATATATGCAAGCGAAAAACTTGATTCGGGATTATTTTTAAGATACTGCTGAAAAACGAAGAGCTTGTGGTAACGGTTTTCAATGTACTCTCGTTTCTGAATCTCTGCTATTAGCGTAACAGCAAAGTTGTCATAACTGCGTTTGGCAAAGTCAAAAATCTCCGATAATCTAATGACGATATTGGCACCATTATGCTGCTCATTCTTGCGCATGAACTCAGATATTTCCGCTTTGTGCTCTCCACCCATCAGAGACATCGACAGGTTTAGGTGAACATCACATGTATGCTTTGTCCGATTAGTATGCCATGACAGTGTCCTCCTCGCCTAATTAGCGTTGCAGCATGAAATCCCGGTAGTCCTCTTCGGTGGCAAAGAGCTTATAGCTCCCGTCGACGAGCCCGCAGTATCCAAACGAAGAATAGTAACCACGCATGATTTATAACCTCCTCAGCTGTTCTGGTGACAGCATAACAGCAGCCCTGTCCCAAAATCAGGACTCTATCAAAGGCGGAGTTTCAATGCAGCCCAAGAACTAAACAGCATCTTACGGGAATAATTCCGGCATTTATTGACTTTCTTCTTGTTCTGAGTATAATGATAACAGATGCATCTTACGGGGAGGTATTGCCATGGCTGAGATGATTACTGCGCGGGAAGCTGCGGAACTGTGGAATCTTACGCCCAGGCGGGTGTCTGCAATGTGCAAGGACGGCCATATTGCCGGGGCGGTTCTTGACGGCAACCGCTGGATGATTCCTTCGGGGACTGAGAAGCCGATTGACCACAGGGTCAAAACGCGCGCGTACAGCAAAGAGAACACCATAGCGGGGGCGCGTCTGCCGCTTCCTATCGGTGTTTCTGATTACCGGAAAGCCGTATCGAGCTATTACTATGTGGACAAGACGCTGATGATCCGGGATCTGATTGACGAGAAACCGGAGGTCGCGCTGTTTACAAGGCCGCGCCGCTTCGGAAAGACGCTGAACATGGACATGCTCTGTACGTTCTTTGAGAAGACCGAGGAGGACACATCCGTCTATTTTCGCAACAAGAAGATTTGGCGTGCCGGTGAGCGGTATCGCAGCTATCAGGGAAAGTATCCCGTTATCTTCCTCACTTTCAAAGACGCCAAGCACTTAACATGGACCGACACCCTTGAAAATATCCGTTTTCTTCTCACGAACGAGTTTGCACGTCACAAAGAACTGTCCGAAAGCCCCAAATGCAGCCAGAGCGAGAAAGGATACTACAAGAAAATCGTCGAGGGAAAAGCATCCGAAGCAGAGATGATGAATGCCTTGCTGATGCTTTCACAGATGTTGGACGCTCACTACGGAATCGCTCCAATCATCATTATCGATGAATACGACGTGCCCATCCAGCAGGGGCATATGCAGGGTTTCTATGATGAAGTGGTTGCCTTCATGCGGAATCTGTTCTCCGGCGGGTTCAAAGACAACAAGCACCTCTCCTGCGGATTCCTGACCGGTATCCTGCGTGTTGCGAAGGAAAGCATATTCAGCAGTGGTCTGAACAATCTGTCCGTCTATTCGGTTATGGACGAGAGCTTCAGCGAGTATTTTGGCTTTACCCATGACGAGGTCAAGCAAATCGCGTCATATTATGGCGTTTCTGCGAAGTACGAAGAACTCTGCGAATGGTATGACGGATATTGCTTCGGAGAAAGCAGCATCTTCAACCCGTGGTCGATCATCAACTACTTCCAGCGGAAGTGCAAGTTGCAGCCGTACTGGGTCTCCACCAGTTCCAACGATGTGCTCGGTGAAATCCTTTCTGACGCGACGCCGGAGCTCTATGATAAGCTGAACTCATTGCTGCAGGGCAACGCCATCGCAACGTATATCGACACAGGCGTTGTTTACCCACAGATCCGCAACAATCCTGCATCTGTGTACAGCTTCCTGCTCATGACGGGGTACTTGAAGGTCGTTCATACCAAACCCGCGCTCAATGACGGATTCCTTTGTGAGGTGGCACTGCCGAATCGGGAAATCGCGTATGTCTACAAGAAAGAGATCCTCGACAAGCTGACCTCGCTGATACCGCAGTCAACCGCAATTGCTGTTCAGGAGGCGCTCTACACTGGCAACGTGGAAGCGCTGCAGAGGAGTCTGGAAACACTGCTGCTTCAGTCTGCCAGCTACTATGACACGACCGGGGAGGCGTTCTATCAGGGGCTTATGCTCGGTCTTACCGCTATCATGGACAATCGGTACCATGTGAGATCGAACCGCGAATCCGGCGAGGGGCGCTATGATCTCCAGTTGGAGCCTCGGGATCACTCATTGCCCGGAATTCTAATCGAGATCAAAGCGGAGGGCACCAATTCCCGAGCTGATCTGAAGGATGTTGCAAGAGATGCGCTTGATCAGATCGAGCGAAAGAAGTATGACGCCGAACTGAAGGCTCGGGGTGTCCGTCAAATTTTGAAGTACGGAGTCGCGTTCAAAGGCAAGCACGCAGAGATAATCAGGCAA
>SVKP01000066.1 GCA_015068395.1 Oscillospiraceae bacterium
CAAAACAGAAGGAACAAAAACGCTCCCCGCAGCAATGGAGATCGGTGCGATGAACGCGAAGAAATACGGCATTATCCTCACAAACGTCGTGATTGTGCTTGGGATCATCATATTCGTCATAGCGTATGCGACCCGACAGCGCCATGAGATCCTTGCCGCACGGGTGGAGACCTTTGAAAACCTGACGCTTGCCATGGAGCAGGTGACCGCGAACTATCTCGCGCAGGAGCAGCAGATCTGCGACACGTGGGCGCGCTGCGTGGAGCAGGGCGGGATGACGATGGAGGAGGCCCGTGACTGCGTTCGCCGCATACAGCCGGATTCCGGAACGGCCTCCGCCCATTTGATCTACGTGGACGACGGCTCCATGAGCGGCCTTTCGACCCGCGCGCGCACGGACGACGCTTCGGCGTATGCCGTGTCCTATGCCAGTCTCAACCTTTTTAAGCCTGCGGCGGAGCTTGGCGAGCTGGGGCGGGAGGTCAATATCACACGCGCCTATACAAACCCGATGGACGGGAAGCAGTCCATCGCCTTTTATGACCGTGTCTCGCTGCGCGAAAACGGCGTCAGGCGCGACGCGCTGTTGCTGCGCGTGGTGCCGACCTCCGAGCTGGCGGGCAAATGGGTGTTTCCGACCGAGGAGTACAGGGACGCGGAGATTTCTTTGATCGACAGGAGCGGCAGCTATATCATCAAGAGCTCGTCGTTTAAGAACGCCAGCTTTTTTGAGTTCTACAAGTCCTACAATCTCGCCGACTATGCCGCGCAGCCCGACATGGAGAAGGAGTTTGCCGCGGAAACCGGCTCGTTTACCATGCGCAACTCAAAGGGCGAGACGTGCCTGATCGCCCATACCCCGGTGAACTCCATGGAGGGATGGGCGATCGTTTCCTACCTGCCGGCGGAGTCTCTGAGCCGAAGCGGGGTCAACTGGACGCTGCTCATTGCCGTCGTCGCGGCGCTGCTTTTGCTGCTGGCGTTCGACCTTGCCGTGATGCAGACCTTCAACCGGACGCTGCAAAGGACGGCGGAGGCGGCGAAGAACGCAAGCCGCGCGAAAAGCGACTTCCTCTCCAATATGTCGCATGAGATCCGCACGCCCATCACGGCGATCCTCGGCATGAACGAGATGATCCAGCGCGAGAGCAGGAACCCGGACGTGCTGGAGTATTCCGACAGCATCCGCAAGGCGGGCGTCAGCCTGCTGGGCATCATCAGCGACATTCTTGACTTTTCCAAGATCGAAGCGGGGCGAATGGAGCTTACGGAGGCGGACTACGACCTCACGGGCATGATAGACTCCGTGGTCAACCTGACGCTCCTGCGCGCCGAGGGCAAGGGCCTTTCCATGCGCGTGGAGGTCGATCCGGCGCTGCCGGAGCGCCTGCGGGGCGACGATATGCGCGTCAAGCAGATTTTGACCAACCTGCTTTCCAACGCGGTCAAGTACACGGAAAAGGGATCGGTCACGTTTTCCTGCGCGCTTGGCGGGTGGGACGGGGACGCTGCCCTGATCCACTTTGCCGTGACCGATACGGGCATCGGCATCCGCGAGGAGGAGATGGACAAGCTGTTTACGGCCTTCGACCGACTGGACACCGAGCACACGCGCACCGTGGAAGGCACGGGCTTGGGTCTTGCGATAACGGCGAAGATGCTCTCGCTGATGGGCAGCGAGCTGAAGGTGGAGAGCACCTACGGCAAGGGCTCCACGTTTTTCTTCACGCTCCGCCAGACAGTGATCGACAGGACGGCGGTGGGCGATTTCGACCCGATGCGCTCCCAGCGGGAGAACAAGACGAGGGATTCCGCCCGAACGCCGTTTGTCGCGCCGGACGCGCGTATTCTGATCGTGGACGACACGCAGATGAATTTGCAGGTGTTCAAGGGGCTGCTCAAGCGGACCGAAATGCACGTAGAGGTTGCCGGAAGCGGCGCGGAGTGCATCGACCGCTTTGCACGCGAGGATTTCGACTTGATCTTTCTGGACTACCGTATGCCGGAAATGGACGGCATCGAAACGCTCGGCAGGCTGACGGAGCTGTACCCCGAAAAGCGCGCGCGAACGCCCGTGATCAGCCTGACCGCCAGCGCCGTGTCGGGCGACCGCGAGAAGATGCTCGCCGCGGGCTTCGACGACTATATCACAAAACCCGTCAATATCGACGAGATGGAAAATATGCTGATCCGCCGTCTGCCAAAGGAGAAGGTCGTGCTGACGCCGGAAGCCTGCGTGACAGAAGAGGACCCGGCTTCTACTCTGCCGGAGGAGCTTTTTGACGTGCCGCTTCTGGATCCGGCGGAGGGCCTGCGGTTCTGCGGCGATGCCGAAAGCTATCTGGAGGCGCTGGACGTTTTTGCAAGGTCGATCGAATCGCGCGCCGCCGAAATCGAGCGGAAGCTCGCAAGCCGCGATCTGGAGGGGTACACCATCAGCGTTCACTCCCTCAAAAGCACGTCTCGCACCATCGGCGCGCTGGAGATTTCCAATCGTGCCAAGGCGTTGGAGCAGGCGGGGAACAGAAGGGACGAGGCGCTTTTGCTTCGGGACACGCCGACGCTGCTGGAGGCATACCGGAGCCTGCGGCAGCCGCTGGAACGGATTCTGAACATCGGCGGGGCAGACACCGCGGAGAAAGCAAAGCTCTCCGAAGCGGAGTTCGACGAGGCGATGCGCTCGATCGGCGAATTCTGCGCCGAATATGACGATTCCGGCGTGGACGCGGTCATGGAAACGCTGGCGG
>SVKP01000006.1 GCA_015068395.1 Oscillospiraceae bacterium
GGGATCAGGATGCAGCGCCCGCCCTGCGAGAGCATGGAGTGGATGCACACGCCCAGCCCGAAGCCGTGGAACAGCGGCATGGCGGCGAGCATCTTGTCGCCCACGCGGAACATCGGGTTCGTGGCAATGATCTGCTGGCCGAGCGCGTTGAAGTTGCGGTTGGTGAGCACGATGCCCTTGGTCGTGCCGGTCGTGCCGCCCGAGTAAAGGATGACGGCGGGGTCCTCGCCGCGGCGGTGGACCTTGTAGGTCTTGTAGAAGCAGGACTTGCTCAGGCGAATGAAGTCGCGCCACATGAGCACGGGCGCGTCGCTGGGGATCTTCTCGATCTTGCGCCCGGCGGTGAGCATATAGCCCGCCCGGATGGGCTTGGAGAGCGCGTCCTTTACCGAGGCGATCACGATGTTGACGACCTTGGTGTTCTGGCGGATGCGCTCAAACTTGTCGTAAAACTGGTCCAGCGTGATGGCAAGCACGCTCTCGGACTCGTTGAGGTAAAACTCGATCTCCTTCTCGGCGGAGAGCGGGTGGATCATATTGGCGATCGCGCCGACGAGGTTGACGGCGTAAAACAGGCAGACTGCCTGCGGGCAGTTGGGCATGGCGATGGTCACGCGGTCGTTCTCGCGGATGCCGATGGTCTTGAGCGCCTTGGCGCAGCGCTCGATCTCGGCGAGCATCGTGCGGTAGTTCGTCGAGCGGCCCATGAAATCATAGGCGATGTTGTTGGGGTACTGCTCGGCGATCTTCTCCACCGCCTCGAACATCGTCCCGTCAAAGTAATCCAGATGCGCGGGCACCTCGCCCAGATGGTCCAGCCACGGCGCACGGACCGCGGGCATGATCTTCTCACTCATAGGCAACCTCCTCGCCAAGCGGCTTTTCCAGCTCCTCCGGGTGCTCAAGCAGATACTTGAGCAGGCGGATGCTCTTGGTGTAGTAATATCCGTCCGCAATGCGCTCATCCACCGTGAGTCCCAGGTCCAGCGACTCGTACATCCGCACGAAGCCGTGCTGGTCATAGAGCGGCGTCCACTTCTTCTCGCCGATGATGACGAAGATCGACGCCGTGCCCCAGGTCGAGAGGTGGTGATAGCCGCACTTGAGCTTGATAGAGCCGAGGTTGGAGATGAACACGGAGCTGTAATTCGGGTCGTCCGCGATCAGGCTCTGCGGCACCCAGCCATGCCGGTCGAGGAACATCAGAAAGTGCAGGATCGCCTTCGCGAGAAAGCGCGGCATGCGGTTGAACAGGTCCATGCTGTCGTCGGTGGAGTTCTGCTGCCCGGAGCGCGTGCTGCGCACGATGTCGCGGATGGTGTCGTGGATGGAGTCCACGGTGTCCTCCGGCTTCGCCTCAAGGAACGCCATCTTCTCCTCGCTGGAGTCGGAAAACTCCTTCTTCACCACAAAGGCGGTCGTCACCTTGTCGCGCTGATAGTAGTTGCCGTTGACGTAGAAGCGGTTGAGCTTGGGCCGCAGCGTCACGGTCTTGACCAGCGCGGCGACGATCAGGTGGAAGAAGGTATACTTGAAATCCACGTCCCCGGCGTTTCGCTTGGCAAGGTACTCGTTGATTGCGGTGAGGTCAATGCGCTCGGAAATATACGCCTCGTTATCAGGTCTGCTGGGATAGATGACGCCCATGATGAAGTGGAGCGCGTCCTCCCTGCGGATCAGGGTTGCGTCCTTGCGGTCGCCCCAGCGCTTCTGGATCGGTTTATCTGTCTTGTTTTCTGCCATATTGGTTGATTCTCCGTACAAATTTATAGCTATTCCCGTTTACGGGAGGAAACCCTCAAAAATTACCTGCGCGCCCTCCGCCTCGGCGCGCTCCATGTCCTCGCGCGAGCGGATGGTCCAGTAAAAGATGACGGCGCTGCCGTGCTTTTTGATCCACCGCAGGACCGGCATGTCGCGGTCCTCGAAGCGGTAGGCGACAAAGTTCGGCTTCGTCACCCGGTTGAACGCCATGTAGGTCAGGAAGCGGTCGACGCGCACGCCCAGCCCGGAGGGCTCGCCGTGCAGGAAGTTCTGCGCCAGCTGGCCGCGGATGATCTCGGGGCGGTTGCGCTTGAGCCACAGCAGACAGCGCGGGTCAAAGGACTCGATCACATAGGGGACGGCGTACTTGTCCAGCTCGTTCACCGTGCGCTCGGTCAGCTCGGCATAGTTGGTGCGCAGGGGCTTGAGCTCCACCACCAGCGGGAGCTTTGCGCGGTCGAACAGCGCCAGCACCTCATGGAACTGGGGAATGGTCTCCTCCGTTCCGCCGAGGCGGCAGTCGGCAAGGTCCGCGGCGGTCAGGCTCTCGATGATGCCCTCGCGCCCGGTCATGCGCTTTAAGAGCGTGTCGTGAAACACGGCGAGTGTGCCGTCCGAGAGCAGGTGCACGTCCAGCTCCGCGCCGTAGCCGTGCCCGATGGCGCGGCGGAACGCCGGAAGCGAGTTCTCGGGGATGCCCTGTGAAATATCGTGCAGTCCGCGGTGCGCATAGCGAAATTCTTTCATGGAAAAACCTCTTCTCAGTCGTCGCCGCCGAGGGCCTCAAGCCCCACGACGTTTTCCACTTTCTTTGCCTTGATGTTCTTGACCAGCGTTGAGAACACGCAGAAGCTCAACGCGAACAGGATCATGGAGTAGATCGGCAGCGCGCGCCACGCCAGCGTCCGATTGAAGATGAAGCCCAGCAGCACCGGCGTGACGGTCTGCGCCGACATGCTCGCCGCGTAGTAATAGCCGGTAAACCGGCCGATCTTCTTCGACGAGCACAGCTCCACCACCATGGGGAAGGAGCAGTTGTGCACCAGCGCCATGCCGAAGCCCTTCGCCGCCCACACGGCAAACAGCAGCGACGGGAAGGCGAACTCCCCGTGCGCGCCCGTCACGCGCCCGGTCGGCGCGACAAAGCACATCACGGCGATCGCGGCGACCGTAATGGCAAGGCCCGCGGTGATCGTCCACTTGCGCCCGATCCTGTCCGCGATCCCGCCCGCGATGGCGAAACCCAGCACCGAGGCAAGCCCGCCGACGATCGTGAGGACCATCGTTGCACTGGACACGGAGTTGAGGTAGTAGATGACATAGTTGCCGATGTAGGTGCCGATCGCGTTGTCCGCCATGAACCACAGAAATTCCGCGCCGAGAATGGCGAGCAGCATGGTCCGGTTCGCCCGCGACATGGGCGCGTCGTCGTCGATGGGCGTCTCCACCGCGGCAAGCTTTTCGCCCAGCGCCAGCTCGTCGCGCATCTCCTCCTCGACCTTGTTCTCCTTGATCGTGAGGAACAGCACAAAGGCGGAGATCGTCATCAGGATCGAGGCGACGACAAAGGGCAGCTCGATGATGCGCAGCCTGCGCGCCTCGTCCGCCGCGTTGATGTAATCGCTCAGCTTGAGGAAAATGCCCAGCACCGTGGCAAATGCGCCGCCCAGATAGCCCATGATGTTAATGATGCCGTTCGCCTTCGCGCGCAGCGGCTTGGGCGTGATGTCCGGCATCAGCGCCACGGCGGGATTGCGGTACATCATCATGAACATCAGCACGATCGCCATCATGGCGACCATGCCCGCGATGTTGTTGCGGTGGAAAAACAGCGGGATGAACGGAAACGCCAGCGCCGACACCAGCGTGCCCGTCAGGATATAGGGCATGCGCTTGCCGATGGGCGTTTTGGTCCGGTCGGAGAGGTTTCCGAAGATCGGCAGCAGAATCAGCGCCGCGAGATTGTCGCACGCCATGATGATGCCGACGATCCACTGCACGTTGAGGATCTTGTCCGGGTCGCCCGCCTTGAGCTCCGCCGACGAAAGGTCATACATCCGCCGCGCGAAGATATCCGTCAGGAACGTGGGGCACCAGGAGTCGTACACCTGCCAGAGCAGCAGGATGCCGAAAAACGCAAAACCGATCAGGAAGGTGCGCCTGTAATTGAGCTTCATTCGCCTTCTCCTTACACGTTAAAGCGGAAGTAGATCATGTCTCCGTCCTTGACCACGTAGTCCTTGCCCTCGGAGCGGAGCAATCCCTTCTCCTTCGCCGCGGCGACGCTGCCGCAGGCGATCATATCGGCGAAGTTGATGGTCTCCGCCCGGATGAAGCCGCGCTCGATGTCGCTGTGGATCTTTCCGGCGGCCTGCGGCGCCTTGGTGCCGTTCTTGATGGTCCACGCGCGGCACTCGTCCTCGCCATAGGTGAGGAAGGAGATGAGCCCCAGCAGCGTGTAGGAGCAGCGGATCAGGCGGTCCAGACCGGACGCCTCGACGCCCAGCTCCTCCAGAAACATGGCGCGCTCGTCCGGCTCCAGCGCCGCGATCTCCTGCTCAAGCTTCGCGCAGATGGGCAGCACCTCCGCGCCCTCCTTCTCCGCGCGCTCGCGCACGAGCTTGAGATAGGCGTTGTCGTCCTGCGCGGCGAAGCCGTCCTCGTCCATGTTCGCGGCGTAGATCACCGGCTTGAGGCTCAGCAGGTCCGCGGTGGCGATCAGCTTCGCGTCGTCGTTGGAAAGCCCGGCGGCGTCGGCAAACGTGCGCGCGGACTTTCCGGCGTCGAGGTGCTTTGCCAGCTCCGCGAACAGCTCCGCCTCATGGGCGGCCTGCTTGTTGCCGGACTTGGCGTTCTTGGACGCCTTTTCGGCGCGGCGGTTCGCCATTTCAAGGTCCGCCATAATCAGCTCCAGGTCTATCGTCTCGATGTCGCCCATCGGGTCGACGGGCACGTTCTGCGTCGCGTCCGCGACGACGTGCATGATGTTCTCGTCGTCAAAGCAGCGCACCACATGGACGATGGCGTCCGTGCGGCGGATGTTCTCCAGGAACTTGTTGCCCAGCCCCGCGCCAGTGCTCGCGCCCTTGACGAGGCCCGCGATGTCCACAAATTCGATGACGGCGGGCGTCTTTTTCTTCGGCTGGTACATCTCCGCGAGCTTATCCAGCCGCTCGTCCGGCACGGCGACCATGCCGACATTCGGCTCAATGGTGCAGAACGGATAGTTTGCGCTCTCCGCGCCCGCGTTGGTAATGGCGTTGAACAGCGTGCTCTTGCCGACGTTCGGCAGTCCCACGATACCTAATTTCATAGCTTTCTGTGTCTCCTTTGTCTCCGCCCCCGCCGTACTGCAATCAGATAAAGCGGCAAAGAGCCAATATAACTTATGAAGTATATCACAGGAATTTACAAATCACAATAGGCAGGGTGTCATTTTTCCCGCACCGACGCAGGCAGCCTCCCCGCGGATCGCTCCGGGGGAGGCTGCGTTGTATGCGATTATTCAGAAATACCAGATGACCTCGTCGCCGTATTGAAGCACGAACCAGAGGGTGTCGTCGCTCCCGCGGTACAGGGAGCCGTATGCCTTCAGGTGGTCGAATTCCAGACAGACGGTCGTGGGATCGTCATAGTGCCATTCAAAGTCCGGCAGCTTGCCGTCGCCGTAGTCCAGCACGCCCGTGCCGTCCTCGCTGAATTTCAGCAGGCAGTACTCCGGGCCGGTGACGGAAAGATAGCTGTAGTAGCCCATGCACCAGTACTGCCCGGTTTTCGGGTCCACGGTGGCGCAGCCCGTCCAGATGCTCTCCGCCAGCGACGTCTCGCCGAAGTCGACCGGCGTCAGCTTCGTCACGTCAAAGTCCGGCAGCTCGGGCAGGCCGACGTCCGGGTACTCCGTGGCCTCGGTCCACGTACAGTTCTCAAAGCGCGCGATCCCGTCCTCCTGCGAGAAAAACCAGCGGTTGCTCTCCTCCTGACCGAAGGAGCAGTTGATGAAGGCCAGCGAGGAGCCGGGCTCCGGCTCGTAGTCGCCGCCGCCCTCGGAGCCGGTGAGCGTGCAGTCCGTGAAGCGGAACTCGCCCGCCCCGCTGTAGATCTCAAAGGGTCCGAAGGAGCAGTCCCGGATCACGGTGTCCGCCGCCAGCAGGTCGCCGGTGCCGCCCATGGCGCTGACGCCGTAGGCGCCGCAGCCGTAGAGGTCCAGATTGCGCAGGTTGATATGCTGGCAGTTGTAGAAGTCCAGCACGTTCCCGCTGCAATCGCCGCCGTCGGTGTGCCCCATGGTAAGGCAGGAAAGCTCTACGCCCTCGCAGTCCTCGAAGACGAACACCGAGGCGTATCGCGGCTCGATGACCAGCTCCGTCGCCGCGCGGTCCTCGCTGCCGCCCCGAAGGGAAAGTCCCGTTATGCCTCGTACGACGACCTCCGTCCCGTCAAAGGCGTGCTGGAGCTTGACATACTCGTGCGCGTCGTTCCACTGGTCAAGATCCCGTGTGTTCGGATAGTCCGCCAGAAAATCGGTGAGGTTGTACCGTCCCGCATCCAGAACGATTTTCGCGCCCGGCACGATCGCCTCAAGCAGCGCCTCCACCGAGTTGACGCAGACGGCGCCGTCGTCCGCCGCGCTCTGCGGCTCCCCGGCGGGCGTCGGGGCGGGCGTCGGGGCGGGCGTCGTCGTCTGCGCGGGCACAGCCTGCCCGGACGTCTCCGGCTGCGTCGTCTGCGCGGGTGCCGGTTCGGTTTTCGGCGTCTCGGCCTTGCCGCCGCAGCCGCAGAGCAATGTGAGGCTCAACGCCAGCGCGAGCGCCAGCACAGGACGCAAATACGGCTTGCTGCGCTTCATTCCGCCTCCTCCTTTCACGCCCAAGGGTCCTGCGACGCGGGGACGCGGATGTCGGAGAGGCATTGCAGCTCGTTTAAGAACCATTGGCCGGTGGAGGGCTTTTTCCGCAGCCTGATCGGCCGTGGGGAGTCCGCGCCGCCGCTGGTCACATAGAGCGTCGCCCAGTTTTCCTCCGGGAAGGAATGGGGGTTGGCGCTGACCGTGATGCGGTAGGGCGTGCGCGGCGTATAGCCGTTCTCCGGCGTCGCCCCGTCAAAGAAGGACAGCGGCTTGTAGCCCTTGCCCGCGAGCCGGTCGCGGAGGAATTGCTTCTCCATTTCGGAGAGGTCCTCCGGCCCCTTGAGAAAGTTCAGCATCTCGAGGACGGCGTCCGCGTCCTCGGCATAGCGGCATAGCGCCGCCACCGCCAGCGCAGCCGTCTTGTACGGGCTGTCCAGCGACGCCTCCGGCAGTGCCTGAAGCTCCGCGAGGCTCTGCGGCAGCGCCGCGAAGGTGAAGGTCTCTGTGCCGTCCGATTGCTCCCTTCCGGGCTTGAGCAGCGTGTCTAAAATGCCCATGCTTCCATCCTCCCTGTTATTTTGTTTTTTTATTCTCTCGCCGCGGCGACGTCGTGTTCGATCTGCCGATGCAGCTCCGCCATGGAGTCGAACCTCCGCTCCGGGCGCAGATAACGCAGGAACTCGACGCGGAGCGTCTTTCCATAGAGGTCCCCGTCGAAATCCACCAGATAGGTCTCGATCGTGACGCTGTCGTCGTCCACGATCGTCGGGCGTATGCCCACGTTGGTCACGCCCGCATACACGCCGCCGTCCGGCAGGACCACGCGCACCGCGTACACGCCGAAGCGCGGCAGCACGCGCCAGGGCTCCGGCGTGAGGTTCACCGTGGGGAACAGCGCCTCCGTGCCGAGGTGCTTGCCGTGCTTCACAGCGCCGGTGAGGGCGTAGGGGTGGCCGAGGAATTCCGCCGCCTGCGCCATGTCGCCGTTTTCCACCAGCTCGCGCACATGGGTCGAGCTGACCGTCACGCCGCGCAGCTCCACCTTGGGGATGATGTCGCAGCCGACGCCGTGCTCTGCGCACCACGCGCGCAGCGCCTCCGGCGTGCCCTCGTTCTTATAGCCGAAGCGGTAGTCGTGCCCCGCCACCAGATGCGCCGCGCCGCAGCGCTCCACCAGCAGCTTTTCGAGGAAGTCCCGCGCCGAGGTCTGCATCATTCTCTGGTCGAACGGCTCGACGATCGTGCGCTCCACGCCGTAGAGCTCGCGGATCAGCGCGGCGCGCTCCTCCACGCTCGTCAGCAGCGGCACCGGGACGCCCGTGACGAACTCCCGCGGCGCGCGGTCAAAGGTAAATGCCGCGCTCATGAGCCCCAGCTCCCGCGCGCGCTCCACGGTCCGCCGCAGCAGGGCGCCGTGTCCGATATGCACCCCGTCAAAAAAGCCGAGGGCAATGACTGTCTTTTCCATGGTTTCTGTTCCTATTTGCTGAAAAAATTGCGGATCGACGTCAAAACGCCGTTATCCGCTTGAGAAAGTGCCAAAAACGTCCCGTCCGGGGCGTAGACGCGATAGGTTCCATTCTCAACATTCGCGCGCAGCGGATTCCCGCAGCGGCAGCGGCGCTCAGTCTCCGCGTCAGGGATGCAAAATGCCGGGTATGCCCGGAACAGCCCGTCCAGCGGCCGCAGCAGCGCCTCCGGGCGTTGCTGCACCTGTTCGAGCGTGACCGCTTCGTCCAGCGTGAAGCCCGCGGCGGCGGTCCGCGTCAGCGCGCTCATGGCGCCGCCGCAGCCCAGCGCCGCGCCGATGTCGTGGCAGAGCGTGCGGATGTACGTCCCCTTTGAGCAGACGACGCGCAGCAGCCAGTCGCCGTTCTCCGCGCGGCCCAGCAGCTCCAGCGTTTCGATCGTGATCCGCCGCGGAGCGCGCTCGACCTCCACGCCGCGACGCGCCAGCTCATAGAGCTTCTTTCCCTGCACCTTGACGGCGGAGTACATCGGCGGTACCTGCTCGAGCTCCCCGGTGAATTCCGGCAGCAGCGCACGCAGCGCCTCCTCCGACGCCGCGGCGGGCGCTTCGGAGAGCACGGTCCCGCTCGTGTCCTGCGTGTCGGTGACGACGCCCAGCCGCAGCGCGGCGCGGTACTCCTTCCAGCTGTTCTCGGCGAAAGGCACCGCCTTAGTCGCCTGTCCGACGAACACCGGCAGCACGCCCGTCGCCAGCGGGTCCAGCGTTCCCGCGTGGCCGACGCGCTTTTCATGGTAAATGCCGCGCAGCTTGGCGCAGACGTCCATGCTCGTCCAGCCGGCGGGCTTGTCGATGACAAGAAGCCCGTCAGGCATGGTCCGCGACCTCCATCGCGGCGCGGACGATGGCGTTTTTCGCCTCCTCCTGCGTCATACCGTGGATCACGCAGCCCGCCGCCGCATGGTGCCCGCCGCCTCCGAAGCGCGCGCAGGCGCGGGAGGCGTCGATGCGCGCGCCGGTGCGGACGCTGAGCTTCCACTCGCCGCTCTCCTTCTCCTTCATCGTGATGGAGCAGTCAGTGCCCTCCGCCAGCCCGCCGAGGGCGGCGAGGTCGTCGGTGTCGTTCTCCGTGAGCGCGAGCTCCCTTTGCAGGGACAGGGGCAGCTGCACCACGACGATGCGCCCCTCGTCAAAGTATTCCAGCGTGGACAACAGCCTCGCCTCAAGCGCGAGGCGCTTGCGCGTTTTGGTGCGGAAGTGGCGCTTGTTCGCCGACTGGAAGTCGATGCCCGTTTCGATCAGCGCCGCCGCGACGCGGTGCGTGTTCGCGGTGACGTTCGCGTAGACGAAGCAGCCCGTGTCGGTCGCCACCGCGACATAGAGCGGCAGCGCGACCTCCGGCGTCAGCTGCCCCAGCTCGACCGCCAGCTCATAGAGGATCTCGCCGCAGGCGGCGCACTCGGCGCGCACGTAATTCAGCCTGCCGAAGCCCTCGTTGCTCGGGTGGTGGTCGATGGCAAGGTCCACCCGGTCCCGCAGCGCCTCCGCGTTCTTTGGGAACAGGTCGCGCGCCGCGAGGTCCACGGACACCACTGTGTCAAAGGCGTAGTCCTCCGCCGCCCACAGCCCGTCGACATACATGGCGTAGAACGGCACGACCTCGTCGTTTTTCAGCAGCGCCGCGGTCTTGCCCGCGCCGCGCAGCATATGGCACAGCGCGGCGGCGCAGCCCAGCGTGTCGCCGTCCGGGCTCTTGTGCGTGAGAATGAGATAATTGTCATGCGTTCGGAAAAACGCCGCGATCTCGTCCATCGTCAGCATGGCTCGTCTTCCCCCGATTCATTATCCGCGTCGTCGGCGTCGTCAGCGTTGGCGGGATTTGCGGGCTTGACGATGTTCGGGTCGCGCAGCATCTCCAGAATGTGCGCGCCGTACTCGATGGAATCGTCCGCGATGAATTGCAGCTCCGGCGTATAGCGCAGCTGGATCGCCTGCCCCAGCTCGCGGCGCAGATAGCCCGCGGCGCTCTTGAGCCCCTTGATGAGGTCCTTTTCCTGCGACTTGTCCAGCGCGCTGACATATACCTTCGCATAGCGCAGGTCGGTGGTGGTGTCCACACGGGTGACGGTCACCATGCCGCCCTGGACGCGCGGGTCCTTCAGCGTGCGGAACAGCGAGGAAAGCTCCTTTTGAATCTCCTCGTTGATACGGTTGATGCGGTTGCCTGCCATTGGGATCGCCTCTCTTTCGGAGAAATGGACAGGGGACGGGCGTCCGCGCCCGCCCCCTTATATAGTAAGCGCAAATAAGATTTACGCTTACTATAAAATCCTGATCGCCATTTCGCTCGCCGCGAAATATGGCTGATATAGTAAGCGCATTTAGAAAACACGCCTACTATAACTTCTTACTGCTCGATCTGCTCCATGATGTACGCCTCCACCACGTCGCCGAGCTTGATATCGTTGAACTTCTCGAAGCTCAGGCCGCACTCATAGCCGGAGGCGACCTCCTTCACCGCGTCCTTGAAGCGCTGCAGCGAGGCAAGCTGGCCCTCGTGGACCACGATGCCGTCGCGCACGATGCGCACCTCGCAGGCGCGCTGGATCTTGCCGTCGGTGACGTAGCAGCCCGCGACGGTGCCGACGTTCGAGACCTTGTAGGTCTGGCGGATCTCGGCGTGACCGATGACGTTCTCGCGGAACTTGGGCGAAAGCATGCCCTTCATCGCCGCCTCGATCTCGTCGAGCGCGTCATAGATCACGCGGTACATCCGCATGTCAACGTGCATGCGCCTCGCACTGTCCGCCGCCACGGCGTCCGGGCGCACGTTAAAGCCGACGATGATCGCGTTGGACGTAGACGCCAGCATGACGTCGCTCTCGTTGATCGCGCCGACCGCGCCGTGGATGACGCGCACGCGCACCTCGTCGTTGGAAAGCTTCTCGATGGAGGTCTTGACCGCCTCGACCGAGCCTTGCACGTCCGCCTTGACGATGATGTTGAGATTCTTCATCTCGCCCGCCTGGATCTGGCTGAACAGGTCCTCCAGCGAGACCTTGGTGACGGGTGCGCTCGCCTTGATGCGTTCCTCCTCCTTGCGCTGCTCCACCAGCTCACGCGCAAGGCGCTCGTCGGCGACGGCGTTGAAGGTGGCGCCGGCGCCCGGCACGTCGCCGAGACCGGTGATCTCTACCGGGACGGAGGGGCCCGCCTCGGTCATGCGCTGGCCCTTGTCGCCGATCATCGCGCGCACGCGGCCCACCGCCGTACCGGCGATGATGATGTCGCCCTGGTGCAGCGTGCCGTTCTGGACGAGCAGCGTCGCGATCGGGCCGCGGCCCTTGTCCAGCCGCGCCTCGATGACCGTGCCGGAGGCGGCGCGGTTGGGATTCGCCTTGAGCTCCGCCA
>SVKP01000067.1 GCA_015068395.1 Oscillospiraceae bacterium
CTCGCGACCTACAACGCGAGCGGGAGGCTGACCTCCTCGCAGACGGCGACGGTCGGCGAAGACTGCGTGAACGCAACGCCCGCGAGCCTTGGGATCACGCTGCCGACGACGGGAACGTGGAAGCTCATGCTCGTGGACGGCAAGACGTTCGTCCCGCTGTGCGCGGCGTGGAGCGAGAAAGCAAACTGAAGAAACCCGCGCAGATATACAGGCGGTCAAAGGGATCGCCGTGCAGCTTCGGGAGCTGTTTCAAACGCTCCAAGTGGCTCGGCTGGATCGGAAGGATGGTAAAGCCCATCTCCCGGCAGTCCTCCATCAACTGTGTGATCGGGGCAGGAAGCTCCAGCTTCCCGATACTGTCCTTAATGGCCATCTCCCAGAAGGTTCCGATACTCACGCTGATCGGCTCCGCTGCCGTTTCAATCAGTTCCTTTGTGTCATGCGGGAGCTTCGGGTCGTCGTTGAGGAACCAGAGGAATGTATGCGTGTCCAGCAGATACATCACATATACCCCCGAAATTCCTCAAGGGGCGCGTCAAAGTCATCGGACATTTTGATCTGTCCGCGATACTTGCCCGCGTGCCGAACCTTCTTTTGGACTGCGGCGGTATCCTTTGCCGTGCGGTTTGCGCTCTCTGCCTTAATGAACTTCACGAAACGAACAACCTCCATAAGCGCATCCTCGGGCAAGCCCTGCGCTTCATGCATCAAAATGTCGATAGCCATTTCGTCACCGCCTTTCAAGGATAGTATATCCTGTTCCATCGGAATATGCAACCGCAGATTTCGGGACGTAATAAGGATATTAAGCAGAATTGCTCAAAAAACTGGAACATTGGAACAAAAGACGCTGCAAGCCGCTGATGATGCTGGTTTGCAGTGTTCCAAAGTTGGGGCATTTATGCGATATATGCTCCACCCCGGTCAAGCCCGTTGGTGCAGACATGACCGGGGTGAGCGTTTACGCAAAGTTAACCTACGGTTGTCGAAATAACTTCCCCTGTATACTTATCAAAAGTAATTGTAACATATACGTACCCGTCTATCTTGGCGCTGTTATTGCTTTTGTAGCGATACTTCACTTTCGTCGATGTTATGATGACCGATCCCTTATCGGTTATTTTCTTATCCGACCAATCATGGATGGCCTTTGTTCCATTCTCTTTGCACCATTTTGTTACGATATCGTGTAGCATTCTATTGGTGCGGTCTCTTGCATCCGACGTTGTAAGTTGTTGGGCGGGAGCTGAATTAACATCAGTGGGCTGGTATACATTTTGCGAATAGTCCGATTCGTTGCCCCCCATCAGGGCATCATATTCATATGGATGTATAGAGTAGTATTCCTTTATGCCAGAAGGTCCATCGATGGACAAGCCATAGAAGGCACGGGAATAGTCTTCCATGCCGTCAGGGCTAATTGTGTATCGGTACATCCTCGCGTCGGCTTCCGACTTATCGGAATATGATATTGTCACAAGCAAGCCATCATCCATGTATTCTGCTCTAAGAACGTAGTAACCATGTCCGGCTATATCGTATTTGCCGAACGAGAAGTTTTCACCGGTGTCGCGTTCATACCACGTTCCGTAAAACGACTGGAGCATATCTTCTGCTTCTTCAGGCGATTTTGCGGGATATGACCAGCCATCTGTCGAGTCTTCCGTAGAAAGATGCTTGTACTTATCGGCCTCTTTCTGCGCCACGGTGCCGCCAGATTGACTTTTGGGCTGTCCGCTTTCCGAGTAGTCCGCAAAGGAAATGTAATAGATAGATGCGTTTTTGTGCTTGTTCTCGAACTGTTCTGCTAGGCTGTCTGTAATCGGCGTATATTGCCCCGCGATTTTGTGCTCAGCGGACACGCACAAAATCGCGGGGATTGTTGTAGCTTAACGTATCATATCATAAGGCGCGAAATATGCTTCTGGCACCATTTTGGCACCATTTCATGCGGTTTTCGTCAAAATAGTTGCAATTTCATCTAATTGGTGAAGCGCGAGGATGCCGTCGTTCTGCGATTATCTGGTGAATAATAGCGCGAATAGATGTGAAAAATCCCCGAGATTGCAACAATCTCGGGGATTTCCTGGCGCAGTGGGAGGGATTCGAACCCTCGGAGAGCTTTTGGCCCTCACACGATTTCCAGAAACGAAGCAGCACATTCGATGCTAAGATAGCATTGTCCGTGCTGCTTTTGGCGTATTGAGAGCATACAAAGCATGGTTTGCCGTGGCATGGTAGAACAAATAGCAGAACAGCGAAAAGGGATGGGACGCCTGGCGCGGCAAGGCTTTAGCCGCGCGCCGGGCGTCCCTCGCCGTTATGATACTGACTCCAAATCCTTGCGAAAATGAGCAACTGCCTTCTTGATTTTTTTCAATGTTGCCTGTTCTGACGCACTGATTTGTTTATCGTCCTGCAAGGCTGCATATTCACAGGAGTTTTCGAAATTGGTGAGCATAAACAGCATGTTGTTGATTTGCGTTTGAATGAATGGGTTAATAACGACCATCTCCTCTCAAAATATAACCATATGGATATCATACGATGATTTTCGCACAAAACTGGCATACTGTCAATATATCCGAGCGGATATAGACAGAGGTGCAACATGGCGCATTATCGACGTATCAGAGAATTGCGAGAAGACCACGACCTAACGCAGAGAGAGGTTGCGGCAATACTCAATATGACGCAACCGCAATACTTCCGATATGAACAGGGATACAGGGATATTCCGACTGACATGCTGATAGCGTTAGCCGATCTCTACAACACTTCGACGGACTATATCCTCGGGCGCACAGACGCGCCTTAACTGCATAGGTGATAAAAGAGAAGCACACTACCCAAAAAGGCTTGGGCGGTGTGCTTCTTTTATGCGCGTTTTCGGTTATTGCGAGGATGGCTTTAGCCGCGCGCCGGGCGTCCCTCGCTTTGCTTTCCATCAGCTTTGCGCAAGTGTTTTTTTCAACTCCTCGGCTTGATTCACAATAAAACGCCGGAATTTTGCTGGGATATTCTCAAAAATCGCTTGGAGTTCCCCGGTTTCAAGAAACAAATCAGGGTATTTCTCATGCCATTCACGCGCTGCTTCATCTGATAGGTATTCCTCAAGCCACTGCGGGTCAGCTTCCCGCTGCTCTTGCTCTCGCTCAACTTCTCTTTCAGCTCGCGCTGCATCACCTTCGCACCTGAGTCGCTCCAACTCGGCAGAAGTCAGTCCTCGCGTTCGCTCGTCGTTTTCATACCCTGTCAGATACCCAATAGAGCAGTTGAACAACTGCGCCATCTTGTGCAGCGTTTCGTGGTCTGGCTCGTTCTTGCCCTTTTCCCACGCGCTGACGGTCGTTTGACCGACGCCGAGCTTTTCCCCAAGCTCTTTCTGATTCATGCCGTATTCGTGCCGTAATGCGCTTATGCGGTTGTTCGGCATATCAACACCACCTTTCCTGCTAACAATAGCATGCGAATAGCAGAAAAGCAAGTGATAAACCACAAAAAATGCTTGACAGCATAATTCGTGGTATGCTATGATAGCGGCATAGCATAAATAATGCTATCCGTGCTGTAGGGCGCTGCGGTTTGGCAGAAGGCTTCCGGCTACCGTTTCAGGCTGCGGGAAGATGCAATATACGGACTTGCAGCTTCCCGCAGCCGCCGCGCGACCGCAGTCGCGCGAATCCCCACTTGACTAGGTAACACTTTTCACTCAAAGGTTGGTGGTTACGCCTTGCTTTCCTCGTTCCTGACGACGAACATACGCGAGCAAAATGTCGGGCTTTTGAAACAGTACACGGAGGATTGCTTCAAGCTCATTCACCTTGAATCTGTCCGCATAGCCGGATATGAGGAAGTCACGCCGAAAGAACAGGGCAGTGAAAAAGAGCGGCGCGGGACGGTCAATCCTGCAAAGCTGAACAACAGCCTTTCCCGCTCGCGCAGTCGGGTCTTTGAGCTTGCGCTCTGCAATCCGTGGGAATACTTCTGCACCTTCACCATTGACGCAAGCAAGCGCGACCGTTATGACCTCGACGCCACATACAAGCAGTTCGCAAAGTGGCTGAACAACTACAACAGCCGACAGCAAACAGCTATCCGCTATCTGCTTGTTCCTGAGCCTCACAAGGACGGTGCATGGCACTTCCATGGGCTGCTGCTGGGGTTGCCAGATGCGCACTTAACAGCTTTCACTATGCGCGAGAAAATCCCGCTGCGTATTAAGCGGATGCTTGCGGAGGGGAGGCAGCTTTACAATTGGCAACCCTACGCTACGGCGTTTGGTTTCGTTACGCTTGAAGCGATACGCGATAAGGACGCCTGCGCTGCCTACATGACCAAGTACATCACGAAAGAGCTTGCACAATCCAGCATTGACCTCAATCATCATGTGTTCTACGCCTCGCATGGGCTGAACCGCGCAGCCCTGATATATCGCGGCGAAATGAAGCGTGCAATCGTCAATCCCGACTTCGAGAATGACTATGTGCATATCAAGCAATTCCATTCGGTATCAGACGCATTAAGCTATTTTTGTGACAAGGAGGACGAAGATGGAACAGACAGTTTTGACGGTTAAGGAAGCCGCCGCAATCATGCGTATCAGCACAAGCTCCATGTATCAGCTGATCCGCGAGAACAAAGCTCCGCATATCAGCATCGGCAAGCGTCGCGTCATTCCCGCTGCGCCGTTCTATGCGTGGCTCAACGCCAGTGTGCAAGGAGGTTGAAATCGTGCAAGGGTCAGTAACCAAAAAGCGCGACAGGTGGTATATTTACTACTTCATCGGCAAGGACGCCAACGGCAAATGGAAACGCAAATGGGAGGGCAGCTGGACAACGAAGCGCGAGGCAGAACGAGCGCTTCGTGCCCGCATAGACGAGCTTGAATGCACCTTTGAGCGGAAAGTGGACGAATCGACGGTCGCCGTATTCCTCCGGCACTGGCTCAAAGAAGTCTGCGAGCCTCGGCTTGCTGCGAACACGGTCAACGGCTACCGGGTGAACATCGAAAAGCACATCATTCCCCACATTGGCAGCATACAGCTGAACAGGCTGCAACCGAAAGACCTGCAAAGGCTCTATGATGACCTCGCCGCCGACGGGCTTTCCGGCACAAGCATTCGCTACGTCCACAACAATCTGCACCGCGCCCTCAAATATGCCGTTCGGTCGCAGGTGCTTACCAAAAACGCCGCCGATTTCGTTGAGCCGCCGAAGGTAAACGGGTACGAGGCGACGCCATTGACGCCGGAACAGGTCAAGACGCTGCTGCGTTCCTGTAGCGGAACGGAAATCTATATGCCTGTACTGCTTGCCGTAACGCTCGGCTTGCGCCGTGGTGAGGCGCTGGGGCTGCAATGGGAATGTGTCGACTTTGACGCGAAAACAGTTACGATTGCTCACTCGGCAAGCTTTCGCAAAGGTGGCATCGAGCTTTCAACCACCAAAACGAAAAACAGCCGCCGCACGCTGCTCATGCCGGATATACTGCATGATGCTCTTGAAAGTACACTTTCAAAGCAGAACGACGCCGCGCGATTCCTCGGCGCTGCTTACAATCCGTTGCATTTGGTCTGTTGCCGCTTCGACGGTCAGCCTGTGACCTCTGGCGTATTGCAGCATCAATTCCATGAGGTTTTGACCGCTGCGGGGCTGCCGTCGATACGCTACCACGACCTCCGGCACACAAACGCGACCTTGATGCTGCGGAACGCCGTTCCCGCAAAAATCGTCTCGGCGATGCTCGGTCATTCCTCCATCGGCATCACGCTCGACACATATTCACACGTTATCACGGAGATGCAGGAGGGCGCTGTCGGCGTCATGGACGGGCTGCTCAAAGGCATTTCCTGACAGCTATGGTAGAACGCATAGCAGAACAGCCGCCATTTTTACCGAGATTCAGCGTGTCCCGCTCCCTGCTGACGGCAAAGCAAAAGCACCCGAAATCCAAGGGATTCGGGTGCTTTTGCTTGGCGCAGTGGGAGGGATTCGAACCCTCGGAGAGATTTTGTCCCTCACACGATTTCCAGTTTTTTGACACGTTGTTCCGCCGGGGGCGGATAAGAGACTTTAAGGGAAGATAGTTCAAATTCCACTCCGACATTTATGGGAATAGTTCCAAGAATTGTTGCGAATCTGCAATAATTTGCGCCGATTACATTGAAAAGGTTTCAAGGAAGTTCCAAGCCGATTTTCAGCCCCAAATGCACGTTCGCAGACAAAGCGTAGAAAAAGCGTAGAAATTCGGAGAACATTTTTTCAACGCCCACGCCCTCCATTGACAAAAACCATCTCGGAAAATGGTCTGTCAAAGGAGGGCTTTGTCATGGAATCGAACTACGATCTGCTTCGGGAAACCTACCCGTCGATCATCAGCGGCGACCAGCTCTGCCGCGTCTGTCACATCAGCAAGCGCAAGGCGAAGTGGCTGCTGGAAAACGGCGTCATTCCCTGCGAGGACACGGGCGGGAAAACGCGGCGCTACCGCATCCGATTGGAGGACGCCGTCGACTATCTCAAAAAAGGAAAGAAAGCGTCCGCGCCGCCGATCGGCTCCATCACCTGTCCCAAGCCGCGCGTCCGCCCGCCGCTCTGCACCGCAGAGGAGGCGCGCGCCCGCCTGACCGCCCTCTGGCGCGAGGAGCCGGACGCGCTGACCTTTCAGCGCACGGTGGAGCTGTCCGGTTACAGCCCCTGCACCGTCGGGCGCTGGATCAAGGCGGGAAAGCTCGCGGCGGTGTGGTATTTCTCGCGCTACCGGATATCGAAGCTCTCGCTGATCGAGCATCTGGCGGCCATGAGCGAGCACGAGCCGCAGTACCTCTCCGCGCAGCATCGGGAGTTGCTGGAGGGAGCGAAGAACGCGCCCTGTGAGTAAAGTTCAACGGACGAGATGACATGCTGTGCCACTAAACCAAATTCAAGTAATCCTGTCTGCCGTCGACAATGGCATGAATGGTCACGGCTTTGCGTTCATGGTCCACCTTGTAAAATGCCAGATACTTTTTGGCAACGATCAGAACGCGGTATCCTCTGGCACGCAGAGCCGCATAGCGGGGTGGAGCGCCGCATTCGGGAAAGTCGGCAAGCTGGTTGATCTCCGCTTCCATGCTGTCAAGAAGCTCCAGCGCGGCGTCCACGCTGTCCCGGACGCCCGCCCGATACAGAACGATATCCCAAAGCTGCGCGTCCGCCTTGTCGGTCCTTTCAATCTGATATGCCATCACTGCTTCCTCTTTTGCAGCTCGGCGCGAAGCGCGTCAAAGGAACTCTGCATCGGGGCAACGCGGCCGCCGCGAACGTCGTCCTCCGCTTCGCTCAGCATTTCCAAAAGCTCAATTTTCGCTTTCATCTGCTGATACTGCTCATACCCGAGCGAAACCGTGTCGCCGCGTCCGTTGACGGTGATGATGACCGCCTCGCGGTCCTCCCGGCACTGGCGGGAAATTTCACTGTACCTGCTGCGAAGATCCGCGGAAGGGCGGATAGATTCAGCCAAAGATTGCATAGCAACGCCCCCTCATTAGATGGTATAGTCATATTATACCCCGATTTGTCTATTGTCAATATCAGACCTCGCACAAAGATTTTTCCGGTCTCCTCAAAATCGCATTTTCTGTAAAGCTGTTTATCCTCAAAATCGCAAAATTTCAAGTTGAATTCTTGCTCCGCACAGGCCGCTGCACGAAAAAGCAAGTTGAGGAGCGGCGATTCTGCACGAAAAAGCAAGTTGAGAAACATCGAATCCGCACGAAAAAGCAGGTAACGAGACGTTACAGGTGGATCTTCGGCAGCATTGCCAAAGGTCCACAACAGTCTGACGCCGGCAAGCCCAGCGTGACCTTTCGGCAAGATTGCCGGAAGGTTCGTATCACGTTGTTGGTACGCGAAACGGCGCACAGGCGCTACATTAGACGCCTGTGATTGAGAAATCCCGGCGAAGCAAAACGGTATAGGCGCTACATAAGGCGCCTATGGCAGAGATTTTTCGGCGAGGCTGGTCAGCATAGACGCTGCATTAGGCGCCTACGGTCAGCTCAGTGGGATATGACAGGCGCTGCTATAGACGCCTGTGCCGCGCGCCCGGATTCTCCACGAGGCTATAGGTGCTAAATGTAGCACCTGTGGCGCCCGATTTCCGGGAATCTGCGAAACCGAAGGTGCTGCATGTAGCACCTATGACGCATCGGCAACAGGCGCTGCGCGAAAGCAGGGTGTTACATTGGACACCCTTGTATCGGAAAATTTCGGCAAAAGCGCAAAACAAGGTGTCAACTGTGACACCCTTGTTCGGCTAGGGAACTGTCGCGCTAGTCGACTAATTAGTCGACTATGCTCTGCCGCCCGCGCCGGTTTTGCATTCCGTAGTCGACTATATAGTCGACTACGCCGGAAACGCTGTCTGCGAAGCGCCGCTTTGTCCGATTGGATCGGATACCGTGCGGCTGCCTTTCTTTTGAGAGCAGTCCCCCGCAGGCGATAGAATCAACGATACCTCTTATCGTAGCAGCGCCGCCGTCGGCGGCGTCTGCGCAAGCATAGCGGAAATGTACATTTCCGCCGCTTGCAGGGGATGCCCCTGACCCCAATGCCGCCCGCGGGCGGAAGATCAAGCGGCCGCGCGCCGCGGAAAGGAGATCGTTTTGAGCAAAAAACGCGATACCCACCACATGCACTTTGAACTGACGCCGGAGCAGTACCGCGCGCTGTGCGAGAAAGCGAAACAGTGCGGCTTGAGCAAGCGCGCGTTTCTCATTCGCTGTATTGAGGGCGCGAAGCTCCGCGCCCGCCCCTCGGAGGAGCTGCAAAAGCTGCGGCTGGAGGTCCACTACATCGGCGTGAACATCAACCAGATTGCCCGGAGCGTCAACGCCGGGATCGCGCGCCCCGAGGACGCGAAGCGCGCCCTGTACCTGCTGGATAAGGTCTACGAGCTGCTGCACGGCACGGAGGCGGCCTGATGGCGGTGACGAAGATCCTCGCCCGGAAGGGACGGCTGGACGCGGGCGTCAGCTATGTCCTCAACGGCGATAAGACGGAGGATCGCATTCTGACCGATTCCATCAACTGCGACCCCGGACGCGAGGCGCGGCAGATGATAGAAACCAAGCGCGAGCTGGGCAAGGAGGACGGCATACAGTATTACCACATGATCCAGTCCTTCGCGCCGGGCGAGGTCACGCCGGAGCTGGCGCTGGAGATCGCGCGGGAGTTCGCGCGGCGGCACCTGCCTGATTACGAGGTGGTCATCGGTACCCACGTTGACCGACAGCACATCCACTCGCACATCCTCTGGAACTCCGTCAGCGTGATGACCGGCGCGAAATACCACAGCAACGCCAAAAGCTACTATCAGGTGCGCGCTCTATCGGACGAGCTGTGCCGCGAGCATGGACTGTCCGTCCTTCCAACGAGCAAGAACAAAGCCGTGAGCTACGCCGAATGGCTGCGGCAGTCCAGAGGGCAGCCGACCTTCCGCGCCCTGCTGGAAGCCGACTTGCGCGAGTCCATCGAGGACGCCAACGACCTCGGGCATTTTTTCCTGCTGATGGAGCACAAGGGGTGGGAGATCAAGCACGGGAGCCGCCTCGCCTACCGCCTGCGCGGACAAGAGTGGTACATCGTGCCGGAGCGCAAAGACCCGCTCTTCAGCGAGGACGCCATCCGCGACGCCATAAACGGCAATCTCACGGCGATAGAGACGCTGCAGCGCCCGATTATCGTGGAGCGGCCCCGTTACCGCCCCTATCCGAAGAACCGCAAATACAGCGGTTTTCTGGCGCTGTACGTCCGCTACCTCTATGTGCTGGGGAAGATCGAAAAGCGGGAGTATCCGCCGCGCATGACCCCGCGGCTCCGCGCGAGCCTCATGCGGTTCGAGCGGTACCGTGAGCAGTTCGCGTTCCTGCGGGAAAACGGCATTACCACACAAGACGGGCTGGACGCCTTCGCCGCGAAAACGGAGGAGCGCCTCGCCGCGCTCACGAAGCAGCGGACGATCCTCAACGTGCGGAAAAAGAAACGGCAGGCGCTGTACGCGGCGCTGGCGGACGCCGAGGCGCTTGCCCCTGCGCGAGAGTGCTGCGAAAGCGGCCTGAGCGGGTTGGAGGATGAGTACGCCCGCTATACGGAGGCGGCGGAGACGCTGGAAGTCTGCGGCATTCCCCGAGAGCGGCTGGCGGCGGAAAAGGCGGCGCTCTACGAGGAGCTTGCCGAGGTGAACCGCGCCATCCGCGCAGAGCGGAAGAAGCTGAAGTTGTGCGCGGAGATTGCGGGAGAAGCGCCGCGGATCGAGCGGGAGCTGGAGCGCGTCGAGGGCAAGAAGGCAAAGCAGTCCGAGCGGAAAGCGGAGCAGGGCCGGTTCTGACAATGTTGTCAGAAGTGCTCACCGGGCGGCATCGGGTTGGACAATGTTGTCAAACCCGATCCATCCAAAACCGGGTTGTCTGAAATCAGACAACCCGCTCCACAAATCGGGTTCGGCAATATTGCCAGACCCGATCTGTGGGCGGGATTCGATTCTAAAATCGGTTTTGATCATTTCGTCTTGGCCCAACCCGATCCGCCAAAGCGGTTTGGACAATATTGTCCAAACCGATCGTCGAGCAGTTTATTTGAATCCGAAAATCGCTTTGTCGGAATTCCGACAACCCGGTCTGCATATCGGTTTCGGCAATATTGCCAAAACCGATATGAGTCGAGAAAAGAAAGGAAGTGAACCATGAATCCGTACATATCAGAACAGAACATAGGCGAATTCACCTTTTACCGCGTCCCCAAGGCACTGATCGACGATCCGCGGTATCGCGGCGTCTCCACCGACGCGAATCTGCTCTACGCCCTGCTGCTGGATCGCCTGAGCCTCTCGCTGCACAGCGGCTGGCAGGACGAGCAGGGCAGCGCCTATCTCTACTACTCCGTCGCCGCGGTGCGCGAGGCGCTGGACTGCTGCAAGGAGAAAGCCTGCAAGCTGATGCGCGAGCTGGAGAACGCCCGCCTGATCGAGCGCCGTCCGCAGGGGCGCGGAAAACCGGACCGCATCTACCTGCGCCGCTTTGAGGCTGCGGAAAACCGCTGTGAGCGGTCAGAAAATCAGGACGCCTGCGCCGCGAAGCGGTCGAAAAAACAGGACACTGACAACCTCGCAGCGTCAGAAAAGCAGACCCGGAGCGGTCGGAAAAGCAGACCGCCGGAGGTCGGAAAATCCGACCCGAATAAGACTGAGAAGAGCAAAACTGAGCTTAGTAAAATCCATCGATCCTCCCCGGAGCCGACGATGGAGGATGAGATCAGAGAGCAGATCGAATACGAAACGCTTATCAGGCGTTACCCCGCCGACACTCTCGACTGCATGGTGCGCCTGATCGCCGACGCGGAGCGCTCTGCCGCGACGACGCTGCGCATCGGCAAGGAGGACGTGCCGCGTGCGGAGGTGCTGGAACGCCTCTGGGCGCTGGATCGTTTCCACATCGAGTACATTTTCGACTGCCTGGAGGAAAGCCGCCCCAGCATCCGCAATATCCGCGGCTACCTGCTCACGGCGCTGTACCGCGCCCCGGAGACGATGGAGGGCTATTACGCGGCGAAGGTCGCCCGCGACGAGGGCGGCGCGGGATATCGTGCGCGGGCGGCGTAAGACCTCCGTGTTTTTCTCCGTTTCGTCGAAACGGTTTTAGTAGACTTTCGCCCGTGCTTTCGATATGGTTTGCTTACCAAATCGGAAGGAGGCGCACACGATGAAAGACATGAAAAGAGAACTCGCGCTGGTCACGTCGGGCGTTCTGCTCGGCGCGGCGCTCGCGGCTCCGGCGGCGACCGCCGCGCTGACCGCGCAGATGTCCAGTCAGAAATTCGTCGTCGACGGCAAGCCTGTGCAGATCGAGGCGTACAGCATCGGCGGAAACAACTACGTCAGACTGCGCGACGTCGGCAGGGCGGCAAATTTCGGCGTGACCTACGAACCGCAGACGAACACCGTCCGCATCGCCACAGACGAGCCATACGCAGAGGAACCGACAAGCGGCAGGGTCGTCACGCTGCCCTCGGACGGCAGCAAGTACGTCCCGCAGGTGGGCGACTTGATTCCCTGCGACGACGGAACGCTTTATGAGGTAAAGGACACGTCGCGCTTCGAGAACAACTGCTTCGCCCCCGGCGCACTGCCCGACCTGCCCGAGCCGACCTGCGACTGGTCGCTCTTCGAGACGCCGGAGCTTCCGGTGCCGGAGGTGCGGCACTACGTCAGCGACGCGGGCGACAACCTCTACGTGCGGAACCTGTACGAA
>SVKP01000068.1 GCA_015068395.1 Oscillospiraceae bacterium
AACAGCGACGACCTCAAGGGCGTACATATCCTCGAATCCATCGTCGGCATGGCGAAGAGCATGGAGGCGCCCATCATTGTCGAGGGCGTGGAGACCGAGGAGGAGACCGAGTTCATCAAGAAGCTCGGCTGCCGCTACGTGCAGGGCTATCACTTCTACCGTCCGATGCCTGTGGCGGATTTTGAGACGCTCATCGGCGACGAGGATCACATAGATACCTCCGGGTTCCAGCTGTAATTACGAACGGACGACGCGAGGGGGTGATGCCATGGACCAGAAAACGAAAAAACAAGCTGTCGGCAGGCGGGGCGTTTCGGCGAATACCATCATGCTCCCGATCATCGCTGCGCTTTTCGCGTTGTTTCTCGCCATTCTGGTGCTGATGATCCACATCAGCGCCAACGGGCTGGAGCTTTCACGGTTTATGCAGGCGGCTTCCCAGTACGAGGAGGACGCCACTGGGCTTCTGGCGGGCTCCAGCCTGCTGTCGGAAACCGCGAACAACTTCGTGCTGATGCCCGTCAGGCAGGACGGCAAGGCGAACACCGGGCCGCTGACCGCATTTGCCGCCGAGCTGAAGCAGGACCGGCGTGGCGGGCAGGTGCTGGAGCGCTTTCGCGGCTACGAGGTCAGCGAGGAGGCGCTGCAATTTATCACCGCGGCGGCGGACAGCGCCGAGTCCATGCTGGAAAACCAGCTCCGCGCAATCGCGCTGGTCTGCGCTGTTTACCCACTGCCCTCCGAACCCTGGCTGGATAATATCCCGCTGCCGGAGCTGTCGGAGGCGGAAAAGCTGCTGACCGACGAGGAAAAGCTTGCGGAGGCGAGGCTTTTGATCCTCAACTCCGACTATGCACAGAACAGGCGCGATGTTTCCCAGAACGTCACCGCCTGTACAGATGACATCAATGCCATGGCGTCTGAGAAGATGGAAGAGCTGACACTGCGGTTCCGGCGGGAGGGCATCCTTCTGTTTATCGCGATGACACTGACGGTTTTGATGCTGGTGACAAACTTCACCGTTTTGTATCGGCAGATGATCCTGCCGCTCACCCGTTCCGTCCACCTCATAGAGATCGACGAGCCGTTGGATCCCGACGAGGGACTGCGCGAGGTGCGCCTGGTCTCCGCCGCCTATGACCGTCTGCTGGAGCGCAGGAAAAAGCTCGAGGCGATCCTGCGCGCGGCGGCGGCGACGGACACGCTGACGGGGCTGCCCAACCGCTACGGCTTCGAGCAGTACCTGATGGACGCCGGGCAGAGCGGCTACTCCGTCGCGCTGTTCCTGTTCGATATCAACTATTTGAAGACCACAAACGATACTTACGGCCACGCCGCGGGCGATAAGCTGATCCGTTCGGCGGCGGATTGCATTCACGCCTGCTTCGGCGCCGAGGACGACAACAACTGCTTCCGCTTCGGCGGGGACGAGTTCGCCGCGGTGGTGCGCGGCTGCACGCAGGAGTCCATCGAGGAAATGACGCGGCGCTTTGAGGAATTGCAGAAGCAGCGCGGTATCAGCGTTTCGTGGGGCTGCGCCTATGCGCAGGAGATCGGAGACACGACGGTCAAGGAGCTAATGGACGAGGCGGACAGACAGATGTATGTGCGGAAGGAAGCCATGCACAAGGATCTGGGCGAGTCCCGCAGCGCGTCGGTCCGGTGAACGCCTGCGGGAGCTATGGATCGTGCAACTATATCGGCATGGAAGAGCTTGAGGAAAACAAAAACATTGATCCTGCGGTCGAGGCGGTGCTTTTCGCCTGCGGGGACCCCGTCAGCCTGAGCGAGCTGTGTCTTGCGCTGGACGAGGACCGCGCGGAGGTTTTGAAGAGCCTGGCGAGGTTGCGGGATCGCTATGCCTTGGAGGACCGCGGCGTCCGGCTTTTGAAGCTGGAAAACAGCTATCAGCTCTGCACGGCGACGCAGTATGCGCCCGCGGTCCGCAGGGCGCTGAAGCTGGCGGAACCGGCGAAGCTGAGCCGTGCGGCGATCGAGGTGCTTCTGATCGTCGCCAACTACCAGCCGACGACGCAGAAGTTCATCGACGCCATCCGCGGGGGCGACAGCTCGTACTGGGTCGCATGGCTGCTGGATCAGGAGCTTCTTCGCCCCGTGGGAAAGCTTGACCGTCGCGGGCAGCCGAACGCCTACGCGACGACGCTGGCGTTCCTGAAAATGTTTCACTTGGGCTCCCTTGCGGAGGTGCCGAGCATCGCGCCTAAGCGTCAGACCGAACTGAATGGCGTGCTGGCGGAGTCGGAGCTGGACGAGCTGGCGGAGCTTTTGCGCTGAAGGGAGGAGACCGCGCCATGAGAGTGCCGGAGGGCGCGCGCACGGTGATCGGCGCGTTAAAAAAAGCAGGATATGAGGCGTATCTGGTGGGCGGCTGCGTTCGGGATGCGCTTCTTTCTGTATCGGCGGAGGACGTCGAGCCGCACGACTGGGACATTTGCACCAACGCGAGGCCTGACGAGATGAAGGCGGTCTTTGCCGGAGGCAGGACCATTGGAACGGGACTCAGGCACGGTACGCTGACCGTCCTGATGCCGGACGGCCCGTATGAAGTGACCGCTTACCGCATCGACGGAACATATTCCGACGGGCGGCGGCCGGACTCCGTGACCTTTACTGCCGAGCTGACCGAGGACCTTGCGCGCCGGGATTTTACGATCAACGCCATGGCGATGGGCGTCGACGGCGAGGGGAATACCGCGGAGGTGATCGACCCCTTCGGCGGGCGGGAGGACCTTGCCCGGCGGGTTCTGCGCTGCGTGGGCGAGGCAAACGTCCGCTTCGAGGAGGACGCGCTTCGCATTTTGCGCGCGCTCCGCTTTGCCTCGCGGCTGGGGCTTGCGATCGATCCGGCGACGTGCTCCGCCATGCTGGAAAAGCGCGCGCTGCTGCGGCGCATCTCGGCGGAGCGGACTATGGACGAGCTGGGGAAGACCCTGCTGACCGAGCGCGGCTGGGCATATTTTTTGGAGTACCGCGACATCCTGACGGAGATCGTGCCGGAGCTTGCCCCCTGCGTCGGCTTCGAGCAGAGGAACCCATGGCACTGCTATGACGTGTTCGAGCACAGCCTGCGCAGCGTGGGATATGCGCCGCCTGACCTGACGCTGCGGATGACGATGCTGCTGCACGACGTCGGAAAGCCAGCCGCCGCAAGCGTGGACGAGACGGGCGTCGGGCACTTTTACGGGCACGCGGAGGTCTCCGCCGCAATGGCGGAAAAAATACTGACGCGGCTTCACTGCTCCCACCAGCTGACGCGCGACGTGACAGAGCTGATCCGCTTTCACGACGCCGAGGCGGCCCCCTCCGCCCGCACGCTGCGCCGGCTGCTGAACAAGCTCGGTCCGTGGCAGCTTCAACGGCTGCTGCGGGTCAAGCGCGCCGACACGCTGGCGCAGTCAGAACTGCACCGGGAGGAACGGCTGCACGAGCTGGACGAAAGCGAGGCGCTTTTGGCGCGCATCCTCACCGCGCGGCAGGCGTTTTCGCTTCAGGACCTCGCCATCAACGGAGAGGACCTGATCGCGCACGGCGTCGTCCCCGGCCCGGCGCTGGGCGCGCGGCTGCAAAGGGCGCTGGACGCGGTGCTCGACGGCACCGCCGAAAACGACCGCGACACACTGCTGCAAATCGCGCTGGAAACACAGAAAACCGACGAGCCGATGTAAGCTCGCCGGTTTTCTGCGTCAGAGGTTTTCTAACTTTGCCTTGAAGGAGATCGCACGGGGGGTGGGCATGTCGTCGAATTTGATGATGTGCGCGCCGCGGTTGCGGTCGATCTCAAGCACCGTGCCTTCGCCGAAGATCGCGTGGCGCACGCGCGCGCCGACGGCAAGCAGATCATCCGCCTCATTCTCCGGCAGACTGCGGTCGCTGGCGTCCACATAGCGGCGGGCGTCGGCGATCAGGGACTCCGCGGGTTTCCGGGTGTATTCCAGCAGCGCGGGGTCGATGTCCAGCACAAAGCGTGAGGGATAGCGCGGAGAGCCGTCCAGATTCCAGCCCTCCGCCTCCGAGAGGTACAGCCGCTTTTCTGCGCGCGTCATGGCGACGAACGCGAGCCGACGCTCCTCCTCCATCTTTTCTCTGGTATCGGTCTTTTTCGAGGGGCAGACCCCCTCGTTCATCGCGGCGAGGAACACATATGGGAATTCCAGTCCCTTCGCCGCGTGGATCGTCATCAGCTTCACGCGGTCGCCCTGTTCTTCCGCGTCGGCGTTGGTGAACAGCGCCACGTGGGCAAGATAGTGCTCGAGCATGCTTTCCTCGCCGCAGGTGGTCTCGTATTCGAAGATCGACTGCTTGAGCTCCGCGAGGTTGTCCAGCCGCTCCTGACTGCCCTCGGTGCGCAGCATCGTCTCATACCCGCTCTTGTCCAGCAGGTCCGAAAGCAGCTCGGAGATCGGCCGCTCGGCGTAGTCCGCGCCGAAGCGCTCCACCAGCCGGACAAATTGGCTCGCCTTTGTGCGCTTGAAAATATCGTCCTCCTGCGTCTGCCGCAGCGCCTCATAGAGCGAGCAGCCGTGCTCCGCGGCATATTCCTCCAGAAAGTGCATGCGCCGCTCGCCGAGGTTCCGCTTCGGCACATTGGCGACGCGGCGGAAGGACAGGTCGTCCCGATAGGCAATCATGCGCAGATAGGAGAGGGCGTCCTTGATCTCCGTGCGCCCGTAGAACTGCACGCCGCTGTAGATATGATAGGGTATCTTTGCCTTGAGCAGCGCATTTTCGATGTTCCGCGTGATGTAGTGCGCGCGGTAGAGTATGGCGATCTCACGGCAGGGCACGTCCCGCTCGCGCAGCGCAGCGATCTGCGCGGTGATCCACTCCGCCTCCCGCTCGGCGGTCTCGGCGTGGTGGCAGAGCACGCTTTCACCGTCCGGGAGCATGGGCAGCAGGTCCTTCTTCATGCGGTGGCCGTTGTGCGCGATCATGGAGTTGACCGCCGCGAGGATC
>SVKP01000069.1 GCA_015068395.1 Oscillospiraceae bacterium
GACGCTGCTCGCCAAGGCGGTTGCCGGCGAGGCGAACGTGCCGTTCTTCTCGATCTCCGGCTCCGACTTTGTGGAGATGTTCGTCGGCGTCGGCGCGTCTCGCGTGCGCGACCTGTTCTCCGAGGCGGCGAAGGTCGCCCCGTGCATCATCTTCATCGACGAGATCGACACCATCGGCAAATCCCGCGACGGCGGGCGCTACAGCGGCGGCAACGACGAGCGCGAGCAGACGCTCAACCAGTTGCTTGCCGAAATGGACGGCTTTGACCCCACCAAGGGCGTTATCGTCCTTGCGGCGACCAACCGCCCCGAGGTGCTGGACAAGGCGCTGCTGCGCCCGGGGCGCTTCGACCGGCGCATCACCATCGACAAGCCCAATCTCGCGGGCCGTCTGGAGACGCTGAAGGTACACACGCGCAACATCAAGCTCGCCGAGGACGTGGACCTCAAGAAGGTCGCGCTGGCGACGGCGAGCTGCGTGGGCGCGGACCTCGCCAACCTTGCCAACGAGGCGGCGCTGCGCGCGGTGCGCAAGGGGCGCAAGCTCGTCACGCAGGAGGACATGCTGGCGGCGTTTGAGTTCGTCATCGCGGGCAGCGAGAAGAAGAACAGCGTGCTCACCGAGATGGAAAAGAAGCTCGTCGCCTACCACGAGGTCGGCCACGCAATGGTCGCCTACAAGCAGAAGAACGCCGAGCCGGTGCAGAAGATCACCATTGTCCCGCACACCGAGGGCAGCCTGGGCTATACGCTGCTGATGCCCGAGGAGGACAAGACCAACCTCCGCACCCGCGAGGAGCTGCTGGCGAAGATCGCCGTCTCCATGGGCGGGCGCGCGGCGGAGGAGGTCGTCATGCACACGATGACCAACGGCGCCTCGCAGGACATACAGGAGGCGACGGGCATCGCGCGCAACATGGTCGCGATGTACGGCATGAGCAGCGAGTTCGGCATGATGGCGCTTGGCAGCATCCGCAGCCAGTACCTCGACGGCGGCTACGGCCTCGACTGCGCGGACGATACCGCCGCGGTCATGGACAAGGAGGTCAAGGGCATCCTCGAGGAGTGCTACCGTGAGGCGGTCCGCGTCATCGAGGAGAACCGCGAGGATATGGACAAGGTGGTTGCCTACCTGCTCGAAAAGGAGACGATCACGGGCGGCGAGATGGTCGCCATCCTCGAGGGGCGCGACCCCGAGAGCGTGGAGGAGGCCTACGCCTCGACGCGCGCGGCAGAGGAAGAGGCGCTGCCCGAGGGGAACCATATCGACGTGACGATCGGCGCGAGCGACGAGGAAAAGACCGCCGCCGCGCCGGAGGAAGCGGAGCGCCCGGAGGAGGCGCCCGTACAGCGGGAATAAGCAAATATCCGAGCCTCTGAGAGGGCGGCGCGAGCCGCCCTCTTTTGTCGCTTTTTTTGACGCCGAATTGCCTGCGATTCCCTTGACGGAGCCCGGCGAATCGTGTAGAATATATCATGGCTATGTATCACAATCTATACAGGTACATTCACGGAACGTCTGCACGATATACAGCGGGGAAGGGGAACCTGTTCCCCTACCGCCGGACGCCGTCAGAGAGGGCGCGCCTTGGCTCTTGGAAGAATAAAATGGAAAAATCTATTCCGTATCCTTGACTGGAAGCAGGTTGTCGTCTGCACCCTGCTTTGCTTGGTGCTGCTCGCGCTGATCCTGCTCAACCTCTACGAGCTGATGACGCTTGGGCAGGAGAACACGTATCGGAACTGCCAGAACAACTATCTGGTGGCGTCCCGCGAGATCGGGGACTTTCTCCGCGTGGCAGATGAGTCCATCGAGTTTTCCTCCCAGCGGATTGAGGAGATGCTCGCGGGCGGCGCAACCCATGAGGAGATCCTTGCGTATATGACGCGGGAATCCGCCAATCTGAACAGCCGGATCGCAGGCCCCACCACGGGCGTGTACGGGTACATTGACGGCGTCTATCTGGACGGCACGGGTTGGGAGCCCATCGAGGGCTACGAGCCCATGAAGCGCCCGTGGTACATCGGCGCTGTGGCGGCGGGAGGCGAGGTCACGCATGTGCCGCCGTTTATGAATTTCCAGACAGGCTCGACGACGATCACGGTCTGCAAGGTCCTTTCGGACGGCGTGGACGTGGTGGCGATGGACCTGCCGACGGACAAGCTTCAAGCGGTCGTGGACGGGATCGCGGAGCAGGATTCGTTTTATAAGAGCGGCGGCGAGTCTCCGTACTCTTACGCGCAGATCCTTGTGCTGGACAGCGACGGCGTGGTCATCGCCCACACCGACACGACGCAGGTCGGCATGAATTACGCCGCATCGGAGGATCCCGTCGCGCGGGAGATCGCGAGGCAGGCGTTTGCAAACGACGAAACGCTCTTCCGCGTGGAGGGAGAAGACGCCGTGATCTATTGCAGCGGCAAGCTGGACGGCAAGTGGTGCATCCTCTCCGGCCTGGAGTACAGCAAGGTCATGAGCCGCATCACGCGGAACATCGTCATTTCCACCGTGGTGAGCATTCTGGGCATCCTGGGCATGGTCACCGTCATGGCGAGGCTTGCCATCCGGCGCTATCTGGCGGAGACGGACCGCATGACCGGCATCAACAACCGAAGCGGCGAGGAAAAGGTCAGCAGGCTGCTCCGCGCCGGGCAGGAGGGGCTGTTCCTGCTCATCGACGTGGACAAATTCAAGAGCATCAACGACACCTTTGGCCACGACGTCGGCGACAAGGCGCTCATCGCCGTCGCGGGGGCGCTCAAGGCGGCGTTTGGGAAGAAGAACCTCATCATGCGCCTCGGCGGAGACGAGTTTGCCGCTTTCGCTGTCGGTGTGACCGGCGAACCTGAGGCGTCCGAGGTGGTCCGCCGCCTGTTTGACGAAATCGACGCGATCGCCGTCCCGGAGATGGGGAAGAGAAAGCTGGCCGTCAGCGTCGGCGCGGCGTTCTACCACAGCGGTGACGACATTTCGTTCAGCACGCTGTACAAGCGCGCGGACAAGGGTACCTATGAGAGCAAGAAGATCGTGGGGAACCATGTGACGTACTATTCCGCGTGAAGAACTGCAAAACAATACCGTCCGATCCCCTGCGTGCAGCAAGGAATCGGACGGTATTGTGTCTTAGTTCTTCGGCGCCGGGAGCGTCAGGCGCCAGACGTGGTCGGTGCGGTATTTCCCGTCGTTGTACTTCATGGCGCCGGATTCAAAGAGCAGCAGCACGCCGCCGTCCGCCTCGGCTGCCAGCGCCTCGGTCATCGGCATGGCGTTCACGGTTTCGAGAGAGCGCGCGCTGTCGAGCACGCAGCACGGCGTGCTCTTGCCGTCCAGCGTCAGCTGGGCGTCCGGCGCTTCGCCCGTCGCATAGCGGAAGCGCAGGAGCGTCGAGTCGTTCTTGCGTCCGTAGGACTGGCTGAGCAGCACCGTGCCGTCGGAGCACGGCGTCATGCCCTGAATGCGGTCGGGCGCGCACAGCACATAGTCCGGCGCGGAGAAATCCACCGCCTCGCGCCCCTTGCGCATGTCGTAGCCCAGAATGAAGCAGCCGCAGGTCTCGCCGTCGAGCGTCGGCGCGTTTGTGACGAGCGCAGGCGCTTCATAGTCGGCGGTGGGGTGGTAGAAATTGCCGAGCCAGAGGACGCCATGATAATAGCTCAAAAACGAGGGGGAGACGGGGACGGTAATCAGCTCCTCCACATTCACGCGCTGCGCGCCCTCGCTTTGCAGCGAGTCCAGCGAGATGCGCGCGATCTGATACTGCCCGTCGGAGTCCAGCTTGGCGGACACATACAGGTCGGCGTCGGTCACGGCGAGGCCGCCGACGTGGCTGAGGAACATCCCGCCGTCCGGCGCACAGAGCTCATACTGCGCGCGGAGCGCGCCGCTTGCGCGGTCGACAGCGACGACGGCGGACGAGCGGGCGGCGGTGAAGTAGCCGGAAATATAGACGGTGCCTCCGTCGTCCCGAAGGCTCATGCCCTGCGGGATCATCGCCTGATTGAGCCCGGGAATGACGAACGCGGGCTCCGCCATGGCGAGAAACGAAGCAAACTGCTCCTTGCCCTCATAGCTCGCCTTCTTCACCACGACCTCCTGCGTCAGGTCCATCGCGGGTGCGTCGGCGGGCGTGTCAGAGGGCGTGTCGGCGGTCGGCTCCGCGGCGGGGGCGGATGCCTGCGCGTCCTGCGTCGGCTGCGCGCTCTCCGGCGCGGCCTTTGTACCGCAGGCGCAGAGTAGCAGCGCGCAGACCGTCAGCACGAGAAGCGCCCATTTTTTGCGGAATTTCATGGAAGATGCCTCCTTCAAACAAACTCTTCGCGGCGGAACGCGCGCGTGTGCGCGGAGGTCCCGTCCCCGGCGAAAACGGAGAAGTACACATAGGGCGCGTAGTCCGGGATCTCGAATTCCGCCTCCGTCACGACGCTCGCGTCCTCGTGGCAGACGGAGACGGCGCGCTTGGGGCTGACGTGCATGACGGCGCGCCGCGCCGCGCTGCACGTCAGATGCGCCCGGTTCCCCTCAATGCGCAGCGAGTGGATCGCGGGACCGGTGGAGGCGTAGAAATCGCCCCGCTCCAGCGCGCCGATCACGGCGGCATAGTCCGGCGTATCCGCGAGGATCATCGTCCACGCGCCGAACGAGTCGCACAGCGGATGGCCAAAGGGGTATTTGTTGTGGTTGTCGTCCGCGCCATGGCAGAAGAGGTACTTCCCGCCGCGCAGAAAACGGTCGTACAGGGCAAGGTTGTACTCGCTGCCGTTGATGACCATGGAGCCGGTGTTGAAGATCTCCAGACTGAAGCAGCCGTCGTAGGCGAGGATATCCTCCTGCGCCTCCATCGACCAGCAGGGATGGTTGTAGGTGACGAGATAGCCTGCCGCGCGCGCGTCGTCGATGAACCGCTGGATATAGGCGCGCGTGTACTGCCTCGGCCCGGCTGCGCCCGCCTTCGGGCGGCTGTCTGCGGTCTCGTGGGGCATATACTTGCAGAATTTGGGGTCATAGCCCACAAAGGTGATGTTGTGAGGCTCCCTTGCCAGAAGGTTCAGGTGCACCTCCGGGCCGAAGAGGTCGATGACGCAGTCCGGCGAGGGGCGGATGTACGCCTCATAGCCCGTCAGCAGGAGAAAGTCCTCCGTCGAGAACGCGCTGTGGTCGTACGGTGCCTCGTGGTCGGTGATCGCGAGGACGGAATAGCCCGCCTTTCGATAGGCGTCCACAAGCGCCTCCGGCGTCAGATGCCCGTCGGAGAGCGTGCTGTGGCAGTGAAGGTTCGCCTTGAGCTGGCGGGAGCCGGGAGAGATGAATTCCATGGTCTTTCCTCCGTATGGATGGATTTGACAAAAGAGGCGTCTGTTGGTAGAATCGGACAAAAAAGAATTGCGGCAGCCGAAAGAGGGGGGAGTTTGCTTGCGCGAGGAACGGCTGATGGACATCGTTAAGCTGCTGAAAAAGCACGGCTACCGGACGATACAGGAGCTGGCGGAGGAGTTGGGCGTCAGCGGCTCCACCATACGGCGCGACATCGGGGAGCTTGCGGCGCGCAAGCTGGTCGCGGGCACAAAGAGCGGCGTCGTCCCGATTTCGGACAATGTTTCGGACGCGCCGCTGAACTACCGCTCCAAGGTGAACAGCCGCGCGAAGGCGGCGATCGCCTGGGAGGCGATCTCGCTGGTCAAGGAGGGGGACACGGTCTTTCTGGATTCCTCCTCCACCGTGTTGCAGCTCGCCCCGGCGCTCAATTCGCTGCGGCGCATCACCGTTGTGACGAACAGTCTGCTGACGGCGCGCAACTTCCGGGACGCGCAGGTGCCCGTGTTTCTGATCGGCGGCGAAATCTCGCCGCTTTCCTACGGCTTTTACGGCCCGGTGGCGGAACGAGCGCTGCGCCAGTTCAACTTCGACATCGCCTTTTTCTCGCCCGTCGGCGTCACGCCGCAGAACTGCGCGGCGGAAACGGTCGAGCCGGCGGCGGCGGTCCGCCGCGCGGCGATCCGGCAGGCGCAGCATGCCGCGCTTTTGTTCGACCACACGAAGATCGGCGTGGTGCGCCCGTTCAACTTCGCGCGGCTCGACGAATTCGACCATCTTGTTACGGACGACGCGAAGCACGACTTCGACACGACCGCCGCGGTCCATCGCGTCAGGCTGTAAAGGGGGGATAGCCTTGAGTCCGGAGGATAGGCTGGAGCAGATACTTGCCCTGATCTCCCAAAAGGGGACGATCTCCGTCAACGAATTGACCGCCGCGCTCTATGTCAGCACGGCGACCGTCCGCCGCGACCTCACGGAGCTGTCTCGGCGCGGATTGATCGTGCGAAGCTTCGGCGGCGCGGTCTCCACCTCGCGCGCGGCATTGCAGATGCTGCCCGCCCACACGGTGCAGCAGGCGGAGACCCCCCTAGGCAGCCATGCCGCGCAGTTTGCAAAGGAAAAGAGCGTCGTGTTTCTCGGCGCAAGCCCGCTTCTGCTGACGCTGCTCCCCTATCTGCGGGAGCGTCCGTCGTTGACAGTCGTGACTGACAGCGCGCGCGCCGCCATCGAGTTGACCGGTCACGTTGCGCAGCTTTTCTGCACGGGCGGACGGTACGATCCCGCCGGTGGCTTTTTTTGCGGGCAGCAGGCGGCCGAGACGGTGGAAAGCTTTCGCTACGACTGCGCGTTTTTTGCCTGCGACGGGCTTGGCGCGGACGGGAGCCTTCTCTTCCGCTCCGCGGAGGAGATGAGCGTATTGCAGACAGCGGCGGAGCATGCAAAGACCCGCGTGCTGCTCTGCGCGCGCGAGCAGCTGAGCGACTCGGCGGCGTGGAGCCTTTTGAAGCTGCGGCAGATGGACGCCGTCGTGACGGACGCGCCCGACCTCATTGGACGGGACTACGCCGGCACGGTCATATCCATCGTCTGATCCTGCCTGCGAAATGGCGACCGAAGCCGGTCGCCATTTTTTCTTATTCTGTTTTTCGCTTTATTTCATTGCCGCCTTGGAGTAGCCGGTCATCATGTATTTCTGGAAGAGCATGAACAGGATGACGAGCGGCAGGATGGCAAGCACCGCGCCCGCCATGATCTCGTGGTAGTTGGACACCGCCTGCCCGGCAAAGGTGTTCTTCAGCTGCGCGAGACCGACCGTCAGCACGCGGCGGATCTCATTCTTGGCGATGATCTTCGGCCAGAAGTAGGCGTTCCAGCCGTTGGAGAACGTGACGAGCGCCACGGTGAACAGCGAAGCCTTGCTCATGGGGACGAGCACGTGGAAGATCGTGCCGAAGCGCCCGAGGCCGTCGATCTGTCCGGCGTCGATGTAGCTCTGGTCAATTGCCATGAAGGTGTTCCGCATCATGAAGATGTAGTAGGCGGAGACCGACTCCGGCAAAATCAGGCCGAGGAAGGTGTCGGTCAGCCCCCAGTTGGCGCACATGATGTAGATGGGGATGAATGTGACCTGCAGGGGGATCATCAGCGCGCCGAGCACCAGATAGAACACAAAGTCGCGTCCGCGGAACCTGCCGAAGGCGAAGCCGTACGCCGCCAGGGTGCCCGTGCCGACCTGAAGGATCAGGATGCCCGCCGTCATGACGATCGTGTTCCAGTAGTATTTGAGAAAGTTTGCGCGTCCGAGCACGTTGATGTAGTTTTCAGGGTGGAAGCTGTGCGGGAACAGCGTCGGGATGACGAGCTGGACCTCCTCCGCGCTCTTGACGGAGGTGACCAGCATCCAGTAGAGCGGGAAAACCATAATCAGCGTCACCAGTATGGCGACCACCGTCCGCAGATGATAGGATGCGCCGCGGGGGTGCAGTCCGCTTGTATGATCGTTCATTTCTGCCGACCTCCTGTCAGGAATCGTAGGTCACGGTGCGGTTGGAGAATTTCATCGTTGCCACCGTGACAGCCAGCAGGATGAGGAAGAACATGACCGCAGAGGTCGCGGCGCGATCCATGCGGAAGTCCACCATTGCGTAGCGGTAGATCAGATAGACGAACACCTCCGTGGAGCGCGCGGGGCCGCCGGAGGTCAGGATATCCACCGACTGAAACACCTTCATCGACGAGAGGAAGGTCGTCACCAGCAGGAACAGCGTCGTGGGCGAGAGCATGGGCAGCGTGATCCTGAAAAACTGCTGCGCCTTGGTCGCGCCGTCGAGGGACGCCGCCTCATAGTACTGCTCCGAAATGCCCATCATGGCGGATAGGTAGATCATCATGCCGTAGCCGATCACGCGCCAGCCGGTGAGCATCAGCACGGAAATCAGCGCCGTGGAGCGCTGGTTGAGCCAGTCGACCGGCTGGAGGCCAATCGTCTGGAGCACATAGTTCAAAACGCCGTAGTCGCTGTTGAGGATCCAGAGAAAGACCATGGCGGCGGACGACATGGCGACGTATTTCGGCACGAACACGACCGCGCGCATCAGGCCGAACCCGCGCGTCATGCGCCGGAACAGCAGCGCGAAGAGCATGCCGCCGACCAGCGTGACGGCGATTTCGCCGAGGGAATAGAAGAACGTGACCTTGAGCGAGTTCCACAGGTACTTTGCGCCGGAACCGGCAAACAGCCACTTCCAGTTTTTGAGGCCCACGAACGTCCACGTGGGGTTGAGCAGGTTCCAGTCCGTGAGGCTGATCTGAAACAGCTTGCAGATGGGATAGTAGGTGAACACCGCAAGCAGGACCAGCGCGGGCAGCACGAAGAGGAAGTCCACGATCTTTGAGCGGGTGCGGCGGCTCAAAAACGTCTTTTGGGGTTGATTAGACATAAGTAGCGTCCTTTCGGAAATGAAATGGCCGCTGCATAAGAAGCGAAATGTCCTCACCCGCCGCCCCGAGGGGCAGCGGGTGAGGCGTATCCCACAAAACCTTCAGACGCAGCGCCTGAAATTAGGCGTGGTCAGCCAGAATGTCGTCGATCTCCTGAACCATGGCGTTGGATTCCTTCACCACGTCGCCGTTCTGGTTCATGATCTCCTCCATGTAGTTCTTCCACGTGGTGGCGAGCTCGCTCCACGCGCCGTTCTGAATGCGCGGGTTAATCAGGTTGAGGTTGTCGAAGATGCACTGGAACGCGGGCTTTTCCTTCAGGAACGCGACGCCCTCGTCCGTGGTCAGCACGGAGTTACGGGTGGGCAGATAGCCTGTGCCCTTCGCCCATTTCATGTTGACTTCCTTGCCGCAGAGATACTGCAGGAACTGCCACGCGGCGTTCTTGGTCGCCTGGTCGTTCTTCGAGGGGATGCCGAGCACGCAGCCGCCGACCTCGGAGTACTTGTCGCCCGTCGAGCCGGCGGGATACCACGCCATGCCGACCTCGAAGTCGCACTTGTTGACGTAGTTGTTGTACAGGGAGGAGGTGTGCAGCACGGAGAACGCCTCGCCGTCATAGAAGTGCTGGCGCATGGCGGCGGAAGCGTCGGTGCCGGTGGCGAAGTAGGCAACGCCGCTGTCGCACCAGTCCTTGATCTGCGTAGTCATGTTGATCGCAGCGTCGCCGTTGAGGTCGCAGGTGTTGTCGTCGGTGATGATGTCCACGCCCTCGTTGAGGTACAGGGTCTCAAAGTACCACTGGTCCCAGCCGGGGATGACCGTGCCATAGCCGTTGCAGGCGGCGGCAGCGGACTGGAGGAACGCCTTGAAGTCGTCGATCTTCTCGGGAACCGTTATACCGGCGGCGTCTGCCATGGTCTTGTTGTAGTAGATGACCTGCGTGGAGTGCAGGAACGGCAGAGCGACCTGCGCGCCCTTGTACTGGGAGCTGACCAGAAGACCCGCGGAGAAGTCGTTGACGTCGTAACCGGTCGCGGCGATGTAGGGATCGAGGTTCTCGAACAGGCCGCTCTCGCCGTAACCGGCGACATAGTCGGTGTTGGCGACGCAGACGCCGGGCAGGCCGGTGCCGGCGGCGTTCGCAGCGACGAGCGCCTCGTTCACATCCTTGTAGGCGCCGATATACTGCGCCTCAACGGTAATCAGGTCCTGGGAGTTGTTGAAGCCCTCGACCACCTCGTTGACGAGGTCGGAGTACTGGTCCTCAAGGGCGTGCCACCAGACGATGGTGATCGGCTCGGTGACGGCATAGGCGTCGGCGGCGTTGGCTGCCGGAGCGGGCTCCGCCGCGGTGGACGTGCTGCTGCTGCCGCTGCTCGCGGGCTGGGTCGTCGCGGGCGTTTGCGTTTGCTGCTGCGCGCCGGCGGCGCCGGTGCTGCCCGTGGAGCCGCTGCACGCGCAAAGGCCTGCCAGAAGCGTCAGGGCGAGGACGATAGCGAGGATTCTCTTCATTTTCGTTTTCCTTCCTTCCAAAAGCTTTCAAAATGACCGTCCCTCGGGAATGGTGAGATTCCCTCGGGACTCTGCTTAGAAGTATAGCATTGTTGAACTATTTTGACAACATGTTGCGCGAATAATGATTTTTTTTCAAACTCGAGCATTCGACTTGTGAAAAAGAACGAAATCCGCGCGTGCCTTTGTATAAAACCTTCAAAAAACTGGCAGATTGCGTCTCTGATTTTTGACCTTCTTGCATCCGAAAGGGGTAGATGCTATACTGCTTCACGCAATCATTTCGGAAAAGAGGGACTGTTCGTGAACACGATCAAGATCAGCAAGGGCGGCGTGAAGATGATCGCACACCGCGGCTTGAGCGGCCTTGAGCGGGAGAATACCTGCTCGGCGTTCGTCGCCGCCTGCAACCGGGAGTCGTATTTTGGCGTGGAGACCGACGTCCACCGTACGGCGGACGGGCACTACGTCATTTTTCATGACGACGACACGCGCCGGGTCGGCGTCGACAGCCTGAAGATCGAGGAGAGCACGTTCGATACGCTCCGCTCGTTGCAGCTGACGGATATCGACGGGCAGCGCGGGCGTTCGGACCTCCGCATCCCGTCTCTGGAGGAGTATATCGGCATCTGCAAGAAGTACGACAAGGACTGCGTGCTGGAGCTCAAGAACCACTTCCGTGCCGCCGATATTCATCGCATTGTGTCCATCGTCGAAAAGTCCGGCTGGCTGGAGCGCGTGATCTTCATCTCCTTTGACCTGAAAAACCTCATCGCGCTGCGCCGGTACTGCCCGCAGCAGCGCGCGCAGTATCTGCTCTCGAAATTTCAGGACGACGCGCTCGACGCGCTCAGCGAGTACGATCTGGGGCTGGATATCAAATACACCGCGCTCACGCCCGAGATCGTAAGCCGCGTCCACGACATCGGGAAAGAGGTCAACTGCTGGACGGTGAACGAGCCCGACGAGGCGGCGAAGCTGGTGGACATGGGCGTGGACTATATCACCACCAACATCCTCGAATGACATGATCCAGTTCTTCAACCCGGAAAACAAATTCTGGTCCTTCGTCGGCAAGCTGACGGACGCGGTCCTGATGGGCATGCTCTGGCTGCTCACCAGCCTCCCCGTCCTCACGCTCGGCGCGTCGACCACGGCGTTCTATGCGTTCACGCTCCGGCAGGTCAGCGACACGGAGGGCCCTGTGTGGAAGAACTATTTCGATGCGTTCCGCCGCTTTTTCAAGAAGGCGACCGCGCTCTGGGCAATCCAGCTGGCGCTCGGGGCGTTTTTCGCGCTCGACCTCTGGGCGGCGCTGCGCTATCGGCAGAGCGGCGGCGGAATGTTTGCCGTGCTTGTGCTCGCCGTCTGCGCGGCGGCGGCGTTCCTGTTTCTCGGCGCGGGCTTCTACGCCTACCCAATATTGGCGATCTTTGACTTTCCCGTGAAAAAAATGCTGCGGGACTCGTTCATCATGGCAATGGCAAACCTTCCGGTCACGTTCACGCTGTTCGTCATGCTGGTGCTGGCGGCGGTCGCGTTCTACTATGCAAGCGGGCTGCTCTTTTTATGGGCGGCGCTGTTTGTGTTTTTTTCCTCGTATCTGATCTACGGCGTTTTTGCCAGATACGCGGGCCTTGCGGACGGGGAGGCGGCGGACGGCGGGTCCGGCGACGAAGCGCCATGAGCCTGCGGGAGCGTATCCGCGCGGAGACGGACAAGCTGCGCCCCATGCGCTTTTCGCAAAAAGCGGCGTACCTGTTCCGCTACTATAAGGGCTGGCTCGTCGGTCTGCTCCTGCTTGCCGCGCTCTGTGGGTATATCGGCGACGCGGTCGCGCAGAGCCGCCGCGAGATCGTTTTGCAGGGCTTTTTTACGAACGACGACTACAACTTTTTCCCCGCGGAGACGTTGCAGCGGGAGTACGCGGCGGCGCAGGGCATAGGCGGCAGGCAGCGCGTCGTTTTTGACGACAGCCTGTACATCGACCTCAACGGCGAGGCGGTGGACTACACCGCCGCCAGCCGCGGCAAGCTCGTCGCCTACATCGCCACCGCGGAGCTGGACTTCGTCGTGACCACGGAGCCGGTGCTCTCGCAGTACCGGGACGAGCTGCCGATGCTGGACTGGAAAACGCTTCTGCCGGAGAAACTGTTCCGTGCGCTGGAGCCGCAGCTGCTCAGCGCCCCCGGCGAGGACGGGGCTACCGTATACTATGCCCTGTCCATGCGCGACAGCCGCTGGTGCGCCGGACAGGACGGCGGCGAGGCGTATTACCTCTTCGCGCCCTACAACGCGCCGCATCCGGAGCAGCTTGCCGCGTTTGTCGCCTACAGCTTTCCCGGATAGCGCCCTTTGAAATGGGTCTCACTGGTATCGCAAGGGAGCAATAAAGCAATCAAAAGGGCCTGACGTCTGTGCTGAGCAGAGGTCGGGCTCTTCCTTAATGATGACGCGTTCAAAAATCTTTACAAACCCGCGACAAACATGTAAAATAAACAGTTAAAGTATTATACGATTTTTGTGCAGAGCGCGGAGAGCTCAGAACAACATCATGCAATCGCGCACCCGCATACATCTAACACGAAAGAGCGAGGAAGTGGCGTTTTCGATGATTCAGAACACCTATACGATCACGCAGGCTGCCGATACCGTGAAGCTCTGTCGCGAGCTTGCGGTGCGCCCTGAGATTCAAAATGCCCATACCAATCTGCTGTATGTCTTTACCTCCCGGTTTAAAAGCGCCGAGGTGGAAGCGATGCTTGCCCCGCTCCGCGAAATGCTTCCGAAGCTTCGCATTGTGGGTGTTTCCATGTGGATCAGCGACATCCTGAATACGGAAAAGTTCGCTCGCCTCAGCATGATCTCCATGGAGGAGTCCGAAGCGGACGTACTGGAATTTGACTTTGACAACGAAAGCCCGGACGATATTGTGCGCAAAATCCGCGAAAAGCTGGACAGCAGGCGATTGCGAACATTCTTACCAACGCCGTCAAGTATACGGAAAAGGGCAGCGTCACCTTCCGCGTCGGCTGGGATCGTATCCCGGAGGAATCGGACGCCGTGAACCTGCTCGTCGCCGTGACGGATACCGGCATCGGCATTAAGCCGGAGGATATCAAAAAGCTGTTCTCGGAGTTTGAACGCATTGAGGAAAAGCGCAACCGCCATATCGAGGGAACAGGTCTCGGCATGAACATCACCAGAAGCCTACTGGAAATGATGGGAACCTCGCTGCAAGTGGAAAGCGTATACGGCGAGGGCTCCACCTTTTCGTTCAGGCTGCGCCAGCAGGTCGTCAAATGGGAGACGCTGGGCAGCTACGAGGAGGCGTACCGCGCGTCTCAGGCGGGACGCGCCAGATATAAAGAGCGCTTTACCGCGCCTGACGCGCAGGTGCTGGTGGTGGATGACACGCCGATGAACCTGATGGTGTTCAAGAGCCTTCTGAGCCGGACGCAGGTACACATTGATCTTGCCAACAGCGGCGACGAAGGTCTGGCAATGTCCAACGACAAAAAGTACGATATTATTTTCCTCGACCACATGATGCCGGATAAGGATGGTATCGAAACGCTGCATGAGCTGCGTTCGCAAAGCGGAAACCCGAATCTGGAAACGCCCACGATCTGCCTGACTGCAAACGCGATTTCCGGCGCGCGGGAGAGGTATCTGGCTGAGGGGTTCAATGATTATCTGTCCAAGCCCATCGAGCCCGCCAAGCTGGAAGAAATGCTGATGCAATACATCCCGCAGGAGAAGCAGCGCCTCACAAAAAAGACTGAGACCGACGGAGACGCCGTATCGGAGACGGAAGGCTTTGCCGCCGGGGTCGACGGTATCGACGCCGCGGCGGGCGTGAAAAACTGCGGCGGCGTGGACACGTTCCGCAACGCGCTGGAGCTGTTCTACCGTTCTATCCGCGCGAAAGCCGACGAGATCGAGGGATACTGGCGCGGCGGAGACCTCAAGAACTACACGGTCAAGGTTCACGCGCTCAAAAGCTCGGCGCGAACTATTGGCGCGCTGGAGCTTTCCAGACAAGCGCGCCTGATGGAGGACGCCGGCAACGCAAAGGACACGGAACAGATTGCCAAAAAGACGCCCCCGATGCTTGCGCTATTCCGCGGCTATGCCAAAAAACTCATGCCGCTCTTTGACGCGTCGGACGCGGACGATGATCGCTCGCCGATCGACGGCGAGACGCTGGCAGAGACCTACGCGGCGCTCGCCGAATGCGCCGGAATGATGGACTACGACACGGCGGAAATGGCGCTTGACGCGCTCAAGGAGTACCGTCTGCCGGAGGAGGACGCAAAGCGCGTGGCGGATATTCGCGCGGCTCTGGTAGAGCTGGACTGGGACCGCGTCACCGCGCTGTGTCAGGCGTAACGCCGCGCGGGGCGCACGCCTGCACCCTGTTGGATATCTCCCGCCCGGCTGCCTGCAAAAAATCAAAAGAAAGTGCCGAGAACTCGCGGTATTCGGCACTTTTTGCGCCATTGGCGCGATTCAAACGCGGGGCCTTCCGCTTGGGCAAACAGCGCACTATGCTTTTGTGAATTTTTCCAGTTTCAGTTGAATCCCAGCAAGCCCTGCTATTATGTGGGCTTGCTGGGATTTGAGGTTATGCTGAAGCTCTTTGATTTTAATTCGTGTTCAATGGTTTTGTGGTCTGTTAGCAGATACAAGGAGGAGCGGATGAATTGCTGACTACATTTCCAGTTTGTGTAGTACAATATATGCGGCAATGCTTATCATTATTTTTGCACTGAGAAATAAAAATGCTGCCCCAAATAGTCTAATGAGTGAAATGCCCAGACAAAAGGATGTGATATGCGGGTGGAATGGAAGGAATTTGCCGGACGCGCGGAGGCGATCAAGCCGCGGTTATATCGAACGGCGGTATTGTACCTTGGGAGCGAATCGGCAGCGGAGGAAGCATTGGACGAAGCACTGTACAAAGGGCTGCACGCGTGTCGGAAGCTTCGTCAGGAAGAATACTTTGATACATGGCTCACGCGGATCCTGCTCAACGTATGTGCTGATGAAAAAAGACGCAGACAGCGAATCCTGGATCTTGACGAGCTACCCGAGGCTGTGTCGGAGTCTTTCGATGCGCTGCCGCTGCGCGAGGCGGTGCGAAAGCTGCCGGAGGAGCTGAAAAATGTAGTGATTCTGCGCTATTTTTCGGGCTATACGATCAAGGAAACAGCCGGGGTCCTGGACATACCGCAGGGGACTGCGGCAACACGCCAACGCAGAGCGCTGGAACTCTTGCGATTGGAGCTGGGGGAGGAGACAGAATGAATCGGAACATGGAATATGAGCAGCTTATAGAGGAGCTTAACGCCATGCCGACGCCTGTCGGCGGCGTCGAGCGCGCTATGCGCCGCGAGCGGCGGAACCGTTATCTGCTGCGTCCGCTTACGAGTCTCGCGGCGGTGTTTGCGCTGTTTGTGCTTCTGGTCAATTGCAGCACGACGGTTGCTCATGCCTGCGCCCGCGTACCGGGACTGCGTGAGCTGGCGGCGGCGGTGACCTTCTCGCGCTCGCTTTCCGACGCGGTGGCGAACGAATACGTTCAGCCAATGAATCTGAGCGAGACGAACGGAGATATTACGGTAAAGGTGGAGTACCTGATCGTCGACCAACGGAATGTGACGGTGTTTTACCGCATGGAATCGAAGCGCTATCCGCAGTTGGAGGCAACGCCTGAGTTCTGTGCAGCCGACGGGAACGAGTTTTCCTCCTGCTCGTGGGGAGCAAACGACTGGTACGTGCCGAACGGGGAGCTGCGAAGCGTCCGTTTGGGCTTCCTCTATGATGACGTACCATCCGCGGTGCGGATGAAGCTCAAGCTGCGTGATGCGACGTCGATGGAGGACGCTCCGGCGCCTGCGGACAGTATTTGGGATGACGAACCGACGGAAGACGACTTTGCATATCTTGCAGAGTTTGAATTTCTTTTGGAATTTGACCCGTATTATACGGCGCAGGGGAAACACTTTGAAACGGACGAGCGCATGACCCTGGGCGGACAGCTCCTGCATGTCACGAATGTCGACGTCTATCCCACCTATATGAGCTTCAGCGTCTTGGGGGACGAGACGAACACGGCGTGGCTCAAGAGCCTGAGCTATTATCTGGTGACGGATGCGGGCGAACGCTTTGAGCCCGTAGCCAACGGCATTGTTGCCACGGGAAACCCGGATACGCCGGAGATGATGACCTTCCACGCGGACAGCACGTTTTTCTATCGTGCAAAATCTGTCACGCTGTATGTGACAAAGGCGGAATGGCTGGACAAAGACGCCGGGACGATCCACGTCGACCTCAAAAACGCGAGGGCGGACGCTATGCCGGAGGGGGCGGAGCTCATTTCCTGCAAACGCGAGGGCAGCCGCTGGGTTGTGACGGTTTTGCAGGGACGCACGGACGCGCAGGTGTTCATGCCTGAATACTATGATGCGGACGGGAATGAATACTTCTGCCACAGCTGGACGTCTGGTGCAACGAGACTGGATGGAACAGACACGGAAGCGCCGGAAGGCTATTCCTATGACAGCTTCCCGCTGAACAATTATCCCTATGACGAGGTTTGGCTGACACCGCGCTATACGAGCCGGTGGTCATCTGAAGCGCCTGTGGCGGTGACAGTTCCTTTAGCATAGGCGAAGACGCTTTATGGAAAGGGGAGATGATGCGAAGAAGACGCGGGAAACACTCTCATAAGTCGGGGGGCTGCTGCTTGCCGGGAATGATCCGGCCCTCGCGCACTCTTTTGCGGTTAGGTCATTGCCGCAATCTGGCTCATCTTTCTTTTCTCTGCTGATACCGAGTACAGATCAACTACCCCGGACCCCCACGATCAGTCGCAGCACGTCCTCCAGCGACGCGCGGTAGTAAGCCGCGCTCTCGGCGGCATACTCGGCAAACGCCTTTGCCGTGCGGTCGATGCCGAAGATCGCGGTCACGCCGAGGTCGTATGCCTCCTCCGCGCCGTCGCCCACACAGCCGACGATGGCGACCAGCGGGATGTTTTTCGGCTGCGTGCGCCTTGCGATGCCGGAGATGACCTTGCCGTGCACGCTCTGGCTGTCGATGCGCCCCTCGCCCGTGATGACCAGCTCCGCGCCGTTGAGCTGTGCGTCGAAGTCCACTGTGTCCAGCACCGCCTCGATGCCGGAGCGCATCCGCGCGTTCAAAAACGCCATGCCGCCCGCGCCCATGCCGCCCGCCGCGCCCGCGCCGGGAACATCGGCGACGCGCTTGCCGAGGTCGCGCTCGATGACCGCCGCCAGATGGGCGAGGCCCTCGTCCAGCCGCTCTGCCATCGCCGTGTCCGCGCCCTTCTGCGGGCCGAAGACATGCGCCGCGCCGCGTTCGCCGTAGAGCGGATTTTCTACGTCGCTCATCAGCGTCAGCGTCACGCCGGAGAGCAGCTTTTCCGTCTCCGTGTTGTCGATGCGCATGATGCGGTCCAGCGTGCCGCCGACGGGAGTGAACGTCTTGCCCGCCGCGTCAAGGAATTTCGTGCCCAACGCCGCGGCGCAGCCGCAGCCGCCGTCGTTCGTGCAGCTTCCGCCGAGGCCGAGCAGGATTTCCGTGCAGCCGTTCTCGACCGCGTGACGGATGAGCTCTCCCACGCCGTAGGTCGTTGTGACGGACGGGTCTTTCCGCTCGCCCACCATCGGCAATCCGGCGGCGCTCGCCATTTCAACGATGGCGCGGCTGCCGCTGCGGGCATACGCTGCCTCCGTCGGTTCTCCGTAGGGGCCGCTGACCGGCAGAGTCACTGCTTCCGCGCCGAGCGCCTCAATAAAGCAGTTGACCGTTCCCTCGCCGCCGTCCGCGACGGGGATGCCGACCACCTCGCAGCCGGGTATGATCTTCGGTATGCTCTCCCTTGCGATGGCGCAAATCTCCTGACTGGACAGCGTACCCTTGAACGAATCGGAAATGACGACGATTTTTTTCATCTCATTTGTTTACCACGTTCTGCGGCGCGCCGCCCAGCCACGCCTTCACGTTTTCGACCGTCGTGGACCGTCAGCTCGCCGAAAGCCTTGAGCCCGTCCCAGCTCAGATCGCCGGGGTTCTCGGTATAACCGTCCAGAACAACGATTTTCATAGCGATTTCCTTTCAAAATTTGCAGTAAGCGAATGGAATGAATGCGCTTACTGCATCAGCCATATTTCGCGGTTGCCGCGGTTCGCGGCGAGCGAAATGGATGATATCGTAAATGCAAATCATATTTGCGTTTACGATGCACCCCGCCAGCGAGCGCTGCCGGGGTGCGATATGTTTGATTATAGTAAGCGAACAGCAGGCTTGTCAAGTTATCTGCCGAGATATGTGCATGGTTTCGACGCAGACCGCAAGCCGATTGCGCGGGGAAAACACACCTTGCGCGGAGCGTCCGTGCGCCGAAGGCGTGCGGGAAGCGCAGCGAAACCTTCTCAAAAAGTGGCGGAGCCACTTCTTTGACCGTCTGAAATGGCGTGATTTCGCGGAAATCGCGCCATTTTCTGCAGGCAGAAAAACCTGCAAAAAGTTCAGAAGGCGGAGGCTGCGGTAAAATCTTGCCAACATCGGAAAAGTTGAAAATCCACCGAAAATCTTACGAAATTCGGCGGATTGGCACCCCCGACGCGATTCGAACGCGTGGCCTTTCGCTTAGGAGTACAGCGTACCCCATTTTAACGGTTTTCGTCAACTTTTGATAAACCCCGTCAATCCCTGTAATCATGCGGGCTTGACGGGATTTTGCTTTTATTTGGGCGCTCTTGTTTCCGGCTGTTGTTAAGCAATATTTGGCGGTTTGTAGGCAGATTTGTAGGCAGGATGGAGATGTCGCGCACCTCCGCGCACGATAATTACAGCAGATGCAGATACTTCTTCTGCTCCTCTGGGGAGAGCCCCAACGCCGCCATTGCTTGCTCAATCGTCCATCCGGCGTTTTTCATCAAATTCTTTAAGGCAGACACCCGCTCCTCTTCTCGTCCTTCTTCTTTCATGCTGCGGTCGTGCATCTTCGCGATCCACTCTTCATCGAACAATGCCACCATGATGTCGCGCACCTCCTTTTCGCGCTTGTCCAGAAATGCAACCAAGACACCTTCTTCTTTGCACCGGCGTATGATCCGCTCGGCTGCCTTTTCACTGCCGTCCTGCTCCTTGCGTTCCTCGTCGGCAATCTCGCAAAAGCGGACGTACTGATCGACGATATTGCCCGTCCCGCTTGAACGAATGACCTTGACAGTAATCTCGGCGCTCCCGTCGCCGCCGTACAGATCGGAAAGGCGGATCACCTCCGGCGTGTCTTTCTTATCCCTGGTATAGACGACGTACAGCTCCGGCCTCGGAATCTGGACAGGCTTGGTTCCGTACAAATCAAGAGAGTGTTCCTCGGCATATTCCTTATATGTTCCGGCCAGATACAGAAGCATCCGCAACGCGATGTTCACAGAAAAAGTGCTTTGAGCCTCGGCCAGCACGATCAGCTTATCACGCACCTGCAAACCGAGATCATTGTACTGTCCAACGGTCAGGACATTCTCCAGCGTGACGAGCTTGATGTCCGCCTCTGTCACATCGGTGTCCTCGGGATGAAGCGAAAGGTAAAGCTCCCTCGTGTATTCCGGCTGGCGAAACAGATAGGTGAATACGGAATCCTTACGCCCTGCCGGCCCAATGAAAGACGCACCCCGGAATGAGCCGGAGTGCGTCTTCATCTGTTTCAGCTGTTCTGTTCCGACCGCACCCACGCCTTGCACAGCGGGGCGTACGTCGTGCTGTCCACGAGCATGAGCTTGCAGCGCGCCGGGAGGCTGTCGACCCCCAGCAGCGTCAGCGCGTCGCCGTCCTCGCAGTCCGCCGCGAGCGTAACACGCTTCACCGACGTCATCCTGCCGCTCTCGTCATACGCCGCAAGGATCAGCGCCGCGCCCTCGGGAGCCGTGACCTTGCCGTTTGTGAGCGACGGGACGCGCGTCCACTTGGCGCTGACGGTCACGTCGGCGTCGCCGGGCATGGTGAAGGAGCAGACGCCGACCGCCGGCGTGAGCGTGTGGTCGCTGCCGTCGTTGTAGCTCACCGAATCGACGCTGCAACCGTCATCGGGCGTGAGGGTCAGGGTGACGGTATCGCCCGGAAGGAAGCAATTCTTCGCCGCAAGGTCTTCCGGCGTAGTCGTGCCGCTCGCCGTGACCGTGCCGTTGGCGACGCTGTCGGCGACCGTCAGGATGCGGTAGGACTTGGCGTTGTCAGGATTCATGCTCCAACTGCTGATGTTGTAGGTAGTATTCCCGCCATAGTAATAGACTTTGCCGTTGTTTATGCCGTCAAACGCCCCGCCTGTGATTTTCGTGTTCCTGGAGACGAAGATCGACTTGATGCTTGAACAACCGATGAACGCGCCGCCCCCGATTTCCCTGACGCTGTCGCCGAGCGTCACGGTTTCAAGGCTATTGCAGCCGGAGAAAAGGCCGCCGGAGAATGCTATCGATGAATCGGTGCTGTCGCCCTCGATTCGGATGTCTTTAAGCGCGGAACAATTGTTGAACGCGTAGAGACCAATGGCCTTGATGCCGCTGCCGACGGCGATGCTTTCGATATTCGCGCAACGGTAAAACGCATCATTGCCGATACTCGTTACGCTGTCGGGGACGGTGACCGACCCGGTCAGGCCCGTGCATCCGTTGAACGCATTGTTGCCGATGGTTTCGACGCCCGCAGGGATGGTGACCGGCCCGGTCAGGCCCGTGCATCCGTTGAACGCGTCGTCGCAGACGGTCTCGACGCCCGCGGGGACGGTGAGCGGCCCGGCTTTGTCAACAGGGCAGAAGAGCAGGGTCTTGCCATCGCTGCTGAGCAGGAAGCCGTTTTCATCGATCCGGTACGCCGTGTTTTCCGCAGCAACACCGAGCCAGGTCAGCCCGCATAAACCGAACGGGTTGCCGCCAATGCTGGTGACGCTCGCGGGGATGGTAATGGACTGACCCTCAAGTTCCTCGCAGCCGTAGAACGCACCGCTGCCGATGCTCACGACGCTGCCGAGATCAAGCTTGTTCAGGCTGGTACAGTATTCAAACGCACCGTCGCCGATGGTCGTGACGCCGCCGAGATCAAGTTCCTCCATGTAGCAGCAGGAGAACGCACCGTCGCCGATGGTCGTGACGTTACCGAGATCGAGTGAAGCAAGCGAGCAATTCCCGAACGCATAGCCGCCGATGGTCGTGACGCCGCCGAGATCAACCGTTTTCAGGTTATCGCAATCGTAGAAAGCGTATTTGCCGATGGATGTGACGCCGTTTCCGATGGTGACAGTCGTGATGTCATCATTTTGCGCATACCACGGGGCCGTGGTGGGGCCGTAAGAATATTCAAAATCCGCCATCGCGCCCGTGCCGGAGATGGCGAGCGTGAGAGCGTCCCGCTCCGCGCCGTCGACCGTGACCTTCCCGCCGTTTTTCGTCAGCGTCCATGTGACGCCGCCCTCGTTGCCCTCGGCGCCGCAGCTGCCGTTTGCGACCGCCTCAAAGACCGGCGTGAGCGTCTTGCCGCCGAGCCCGGCGGTATTCAATGTGCCGGTCAGATTATTGTTCTCACCGTCGGAATAGGTAAAGCCCTCCGCGACGGTGACGGTGGCGCTGTACGAGCTGGCCGTTACCGTGCCGCCGCCAAGACTGACGCTGCCGTCGTATATACCGTAGCTATACTCCGCCGCGCCGCCGGTGGCCTCCAATGTGCCGCCGGTGATGCTGACGCTGACAGAAGCAGAGATGCCGCAGCTATTCCCGTTTGCTTTGCTGCCCGCCGCGGTCACGACACCGCCGGTGATGCTGACGCTGCCGCCGCCATCCCTTCTAGTCCAGATGCCGTAGCTGTCGTTCTCCGCCTCGCCGCCGGTGGCGGTCACGCTCGTGCTTGCGCCGCTGATGCTGACGTTTCCCTTGTAAGCCTGGATGCCGTAGCTATCGGCGGTCGCCGCGCCGCCCTGTGCCTCCACCGTACTGTCCGCGATGCTGACGCCGGCAGCGTTCTCCGTCTCGATGCCGTAGCTATACTCCGCCTCGCCGCCGGCCGCAGTTACTTTTCGGGCTCCGGTATTGGTAATGCTGACGCCCTGGACAGCAAAGATGCCGCAGCTGCTTTTGCTGCTGCCGGTCGCCTTGCCGCCCGTTGCGGTCACGGCGCTGCCGTCGATGCTGACGCTGCCGCAGTCCTGGGGACTGCGATTTGTATTAGCATAGATGCCGTAGCTGTTGCCGCTTGCTTCGTCGCCGGTGGCGGTCACGCTCGTGCTCGCGCCGCTGATGCTGACGTTTCCCATGTAAGCCCAGATGCCGTAGCTGTTTACGCTGGTGCCGGTCCCCTTGCCGCCCTTCGCCTCCACCGTACCGCCGGTGATGTTGACGTCGGCGCAGACATTATCACTTCCATCAACCTCGATGCCGCAACTGCCACTGGTCGCCGTGCCGCCGACGGCGGTCAGCGTTCCGCTGCCGGTAATGGTAAGCGAAGCCTTGGGGACGAAGATGCCGCAGCTGCTGATGCCGCCGCCCGTGTGCGCGGCGGAGTTCTCGCCCACCAGCTCGATGGTCAGGGGAGCGTTGCCGTTTTGGTTGCCGTTATAATAGATCGCGGCATTGTTATACCCCGGACCGCTGTAGATGAAGTTTGTCAGCGTGAGAGTGTGCGAGTCCGGAGCATACGCCCAGCCCTCGCCAGACGTCGTTTCTGACGTGACCTCCGTTCCGCCGACCCAAAGGTTGCAACTCGTCGCCGCCCGCGCGGGCATGGCCGTCCACGGCAGCAGGCCGGCGATCAGGCAGAGCGCCAGCAGGACGGACAGGAGCTTGCTTGTTTGTTTTTGCTTCATAAGGATACCTCCAATGCGTTCGGTCTCGCATAGAATACAGAGCGTCGTTCCGTTTTGCGGGGCAAAACGGATGGGAAGACGTCTTTCCCATAATGAGCTTTTACAACCGCTTTATTCTATACGGGTCTGCCGGGAATAGCAAGGAAAATTTTCCGTTCGGGATCGTCCTCCCGGCTGTTCTGCCTTGGGCGTGCTATCGATATAAGGATGCTGCAGCGACATTGTATTTTTGAGCTAGACCGTGAGCTTCACCGCTGCAATAACGCCAGCATTGAGGCGCTGGAGAGGGTAAATCGCAGCACGATCATCCTCAAATTCCCGCCCGTCATGCCGAAGAATGCGACGACCACGTTGGTACTGAAGGCGCCCAAGACCGAGAGCAGCAATCGTATCATCTATCTTCCCGCAGCGGTGGTGGAAGAGCTGAAGCGTGCCAAGCGGAAGCAGGCGGAGTGCAAGGCGCTTCTGGGAGACGAGTACAAGGACTATGACCTTGTCGTGTCGCAGATCAACGGTCGCCCCTATGAGGTCAGGGTGATTGACAAGATGCTTTACAAGCTGATCAAGAAGAACGGGCTGCGCCCTGTAGTGTTCCACAGTCTCAGGCACAGCAGCACTTCCCTCAAGCTCAAACTGAGCAAGGGCAACATCAAGGC
>SVKP01000070.1 GCA_015068395.1 Oscillospiraceae bacterium
CGCAGATTGTTTTTCACCGGCAGCCCGGTGGTGCGGCTGATGGGCTTGCGCTTGCCGTTTTCCAGCACGTAGATCACGGTGTGGTAGTAGCCGCCGCGTTCAATCAGATGGCCGGAGCAGGGTTTGTTGACTTTCATAAAATCTCCTTTCTTTCTGTTTTCGGGTCCGCTCCTGCCGTGCCGACAGGTACAGCATAGCAGAACCAAACACGTTTTGCGAATGTGCCGCAAAGTTCTTTCGCAGATTCGGCGGCGGCCTCATGCGGACCTGTCGCCGTTGAGGTACCTAAGCAGGCTCAGCTTCGAGATGCGGTAGCTCTTGCCGGGCTTCGTGGCGAAGAAGCAGCCCTCGCCAATCATCTTGTAGACCATGTGATCCTCACAGTCGAGGATCTTTGCCGCCTGCGCGACGGACAGGACGTCGGGATACTCGGTCAGCATCATGCGGTAGAGGTTTTCCAGATTGGCCATGGTGTTTATCTCCTTTATATTATGATTTGTGAAATGACACGCCGGACGGTGGGAATGTACTCCTACCGTCCGGCCTGCCGTTTCGGCAGATATTGTGCGCCGTTGTACCCGATTCCGTTCCTGCCCCGTCGTTTCGCCGGAGCGTATTGCCCTGTGGGTCATATCTGCATCGGACGGCTGTTCGGTTGTCAAGGTACTTGAGCCCGTGCCCGGAGGAAGCTCGCGGAATCGGGACGTATTCAGAATACACTCAAAGCCGGGGCACGACCACGGCGCAAGCGTAGAGTTCGTGTGGAAAAGTCTACGAAAGCGTAGGATTTCGGAAAAAACTTCTTCTATTTTGCGAAATTGGGCAAAAAAGTGGTGGGGGACAAATTGTCCTCCACCAAATCAGCATGGTTGTTCCCATTTTGGGAACAACCAAATTGGCCTGTGCATCATGGCTGTATTCTGCACCCAAGGTTTGTACAACCCGTCGGGGCAGTTCAACTGCCTTTTCTACGACTGCTTTCGCTTTTACAATAAGAGAAAAGTGGTGGTGCCCATTCTGGGCACCACCAAATCAACCAAGAGTCAAAACGAACGGCTTTTCCGACAGCCAAATATGAACTTTTTGTGAACTTTTTCGTGTTTTGTCGTATCAGGTAGTTCCACTGGTTATCAGGAGTATCACCGCGTATCATCTTTTCCAAAAAGTATCGAAAATTATCAAAATCGGTGCTATTGACAAACTTTTCTGGTGTGATATTATGAGGCACACTATTCAATGGCGAAGCTGAAATATCATGCGCGGAGGGGGGTGGACGTTGTGCCGGGCAAGAAGCCGGTTGCGATCCGAATCGGAAAGCGGATCAAGGCGCTGCGCAAGCGGCAGGGGCTGACGCAGGACGAGCTTGCGGGTATGATCGATGCCGAGTGGACCGGCACAACGCTCTCCCACTACGAGGCCGGCGACCGTGAAATGCGGCTCTCCACATTCCTTGCTATCGCGGACGCTTTCGACGTCTCGCTGGACGCGCTGGCCGGCAGAACCCGGCAGTGCGGTGCGCCGGAAGGCTACGGCGAGCTGTCGGAGGACAACCGCGCGATCATCGGCGACATGGTACAGGTTCTGCTTCGCCGACAGAGCGTCAAGTCCGCGTGATAAATTGCCGGGTGCGCTCCATGATCATGTGCAGGGTCTCAATGTCCGCGCTTACGTCCTCAGTTTCCAGCGAGTGATTCGCGCCGGGGATCACTGTGCAGGGGATGCCGCGCTCGGCGCACAGCGCGGGGATGCGGCTCGCTTCCCCACCGACCCACGGATCGCCGCTGCCGGTGAACGCGATCGCCTCGCCGAGTGGGAACGAGAACGTATCCTCCAGCGGCGCATAGAGTATCATCCGAATGCGATCCCGCGCCGCGTTCTCCACCGCGATCTGGGCGGCGACGATCGTGCCGATGCTCTTGCCGATGAACAGCACGTCCTCGTATGCGGCGAGATCCACATCGGCAAGCATCTCCTTCGCCTGCGAGAGCGCAAGGCGGAAGCACTCCTCCATCTTGCTTCGGTCACCTCTGACCTTCTGCGGGAAACCGCCGTAGGTCAGGGGCTTTATTTCATAGCCCAGCTCCGTCGCCAGCCGCCTGCCGAAATGCAGCAGCGGGCGGTCCATCGTATAGCCGATCCCAGGAAAGAAAACTGCCAGCTTGCTCATGCGAACACTCCTTTTTGAGCGGGTAGAACATGAAAACAGCATACTACCGGCAAAAGAAAGTGTCAACGAATCGATTCAGGGAGTTTTATGGGACAGGTTCTGTGAGAGAATGGGGGCACCACAGGAAAAGGAGGTCATTTTCATGACGCCCGTTACATTCATTCTTGCGGCCATCGGAGTCAGCTATACGTCCTGGCTGCTCATGCGCTTTATCGTTTGGCTGGACACGCCGGGAGCCAGCGCGAACCGGGCTGAAGACTGTTGAAGGGGGTGCGACAGATGTTTGACTGGAACCACAACGGCAAGCAGGATGCCGGCGACAGCTTTATGGAGTTCATGATCTTCAACGCGGTTATGAACGAGGGTAAAAATCAGAAGAGCAAAGAAACGGAGCCAAAGCGCGACTGGATCGATGAACTGGAGGAGCTCGACGCGCTGGACGATGAGGACGAATAATTCGGCAAAACGGCGGATTTTTCCGCCGCTTTTGGCATATTCCAACAAAAAGGCTTGCGGCAGGGGCCGTTACATTATATAATACATTATTGAAACGGCAAGGTCGCTGTACGAAAATCATTCTGTTGAGGACATCACCCGGCATGAAGCAGATGACGTCTCCACCGACAGGACAATTGGGTATATTCTGGATGTAATCGAAGAAAGCAAAAGAGAACAGAAAAAGAGTATTTGCTTTGTTACCGGCGTTCCGGGGGCGGGGAAAACACTGGTTGGGCTTGACGTTGCTATCAAACAGGCGTATCAAGGCCATGATGAACCCGTTGAAGACGAAGGCGCTGTATATGGACATCGACGTCAAGGATCTGTCCTGTTTTGCCGAGCAGTTACACGGGCTGTACGAATCCCTTGAGGGCGCGGCACGGCTGGAAGAACCATACAGCGTACACAACTATATTGAGTTTTCTGCAATGGGCGGCGGTCACATAGCGGTGCGGGGACGCATCAACAACAAGAACGCTTACGGACGCACGCAGGAGCTCACATTTGAAAACGGACTCGATCAGACATATCTGCAAGAATTTGCAAAGAAGCTTTTCGCCGATTACTGCGGTAATACAGCAGGTGATTTACTATGACGCAGAATGAACTGCTTGCTTACGCGCGGGAGCAGTACGGCACGGAGCCGGAATACCTCTGGGAGAGCTCGCCGAACACCTTTGTGCTGCGCCACCGCGGCAACCGTAAATGGTACGCCGTCGTCATGGACGTGCGTCGCGACCGGCTGGGGCTTCCGGGCGAGGATGTCGTCTACATCATGGACGTGAAATGCGGCCCGCTGCTCAGCGGGTCGTACATCGGCAAACCCGGCGTTGTGCCCGCGTACCACATGAACAAGACACACTGGCTCGGCGTTTTACTGGACGGCTCGGCGGCGGATGAGACCGTGACAGAGCTGCTGGACTTAAGCTACGGGCAGACGCAGGGCCGAAAACGCCCTTGCAAAGCGGAGAGGGAGACATGATAGAGGTCCATTTTTGGAGATGAAACGGTGAAAGGCGAGCTGTTGTGAAGATATATGAGGATTGGATCAAAGCGCATTTGCCGCCGGAAGTGCGCGGCGAATCACTGGATGTGTTCGGCGGATTTTATCTGGACGGTTTGACCGTTATGTCGGAGGGCGAACGCGGCAATCCGGACACGGTCGTCTTTCGGGCGGAGAACGAGGAGGAGCTGCGATACTGGCAGTTGGAGCAGGTATGCCTTCTCGTCAGGGAGAAAGAACCCGCCGAGCGCAAAACGTGGCGCTATTACAGGCATCATGCCGAGAACGGTCATTGGCTTTACACGGAGCGCCGCCGTTACGATTACAACGCGATAGAGGACGCGCGCCTTTGCGGCTTCGAAAGCTTCCTTCGCAACCTGAAATACGGCTTCCTGCCGGATCGGTGGGAGGAGAAGGTGCGCCAATATGTGAAGCTGATGAACTTCTGGTACGACGTGCCGCACTGGGATTACGACCGGGAGAAGCTCTGCTTCATTGAGATCAGCGATTCCAGAGAGCACGACGAGCGCGGCGGGCCGGAGGAACCGCGACCGGGGTCGATCATTGAGGTGATTGACGGGGCGTCGGCGACGGACTGATGTGTATCCCCAATCATACGATACGGGTCGCTAATCCATACGGCCTGATGGGAGAGATCAAGCCATGTCAAAAGTGTCTAATCGTGATTTGGAGAAAGCGCAAATGGATCTGAATAAAATGATACCCAAAGTAGGCTCAGCGATCGTAACGGCGACAGTTTTTCTGTTTGCACTGTTTCTGATAATCAACTATTCTATGGGTAGTTTCTTTGTGTGC
>SVKP01000007.1 GCA_015068395.1 Oscillospiraceae bacterium
AAGCAGGGCGCGCAGGATGCCGCCGAGGGACTGCGCGGACACGTTGCCGTAGGTGGTCAGCAGCTCCTCCCGGTGGTCGCCGACGTAGCCGAGCATTGCCTTCAGGTCCTTCAGGTCGGTCAGCAGCAGGCCGTGGTCGTCCGCCACCCGGAACACGATGTTCAAAACGCCCTCCTGCGCGCTCGTCAGGCCCAGAATGCGGGAGAGCAGATCCGGCCCCATGTCGGAGACGGCGGCGCGCACCGGATGACCGTTTTCCTGATACACGTCCCAGAAGGTCACAGGGTATGCCCGATATTGAAAGCAGCCCCGCAGGCCAAAGCGGTCGATGCGCTTTTCCATCCCGTCGCTGCGCGCGCCGGGCTCGGCAAGCCCGGACACGTCGCCCTTGATGTCGCACAGAAAGACCGGGACGCCCGCGTCCGAGAAAGACTCTGCCAGGACCTTCATGGTGACGGTTTTGCCCGTTCCGCTCGCCCCTGCGATCAGGCCGTGCCGGTTTGCCATGTTGAGCGCCATGGAGACGCGCTGTCCGTCCGCCAGTCCGAGATAGATGCCGCCGTCTGTATACATGCCGTTTGCCTCCTGATTTGATACTGTTGTCCAGCCGAGTATACCACATCGGGATCCCGGCTGCAAAGAAGAATTCCTGTCGGCTCCTGCGTCGTATGCCGCTCCCGGGAAGGCGGCGCGGAGCCCTTCACTCCTCGTCGCCCTCCACGTATTCCGCGCGGGCGCTCAGATGCCGGGCGTTCCACTGCTCCAGCGCGCCGTAGGCGGCGTCGCGGTCGGTGAACACGGTGCGGTCGATGTCGTACAGGTTGAAGACCACCGTGCCGTACAGCTCGGATACGGCGCTGAAAATGCCGCCGGAGACCTCCGTGACCTGATGCGTAATGACGTGACCGTCCTTTTTGAATTCGGGGATATAGACGTTTCCGCCCAGCACGGGCAGAGAAAAGGGCAGAAGCATGATGCCGTTCCGCCGCGCGGCGTCCTTGAGGTTTTCCAGCGTGACCGGGATGTACTCATAGGGCTTGATGGCGGCGGAGGCAGGGCGCGCGTCCTTCTGCTCACGGCGGGCGTCGACGCTGAAGCCGATCTCACGGAACAGCCGGAGCGGGTCCATGTGCATCGCGTCGGCAATCGCCATCGTGACGGCGAGAGAGGGCGAGGGATAGTCCCCGTGTCCCGTCTTGCCGTTTTCCAGCTGAAACAGGTAGGTCTTGCTGACGCCGCACAGTTCCGCAAATTTTCGCAGGGAAAGCCTGTGCTTCCCGCGATATTTTTTTGTCAATTCACCGATTGGTCGTTCCATAGCATTTCAGTCCGAATTTGTCCGCATGGCACAGCGGAACGCCAGAGAGTGATCCGCAAGCGAGCGGAAGCAGAAGAAACCGTCCTCCAATGAGGAGTAGAGCCCCGCGCGCAGGATGACGGACGCCTCAAGGGGCTCCATGCCGACGTCCTCGACCAGAGTTTTGCCCGCGGCGTCAAACAGGTTGTAGTGCCAGGCGCCCTCTCCTTCGTCAGAGATAAAGCCGAGAAAATACATTTCTCCCGTAATCAGGTCGGAGATCGGTTCCAGATAGTTGCAGCCCTCGACCTCGGGCAACTCCGGGTCGGGGTAGAGCGCCGCGTAGTCCAGCTCCCGCGGGTAGCCCGCGGGCGGCTCGGCCGAAATCGTCCCGTCGAGCAGGTCGAGATAGAGGCGATAGCCCTCCTCGCGGTATTCGTCGTTCACAAAGTAGGTGAACGCATAGGCGACCCTGCCGTCCGCGAGATCGACGAAGGGACCGTTCTCCTCCTCCCAGGCGGACCACTCGTCGAACAGAGGGTCGAACAGAGCGGCGTCAAAATGCGTGATTACCTCGCCCTTTGCGTTCCAGACGTCGAGCGAGCCGTCGGGCGACGCGGTGGTCAGCAGCCCGAAGCCGTCTGCGGCGTGATAGTTGTCCCCCAACTCATGCACCCAGCTTCCGTCCGCCGCGGCGAGCGTGTAGGTATATGTCCCGCCGGAGTACTCATCCGCCTCGCCGGGGTCTGCAGGGACGCCGCGGCGGAGCAGAAGGAAATCACCGTAAAAATTTGCCCCTGCGTAAATCGGCGGAGTCACCAGCTCGCCCTTGTCCGTCACCAGCCCGTACAGGGGCATGGCTTCAATGACATACTGTTCCATCACGGAGTATGCCCCAACGTAGGGCAGCAGCACGCCGTAGTCCGCGCGCGGCTCGAAGCACCCGTCCGCGTGATAGCCCGCATGATAGGTGTAGATTTCCCGCACCGGCTCATAGGGCGTGAGCTTCGACCAGTCGGTGTAGACCGGGGACGGCTCCGCTGCCACCGTCGGCGCTTCTGTCACGGACGGCGCTTCCGCTGCGGGCGGCGTCTCCGTTACCGTCGGCGTTTTCGCCTGCGGCGCGCAGCCGGTGAGCGCCAGAACCAGCAGAAAAAGCATTGTGACCCGCTTGCTCATGATTGACCACCCACATCCAGAACGCTGACATAGCCCTCCTGCGCGACAAGCCTTTGCCCCTCCGCGCTCAAAAGCCAGTCATAGAGGATCTTGGCGGGCGCGTCATCGGGCAGCCCCGCGCGGATGACGACATAGGAATCGTTGATGAACGGGTATGCCCGCGAGCGGATCGTCTCCGCGCTCGGCTGGATCCCATCCACCGCGAGCAGCTTGAGCCTGTCCGCCATCTTCATGTCGTGCGCATAGTAATAGACAGTGTAGCCGATGGCGGCGGCGGAGTCGTTGTAGGATGCGACGACCTTCACAAGGTCGCCCATCGCGCCGCTGACGTATTCCGCGGGCGCCTCCATCATCGGAATGCCGCCCATGACGAGCTTTTTCATCGCCGTCTGGCTGCCCGCCTCTTCGTTGCGCTGGAAGGGGACGATGTCCACGTCGTCGCCGCCCACCTCGCTCCAGTTGGTGATCTCTCCGCTGTAGATCTTCTGGATCTGTTCGGTGGTCAGGTTCTCGACGGGGTTGCTTTCGTTGACGACAAAGACCAGACCGTCCACGGCGAAGGTGGAGAGCTCCCACTCAAAGCCGAGCTCCTGCTTCTCCTCGTAGATTTTTTCCGGCGGCGCGCCGGAGATGAGCAGGTCCGCCTGACCCCGCATCAGCTCGCGGTAGGACTGCGTGGTGCGGGAAAAGCTCGTGAGGTCGGCGACCTCCTCGCGCGTCTCGCCGAGCAGGACGCTTGCAACCGCCTGACCGAGCGGCACCATCGCCGTCGAGCCGTTGAGGCGCGGGAAGTTCTCGCGCGTGAAGACAAACTGTCCCGGCTGCGGCTCATTTGTCGGCTGCGGCGGCGTTTCCACCGCCTGTTGCTGCTGTTGTGGCTGCGGTGTTTCCGCAGGCTTCGGCGTCTCGGCGGGCTTGCCGCAGGCGGCGAGGCTGAAAATCAGCGAGAGCAGCAGTGTGAGAGCGAGCTGTTTTTTCATGATGGGCTTCCGTCCTTTCCCTTCGGCGTTGTGCCGTGCGCGGCTTGGCGGCCTATCCGCTTTTTCTTCATCGGGATGAGCAACTTGCGCAGCTCCGCGCCCTTGGCGACGTTGCCCTCCACCTTCATCTGTCCGTTCATGAACAGCTTGTCGGGAGAGACGCGGCCCTCCGCCATACCGAGCAGGTTGTCAAAGCTGGCGGCGATATTGACGTCCGCCCCGTGGAAGGTGGTGGGCTCGATCTCCACCTCCCGTCCGCGGAGCACGACGTGGAACACGCCCGCGCCCTTGCCGCTGATCTGGACCTGGATCGAGCGATGGTAGTCCTCCGGCGGCTGGGGCGCCCCGGCGGCGACGTTATCGCGGTGCAGCTTCTCGTAGGCGCGCTTAATGCGGGCAAACGCCTTTTCGAAGGGCAACTCCGCGTCGCCCTGCCCCACGTCGGCGATGTCGCTGTACATGCGGTCGTAGAGCACGGCGCTCTTTTCCCACGAGAGGTCCTTTGCCATGCAGCGGTCGCCCAGCTTGCGAAAGGTCTCGGCGTCGGCGAAGTAGAGCTTTACCGCCTCCTGTATGGCGAGAAGGAGCGCCTTGCCCTGATAATTGACAAAGGAGAAGCCGTCTCCCACGCCGTCAAATTCGCTGTAGGGGCGCACGGAATCCTTGAGCCCGCCCGTCTCATGGACGATGGGCACGGTGCCGTAGCGCATCGCCATCATTTGCGACAGCCCGCAGGGCTCGAAGCGCGAGGGCATGAGGTACATGTCCGCCCCTGCGAACAGCTCCGCAGCGGTCTGCTCGGTGTAGTCGCAGGAGAAGCCCAGCTGCTCGGGCCACTGCGTTTTTGCCCAGTTGAAGTAGTCGATATACTGCTGCTCGCCCTGGCCGAACACGATGAGCTGCACGCCCATCTTCATCAGCTCGGGCAGGATCTGGCGGATCAGCTCGATGCCCTTTTGCTCCACCAGCCGGGCGACGGAGCACAGAAGCGGCCACTCGGGCTCCACGGAGATCTGAAATTTCTCCTGAATGAACGCCTTGCACGCCGCCTTTCCGCTGCGGTCCTCGCGGCTGAAATTCGCCGGGATACGCGGGTCGGCGGCGGGATCGTAGAGCGCCATGTCGATGCCGTTGAGGATGCCGTAGAGCTTGCGGTCCACGAGGTCGACCACACCCTCCAGCCCAAGCCCAAATTCGCTCTGGTGCAGCTCGCGGGCGTAGGTGGCGGAGACCGTGGACACCGCGTCTGCCATCAGCATGGCGCCCTTCATCAGGTTGATGTCGTGCCTGCCCTCAAATTCATAGCCCAGCCCGCCCTGATACCAGCCGCCGGGAAGCGCGAAGGTGCGCTCCAGTTCCGAGGCGGCGAATTGCCCCTGATAGGCAATGTTGTGGATGGTGTACACGGTTTTCACGCCGCGCAGATCCGCACGCCACGTCTGGTCGTTTTTGAGATAGATGACCGCGGCGGCGGTCTCCCAGTCGTTGCAGTGGAGCACGTCGGGCATGAAGTCCGGCCGGGGCAGCAGGTCCACCACCGCACGGCTGAAAAAGGCAAAGCGCAGCGCGTCGTCGTCATAGCCGTAGAGCCGTTCCCGGTCGAAGAACCAGTTGTACTCCACAAACCAGACCTTGACGCCGCAGCTCATGGTGTAATAGAGCCCGAAGGTGTAGGAGGTGAGACCGAGATAGGCGGTACAGTTCCCGACCTTGACCAGACTGTCCCCAAACTGCTCGCGCACGCATTGATACAGCGGCGTGATGACGGAGACCTCGTCGCCTCCCGCCTTGAGCGCGGGCGGCAGGGAATACGCCACGTCCGCAAGACCGCCCGATTTGCTGAAGGGCGCGCATTCGCTGGTAACAAACAGGATCCTCATCGCAGGACACTCCTTCCCGAGCCGGATAATATGCTGTGCGGACAGTATAACACACTTTTTCGAAAAGGTCGAGAGATTATGAGCGTTGACGGGAAGCAAAAAGCAATTTATAATCGGTGTGAGGGCGCGAGCATAGCGAACAACGGGACGGAACCGCGCGGAAAAAGGAGAAAAAGCAAATGACGGAGATAGAAAACGGCGCCGCCGCGCCGGAGCGGGAGACGCGGGGACGCCCCGCCGGAAAGCGGCTGGTGCAGCCTGAAAAACGCGGCCGCGGCAGCGGCAGGGCGACGGCGGCCATCGTGCTTTCCGTGCTCGCGCTGCTGGTTGCGGGCGCCGCGCTGGCGCTCCAATTGAGCGGGAGGACGCAAACGCCCCCTGAGAAGGAGCCGACAGCCGAGACGCCTGCGGAGCCGGAGATCCCCATGGTGCAATTCGGGAGCCACTATTTTCCAATATTGGAGAATGTGCCCGTGAACGAGCTGGACAAGGACGCGTTCGAGAAGAGCGGGAGCGGTTTGATCCGCTATCACGACGCGCCGATGGGGATCGACGTGTCGTCCCATCAGGGCGAGATCGACTGGGAGCAGGTCGCGGCGTCCGGCATATCCTTTGCCATGATCCGTGTCGGCGCGCGCGGCTATACCGAGGGCGGGATCATGGCGGACAGCAGGTTCGAGCAGAATATCGACGGCGCGCTTGCGGCGGGGCTGGACGTGGGTATCTATTTCTTCTCGCAGGCAACCAGCGTCGCGGAGGCGGAGGAGGAAGCGGATTACGTTCTGGAGCGACTGGCGGGCTATCAGGTGACCTATCCCGTCGCCTTTGACTGGGAGAGCATCCCGGAAGCGGAGGCGCGGACGGACGGCGTCGGCGCAGGCATGGTCACGCGCTGCGCGATCACGTTTTGCGACAAGCTTGCCGCCGCGGGCTATACGCCTATGGTCTACTTCAACGCGGACCAGGGTTATCTTGGCTATCGGTTGGACGAGCTGACGGACTATCCATTCTGGCTGGCGGAATACCATGACAGCCCGGGCTTTTATTACGCCGTGGACTTTTGGCAGTACACGCACCGGGGAAACCTTCCCGGCATCGAAGGCGCGGTCGATTTCGATCTGGACCTGCGCGCGTATCGGAACGGCCCCGCCGTCCCGGCAGGGGAGGCGGAGCCGTGATAGGGGCTATACATTATTAATAAGCTTGATAATAACAAACGCGGCAATGCCTCCCGGAAGGGAAAGGCACTGCCGTGTCTGTATGTGCAAGCAATTCGGGCTTTCGGCCAAGTCCGCAATCGCCTGGATCGGAAACGACTGCTCAAAGCACGGGATGTGCGCCTGCTCAGGCGTTGTCCCGCGGGAGAGACTTCTGCTCACTGCCTATTTTCTTTGAAAGATCGACAACGTTTTCAAACATTTTCAAAAGAGGAACATAGTTCGAATACTCGCTGGACAGAAAATAGTAGTTCTTTCGTCCTTCTGAGCGCATTCCGACGATCCCGGCTTCCCGGAGTATCTTGATATGATGGGATATCGCGGGCCTGGATAGATGTGTTTTCTCCGTAATCACACCGACTCTGGCTCCACCGTTCGACCTGCAGGGCAACTCCATCATACAAAGAATGATATGCTGTCTTGTTTTATCTCCAATCGCCTGAAGAACGGAAGCGTTTTTGGAAAATTGACGCGCAATTTCCTGATATTGTTTGAGTTGATCTGAATTCATACACACCCTCCTTCCATAATCAGATATTAAAGCATTAACCCACTACAGTGTCAATCATTATCTGCATTGAGAACGAAAGTCGAGACAATCTCCTGTCATCATTGCTATTGCGACGTGCAAGTGCTACAATATCTGCTGAAAGGCTTGTTAAAGAAAGTGGGACGAAGCGCTGCAAACCCTGTGAGAATAACAAATTGAAGAAAGGAAGTCTGAACATGGAGATCAAGTTCAACGAGATTCCCGAGGAGATCGCCTACCGCATGCGCGACGGCGAGGGCAACACGCACAAGAGGACCTTTGAGGACGACTACGCAAAAATCATGATCCTGACCCTTGAGCCCGGCGCGTCCATCGGCCGGCATGTGCATGAGATCAATTATGAGGTGTTCTACGGCCTCAGCGGAACGGGGAAGGTGCTCTATGAGGACAAGGAGGAGCCCATGCTTCCGGGCTGCTGCCACTATTGCCCGCAGGGCCATGACCACAGCCTGGTGAATGACGGCGCCGAGCCGCTTTCGGTCTTTGCCATCGTCGCCAAGCGCGTGGACGCTTCCCCCGCAAAGGACTGAACGATCCATTCGCGGCGGACAGACCGTGGAGGACAAGCCGCCGAAAGGAGGCATGTGAGATGCATTTCTCGGTTTCGCAGCTGAAAACCTATTGCCGACGCGTCATGGAGGCGCACGGCGTGGATGCGGACTGTGCGGAGACGGTGGCGGACATGCTGCTCGACGCGGAGCTGACGGGCGTCGCAACCCACGGCGTCAGCCGCCTGCCGATCTACATGGAGCGTGTGGACAAGGGGCTGGTAGCCAGACGCAGCTGCGTGACCGTTACGCGCGAGAGCCCGTCTGCCGTCGCCATAGACGCGGGAAACAGCCTCGGCGCGGTCGGCGCGAGGTTCGCCATGGAGCTGTGCGTCCGCAAGGCGCGCCAGACCGGCTGCTGCTTTGCGTCGGTGAAAAATTCCAATCACTTCGGCGCGGCGGCATACTACACGCGCATGGCGGCAAGGGAGGGCATGATCGGCTTCTGCTGCACGAATCTGACCGCGAAGATCGCCCCGTACGGCGCGGCGGAGCCTTTCATGGGCACGGACCCGATCTCCGTCGCGGCGCCATCCTGCGGCGACCCCATCGTGCTGGACATGACGCCGTCGGTCGTGGCGCTGGGCAAGCTGATCCTCGCACAGAAGCTGGGGAAGGACATCCCCCTTGGCTGGGCGCTGGACAAGGACGGTAAGCCCACCACGGACCCCGCGGCGGGGCGCGCGGGCTCGCTCATCCCCATCGGCGGAGCGAAGGGCAGCGGCCTTGCGCTGATGGTCGAGGTGCTCTCCGGCGTCCTTTCTGGCGCGGGCACGGCGACGCATCTGCATGACCTCTATGCGTTTGACGCGCCGCAGGGCGTGGGGCACTTCCTCGGCGCGATCGACGTGTCGCACTTCCTCGACGCGGAGACCTTCCGCACGGGCGTCTACGCAATGGCGAGCGAGGTCAAGGCGCTGAAAAAGGCGGAGGGCGTGGAGGAGATACTGCTCCCCGGCGAGCGTGCCGCGAAAAGCGCGGCGGAGAAGACGGCGGCGGGCGTAGACGTGCCGGATGCGGTCTGCGCGGAGCTCGCCGCACTCGGCGAGGCGTACGGCTTGAAGCTGACGGGGGATTGAACGATGGCAAGAATCGCTGTGACCGAACGAATCGCCCCTGTGGGGGTCGCGCTGCTCCGGGCGGCTGGTCACGAGGTCGTGGAGCTGGACCTCAAGGGCGGCGTGGAGCCCGATCCCGCCGCCGTGGGGGACGCGGACGCTCTGCTGGTGCGCATCGCCGAGGTGACGCGCGCATTGCTTGAAGCCTGCCCGGGGCTGAAGCTCATTTCCAAGCACGGCGTCGGCGTGGACAATGTCGACATGGACGCGGCGGTCGCCGTGTCCCGCGTCGCGGCGCAGAACGTGATTGATTTCTTTGATAACAGACCCATCGAGGGCCGGTTGCTCTAACGGCGTGAGATTTACCGCCATTAAAAAGCAAGAAAGAAAAGGCCTTCACCGCCGGTTGCTTTTTTCGATGAACATGGTATAATGACCGCAAAGCGGCTATTATACCATGTTCATCCATTATGAGACCGGGAGGCTGTTCGATGCGCTGGGAAACGCTGAACGAAAACTGCATCTTTGCTTTTTCGCCGGAGCTGGAAGCCCTGTTCGGCGCTTACAGCCTGCTTGGCGGCGAGGCGCTGCATCACGTCTGCACCGATCTGTACGGCGCGGCGCGGATCGCCGAGTGGAAGCGGCGGTATCGCTTTCTGTTTGAGACCTTTGACGCCGTGCGGGAGCTGGGCACGTATTCGATGTTTGATTTCCTGCTCGACAACCTCTCCGAGGGCTTTACCGCGCAGGGCTTTCGCGCCTATATCCTTTCCCTGCCGGACGACGAGCGTGTTTTCCGCCAGGCGGGATGGAGCTGGTTTGACGGTACGACGCAGGAGAATATTTGCCGCGCCCTGACCGATGACGCCGCGCTGGATGCGCTCTACGCACGGGTTGAGGAAAAATGTGCCAGCTTTTTGGGCTTCGCCTCGTTCGTGCGGCAAAATGACCGCTATATGGAGGAGTTCTTCGCGCTCGCCGCGGAGCTGGACGGCCCGGCGCTGCGAGGCGCCCTGCAAGCACAGGAAAAGGCAATCGAGGCATTTCACGCGCAGACGCTGGAAAAGCTCAAGTCCTCTGACGGGCTGGACTGCTCGCAGAAGCTGATGGGAAAGACCTTCCACAACCGCGGACCGTATGAGACGTTTTATTTTCTGCCCTCGCTGCTGCTTCCGTTCGCGTCCTTCCGCCTTTTCTACGACAACGGTACGCCGCACAACAGGCAGATACTGGTTTGCAGCATCCGCGAGCCGGAGAAGGGACGCGAGGACACGATTGCCGCGCTCAAGGCGCTTTCGGACGAGACGCGGTATCAGATTTTAATGCTGCTCGCCAAGCACAGCCCCGTGAACGGGCAGGATATCGTGCGCGCGCTCAAGCTTGCGCCGTCCACCGTGTCGCACCACATGACGGAGCTGAAGGAGCGAGGGCTCATCACCGAGGAACCTGTCAGGACCGCGAAATACTATGGTATTTCCAAAAAAGCGGTGCGGGAGCTGCTGGACACGGTCGGAAAAGACCTGAAGCTGAATGATCCCGAGGGAACAGGCAAATGAAAAAGGTTATCGTACTCGGATGTTCCGGCAGCGGAAAAAGCATGTTTGCCCGCAAATTGCATGAACGCACGGGGCTGCCGCTCATCTGCCTCGACAACCTCTGGTGGAAGCCGGATCGCAGCCATATTTCCCGCGATGAATTTGACGCCGCGCTCGCCGAGGTTCTCCGCGCGGACGCATGGATCATCGACGGCGACTACAGCAGGACCTATGAAACGCGCATCCGCGCCTGCGACGCAGTTTTCTTTCTGGACTACGGCGAGGAAGTCTGCATGGCGGGGATTCGGGAACGCGTCGGCAAGGCGCGGCCGGATATGCCGTGGACGGAAGACGTACTGGACCCGGAGCTGGTGAAGCTGGTGCAAAACTACCGCCGCGATAACCGCCCCGTCGTGCTGGAGCTGCTGGAACGATACAGCGACAGGGAAATTCACACCTTTCGCAGCCGCGAAGAGGCGGAAAGATGGCTGTTGCAGCCGACTTTGCAGCAATAACTTCATATCATATGCCAAGCAGCCCGTGCGGGCTGCTTTTTTTGCTTGACAAACCAGTAATTTCGTTTATAATCTAATTCGACAATAATCGAATATATGGAGGCGACACTATGGAAACGGTCATCGAAGTCAAAGACCTCAAGCGCGAGTACGTCACCCGTCGCGGCGTGTGGAAACGGGAAAAGCGTGTCGTCCACGCGGTGGACGGCATCTCATTCGAGGTGCGGCGCGGCGAGATATTTGGCCTGCTGGGGCAGAACGGCGCGGGAAAAACGACGACGATCAAGATGCTCACGACGCTGCTCGCGCCAACCGACGGGACCTGCAAGGTGCTGGGACACGACACCTTCGGGGAGGAGAAGCACATTCGCACGCGCATCAATTTTATCTTCGGCGGCGAGCTGGGGGTCTACCGCCGGCTGTCCGCGCGGGACAATCTTCGATACTTCTCGAACTTGTACCTGATCCCGAAAAAGGAGCAGGACGAGCGCATCCAGAAGATTTTGGAGCTGGTCGACCTCGCCGAGCGCGCGGACGATCTGGCGGAGACCTACTCCAAGGGCATGATCCAGCGCCTGCAGATCGCACGCGGACTGATCAACGACCCGGAGATATTGTTTATGGACGAGCCGACCGTCGGGCTGGACCCCGTGGGCGCAAGGATGCTGCGCGACATCATCCGGCGGCTGAAGGAGGAGGGCTGCACCGTGCTGCTGACCACGCACAATCTTGCGGAGGTCGAGGAGCTGTGCGACCGGCCGGTCATCATCAACAAGGGAAAGGTCATCGCGCGCGGCACACCGGGGGAGATCAAGGGCGAGTTTGGCACGCTGGAGGACGCCTACGTGAAGCTGGTCGAGGGGGTGAGCGCGTGAGCTTTGCCGTCCTGCTCAGCACCATGCGGGTGCAGATGAAGCAGTCCTTCGCACGGCCAATGTTCCGCTTCTGCCTCATCGCCAACCCGATCTTGAACACCATTTTGCTCTATGAGATGTATCGCGGCTCCGGCGAGGAAAACTTCATGGCCTATGTCGTGCTGGGCGCGGGCTTGATGGGCCTTTGGAGCTGCATCTGCTTTTCCTCCGCCGGCGACATCAACCGCGAGCGCCACAGCGGTACACTGGCGCTGATCTTTGCCGCGCCCGCGAGCTTTCCATCCATCATCCTCGGCAAAATCGTCGGCAACACGCTCCTGTCGCTGCTGACGCTCGGTATCTCGCTTGTGACCGCCGTGGCGCTGTTCCGCGTCCCGCTCCGGCTGGGCAGCCCGCTGTACTTTCTGCTCGCGCTGCTCGCGGCGGTGTTCGCCTTTGTGGTGATCTCGTCCGTGGTCGCGTGCCTGCTGACGCTCTCGCGCAAGACCGAGCTGTACATGAACTGCATCGAAATCCCCATCATCCTTCTCTGCGGCTTCGTGTTCCCGGTCTCGGTGCTGCCGACGGGCGTGCGCGCGGTGAGCCATGCGCTCTCGCCGACCTACGCCGTGGCGCTGCTGCGCATGTCCGTCTGGGGCGTGGACGATCCGGCGGCGTTCTGGCAGAAGCTCGGCGTAATGCTGGGCCTGACCGCGCTGTATACGGCGGCGTCCGCGCTGCTGTACCGCAGAATTGACCGCCGCGTGCGCATCGCGGCGACCCTGGAGGTGGCGTGATGATCCGCAGATTTTTTGACCAGGCGTATTTGTACCATAAGGGACGCCGCGCGGCGTTCGAGGCGGAGGAATTTGTGCTTATGCAGATCGGCTATCCGCTCGTCACGCTGATCTTCTACTGCCTGATCGCGTCCTACAGCTTTCGCACGACGAACCTGACAAGCTGGGTCATCGGCAACGCGTTTCTGCTCTGTACGAACGCCTGCGTCTTCGGTCTCGGCAACATCTTCGTCGGCGAGCGGTACTTCGGGCGGCTGCGCTCGATCATTGCCTCGCCCTGCGCCAAGCTGCCGCTGATCCTTGCTAACGGCCTGTATCCCGCGCTGTTTGCCGTCTGCGCGTCGCTCTGCGGCTTCCTTGTGGGCGCGCTGGTGTTCGGCGTGGACTTCTCCGGCGTTAATCTCGGCCTTGCCGCGCTGACGATCCTCTGCGCGATGGCGTCGGCAACCTGCTTCGGACTGTTTTTGTCCGTGTTTGGCCTGATGAGCGACAGCATGCATCTGGTGCTGAACGTGGTAAGCTATCTCATGATGATCTTCACCGGCGCGGAGTTTCCTGTCTCGCAGCTGCCGCTTGCGGGGCGGGTGATTGCACAGCTCATGCCGCTGACCAAGGCCATCGCCGCGATGAACACGCTGTTCACGCCGGAGCATGGTCGGTTTTGGACGCTGCTGCTCGCAGAGCTTTTGACCGGCGCGGCGTATGCACTGCTCGCGCGTGCGGTTTTCGGCTTTGCCGAGCGCTGCGCCCAGCGGAACGGACGGTTTGACCTCTTTTGACAGCGGCGTTTTGCCGAAATAACTGCAAAAAATACAGGGATGGCGCAGCCCCGGAAGGAGCTGGACCATCCCTGTAAAAATATAATTTAGCCGATGAAAGGTGCGTTTATTCCTCAAGCGCGGGCAGGGAGGCGGCGTTCGGCGCAAGATAGCCGAGACCGCCGCAGAGCTCGTGCAGCGTGCGGACCGCCGTGCGCTTTTTCCCCATCGACGCCGCCTTCAGCTTGTCCAGCGCCGTGTCGGGCACGTCCTTAAACTCCAGAACGCCGCGCGAGCGCGCAAGCTCCAGCAGCTCCTCGCCCGTCTTGCTGCGCACGATCACCTGATTCCACTTCTTGTCCGTCTCCCAGCCGTCCGCGCTGCGCGCGCCGCCCACGGACAGGTCCGCGAACTCTGCGGTCATATCCGCGCAGGCGCGGCAGGCGGGACGAACCAGCGGAAGGACCTCGTCCAGATTGACGGAGACAATGTCCTGCGCCTCGCCTCGCAGCAGGAATTCGATCGCGTGGTATTTGCTCGGCGGGATGTCCACATGGGACGCGCCGGAGGGGGCGCTGCGCTGCGTCAGCGCTTCCATCCCGTCCCAATCGAGGCCCCAGCCGCAGAAGAGACCGATGACCAACTTGATATTTCCGGCGTGATTGTCGTTCTCCGGCAGCGGGTCGCAGCGCATCTTGCAGACCGCCAGCGTCTTGCAGGGCGTTCCTACAACGCCAAGGCTGTGGAGCTTGTCCTCCCGCAGCGCCTGGTTGAGCGCGGCGAGCGTGGGCGGGATCTGGAAGCTGCTGCCGGAGCAGGCGCGCACCTCCGCCGGGTCCGTGACCACGACGCCCCGAGGGTCCAGCGTATCTTGTGCGCGGGTGAGCACCGCGCCGTCGATGAAGCCCTCGTGCAGCGCAAGCTCCGTCAGCGCGGTGACGACGCCACCGTGCTGCGCGCCGCCGCGGATCACCGGGTCCGCCGCCCGCGCGAGATACAGCGCGCGGAATGGGCCCAGCTCCGGCAGAACGGTTTCGTCCGGGAACGCCTTGCGCGTGAGGGCGTCAAGATCCGTCGGCATACGGGGGCAGAAGCGCTGGCAGCGCCCGTCGGAGCGCTCGCAGTCGTAATAGCAGAACGTGCGGCCGCGATTCGAGCCCCAGTAGGAGCAAAGCCCCTGACAGGCGCCGCAGCCGGTGCACAGTCCCTTTTGAATGACCTGAGAATCAAGCGCATATGTACTGAGCATTTTGCCCCACCCCCTATATCATGATCTGCGGGATGCCGAAGATCTGCACGTCCAGCTCGTCCGCGCCGTCCGGCAGATAGTCCCGCAGGCAGTGTCTCGCCGAGCAAAGGTGCCCGCCGACCAGAAAGGCGTAGCCCGGCTTCTGGAAGCAGACGAAGCCGTGCTCGTACAGGATCGCGACCAGCGCCTCAAAGCGCGTGCTGTCGGGCAGCGTCACCGTCAGCACCGCGTCAGTCTCCGGGTGATGCAGCCGGAGCGTGATGTTTTTCTCCGTCATTGCGCGCCTCCCTCCGCATCCATGGCCTCGCAGCCCTGTGCAAAGACCTTTTCATTCATTTCCAGCACCGCGCCGCGAAAACGCTGGGAAAGTACGGCGGAGAGGTCCCCGCTGTCGAGCGGCGTGCCCGGCAGCCTGCTGAACGCGCCGAGCAGCGCGATATTCGCCGCGCGGGCGTCTCCGCAGCGCAGTGCGATGTCTGCCGCGGGTATTTCACGCGCTGAGGCGGAAAGGGAACGGATCTCCGCGCGCAGCGCGTCCATGTCCGGATAGACCTGCGCGCCGCGCAGCACGCCCTGCGGGTAAACCGGGCGCGGATCGTAGATGACGCGGGTTTCCGGCCCGGCATAGTGCCGCGCGATGCGAAGCGTTTCAAGCGGCTCAAAGCCGATGATGAAGTGCGCCTCGCCCTCGGGGATCAGCACGCCCAGCTCATACGACGCAGACACGCGGACGTGGCTCATCACCGAGCCGCCTCGCTGCGAAGCGCCGTAGGTCTCGCCGATGGAGACGCGGAAGCCCAGATCGTTCATCGTGCTGCCGAGCACCTCGGACGCCAGCACGTTGCCCTGTCCGCCGATGCCGCAGATCACGATGTTCAGCGGGTCATATTTCAGCTCCTTCACGTCTCGTCGCCTCCTTCCACATGGATCGCGCCCGCGGGGCAGAGCTTGGCGCACACGCCGCAGCCCACGCAGCTCACGGGGTCGATGACCGCTTTATTCTTCGTGAAGTCCCAGCTGTTGCCGGGGCAGCCCCAGACGCGGGAGCAGAACTTGTCGCAGCCGCAGCCGTCGCCCAGGCACTTGTCCTGATCGACCCAGACCCGCGGCTTGACGCGCTGCTGCTTGCTCTTGAGCGTGGCGCAGGGCTGGCGCAGGATCAGCACCTTGAGCCCCGGCTGGCTCAGCAGCTCCGCCATAAGCGCCTCCGTCCCCTCCAGATCGAAGGGGTCCGCCTCCGCGACCTTGCAGCCCATCGCCTCGCAGATGGGACGGATCTCCATCGGCGGCACACTGTCGCCCATGGCGGTGAGGCCGGTGCCCGGATGCGGCTGAAAGCCCGTCATTGCCGTGGCGGAGTTGTCCAGCACCATCAGCAGCATGTTGGCGTCGTGATAGCGCGCGTTGACCAGACCGGGGAGAATGGCGTGGTAGAAGGTCGAGTCGCCGCACATGGTCACGACCTTCTGGTCCAGCCCGTAAGCGGTCAGCTGGCCGAGACCCTCGGCGAGATTGATGCCGGAGCCCATGCAGTTGCACGCCTGATAGGCATAGTGCCCCGCCTCCTGACTGGACATGATGTAGCAGCCGATGTCGCCGATGACGATGCCGGGATTCTTCTCCCGCCGCAGCACCCTGCGCAGCAGGTGGAAGGTCGCCCGGTGCGGGCAGCCGGCGCAGAAGTTGAGGTCACGCTCCAGAAGCGCTTCCCGCGCCGCGCCGCTGCGTTCCGGCAGCGTCTTTCCCACAAGGGACGCCGCCGCGGCGAGCACCAGCTCCGGCGTCAGCTCGCCGATGCGGGGCAGCGCGCCGTCTCCCCGCCCCGCGAAGCGGATGGAGAAACGGTGCTTTCCGGCGATAGCCTGTAGACTCCGTTCGAGGAAGGGGTCGACCTCCTCCAAAATCAGCACGTCATCCGCGTGCTGCAAATAGCGTACGATCAGCTTTTCCGGCAGCGGCCAGAGCGATGCGAGCGACAGCAGTCCCACGTCCTCCGACGCGCCGAGCCGCCGAAGCGCCTCCTCCGCGTAGAGCCGTCCCGTGCCGCCGGCAACGATCAGTTTTTTCGGTTGTTCCGGCCCTGCGTAGTGGTTAAAGGGGCAGTTTTCGAATGCCTCCTGCAAATTGTCCAGGGTTTCCAGCATGGGCGTATGCCGATAGCTGACGCAGACGAGGCGGTCCCATTCGCCCACGCTCTTCAGCTCGTGCGGGGCTTCGGGCAGCGGGCCCAGCGTCACGTTGCTCCGCCCGTGGCAGACGCGGGTCGTCAGCCGCAGCAGCACCATCTGGCGATACCGCTCCGAAAGCTCGAAGGCATAGGGAACCATGTCCTTTGCCTCCTGCATGGAGGTTGGCTCCAGCATGGGCAGGTCCGCGGACATAGCCATGAAGCGGGAGTCGAATTCATTGGTGCTGGAGTGCGCGCTCGGGTCGTCGCTCGTGACGATCACAAGCCCGCCCTTGACGCCGTGCTGCGCGCCGCAGTGCAGCGCGTCCGCCGTGCATAAAAGTCCGTTCTGCTTCACGATGCAGAT
>SVKP01000071.1 GCA_015068395.1 Oscillospiraceae bacterium
ACCGCACCTTTCCACCCTTACCGCCTCCGGGCTTGCGCCCTTTGACGGCGGACTATTTCTGTTGCACTTTTCCTGAGATCGCTCTCGGCGGGCGTTACCCGTTATCCTTGCCCTGCGGAGCCCGGACTTTCCTCACTTGGCCGCCTTTCGGCGTTCCAGCGCGACTGCCTGTTTTACTCGCGGGGTTTATTTTAACTTGTATGGGACATGCTGTCAAGGCAAATTTATTCGACACGGCAACATTTTTTTCGGCACAATTCCGCGTTGCCATTCGAAGGAATTTGCGATATACTACTCCTGTTGGAAATCATTCGGAAAGAAGGACGGGTATCCATGGATATCAAAGCTTATCTTGAATCGCTTCAGGGCAAGAGCGTCGCGGTGCTCGGCATCGGCGTGAGCAATACGCCGCTCATTGAGCTTCTATGCAAAAACGGCGTCCGCGTGATCGCGTGCGACAAAAAGGAGCGGGAGGCGCTGGGCGACGCGGCGGACAAGCTCGCCGCCCTCGGCGCGGAGCTGCGTTTGGGCGAAGGGTATCTCAAGAACATCGACGCGGACGTGATTTTTCGCACGCCCGGCATGCGTCCCGACGTGCCGGAGCTGCTGGCGGCAAAGGAGCGCGGCAGCATTGTCACCTCGGAGATGCAGATCTTTTTTGAGGTCTGTCCCTGCCCGATCATCGCCGTGACCGGCAGCGACGGCAAGACCACGACCACCACCGTGATCTCCGAATTTCTGCGCGAGGCGGGAAAAAAGGTCTGGCTCGGCGGCAATCTGGGTCATCCGCTGCTGGCGGAGTCGGATCAGATTGCGCCGGACGACTATGCCGTGGTGGAGCTATCGTCGTTCCAGCTGCTCGACATGACACGCTCGCCGCACATCGCGGTGCTGACCAACCTTGCGCCGAACCATCTCGACGTGCACCGCGACATGGCGGAGTACATCGCTGCGAAGGAGAATATCTTCCAGCACCAGGTCCCCGGCGACGTTGCGATTTTCAACCTCGACAACGACATTACGCGGGAGCTGTCCGAAAAGGCGCCCGCTCACGTCCGGCTGTTCAGTCGGCGCGCGGAGGTTGCGGACGGCGCTTTTGTGCGCGACGGCGCGATCTGGCTGCGGCGCGACGGACAGGAGCGCGAGGTGCTCAAGACCGCGGACATCCGCATTCCGGGCCAGCACAACGTCGAGAACTACTGCGGCGCGATCGCCGCGGTGGACGGCCTGGTGCCGGACGAGGCGATCCGCAAGGTCGCGCGGGAGTTTTCCGGCGTGGAGCACCGCATTGAGCTGGTACGCGTGCGCCGGGGCGTCCGCTGGTACAACGACTCCATTGCCTCCAGCCCGACGCGCACCATCGCGGGGCTGCGCGCTTTCCCGGAAAAGGTGATCCTCATCGCGGGGGGCTATGACAAGCACATCCCCTTTGCGCCGCTTGCGCCGGAAATCGTCGAGCACGTCAAGCTTTTGATCCTCTGCGGCGCGACGGCGGACGCCATCCGCGCGGCGCTGACCTCGTTCGAGGGCTACCACGGCGAGCCGGAGATCGCGGAGTGCAAGACGCTGCAGGAGGCGGTCGACCTCGCCTCGGCGCGCGCCGGGGAGGGCGACGTTGTGACGCTTTCTCCCGCCTGCGCGGCGTTCGACCAGTTCAAGAACTTTATGGAGCGCGGCAAGGTCTTCAAGCAGATGGTCCACGCGCTGCCGGAATAAGGAAAAGCCCTCGGCGCATACCCTTCCTTGAGGTGGGGTCATGCGCAGATACATGCATCGTACGCTTTCGCGGAGGGATAAGCTGCTGCTCTGGCTCGCGGCGCTCGCGCTTGCGCTGCTCGTGCTTGCAGCCGCGGCGGCGTCGCACCTGAAGCCGCTCTTGACGAGCCTTGCGACGGTGCGCGTCGCGAACACGGTGACGCGCATCGTGACCGCCGCGGTGAACGAGACGGTCTATGAGGGCGGCACGGATTACGACAGCCTGATCCTGTTGGAAAAGGGGTCGGACGGGCAGATCGTGGCGCTCAAGAGCAACATGGCGGCGTTCAACCGGCTTCAGTCCGAGGTGCTGGCGGAGGTGCTCGAGCGCATGAGCGAGGTGGACACGCGCGAGCTGTCTATCCCCGTCGGCACGCTGACGGGCTCGCCGCTGCTGGCGGGGCGCGGACCGGCGATCAAGGTGAAGATGCAGTCCCTCGGCTCGCCGAGCGCGCATTTTGAAAACGCGTTCACCGCCGCGGGCATCAACCAGACCAAGCACCAGATCCTGCTCGTCGTGGACGTTTCGGTCAGCATCCTGCTGCCCGGCTTCTCGACCGGTACGCGCGTGAGCAGCAGCTTCAACATCGCGGAGACCGTCATCGTGGGCAGCGTGCCGGAGAGCTATACCTATTTCAGCTCGAACGACATGGCGGAGACCGCACAGGAATATGTGATGAACAAAGGATAGGGAGGACGCGCCGTGGATTACAAAGCTCGCATCCGGGAGCTTCGCGAAATACTCGAATATAACAGCAAGCTCTATTACGACATGGATGCGCCGGTGATGCCGGACTATGAATACGACCGCCTGCTGCGCGAGCTGGAGGACTTGGAGGCGGCGCATCCCGAGGAGATCACGCCCGATTCCCCGACGCAGCACGTCGGGGGCACGGCGTCGAACAGTTTCGCGCCCGTGAAGCACGAGGTCCCGCTAGAGAGCCTGCAGGACGTGTTCAACGAGGCGGAGGTCGCCGAGTTTTATGCGCGCGTCCGGGAACAGGCGGGCAGCGCGGAGTTCAGCGTGGAGCCGAAGGTAGACGGGCTCTCCGTCGCCATCGAGTACCGCGACGGGCGCTTTTTCCGCGGTGCGACGCGAGGCGACGGGCGCACGGGCGAGGATGTGACCGAAAACATCCGCACTATCAAGAGCCTTCCCATGGAATTGCCGGACAAGCTGCCCAAGCTGATCGTGCGCGGCGAGGTGTATATGGCGAAGACGGTGTTCGCCGCGCTCAACGCGGAGCGTGAGATCACCGGCGAGCCGCTGTTTGCGAACCCGCGCAACGCCGCCGCCGGTTCGCTTCGCCAGCAGGACCCGAAGATCGCCGCCCAGCGCAGGCTGGACGTGGTCATTTTCAATTTGCAGCTCGCCGAGGGGAAAACCTTTGAAAAGCACACAGACACGATCGACTATATGAAGTCGCAGGGCTTCCCGACGATCCCGTATCTTAAAACCGGCGAGCTGGACGCAATCAACGCGGAGATCGTGCGCCTCAACGACGAGCGTGCACAGCTGCCCTTCGACATGGACGGCGCTGTGCTCAAGCTCAACGATCTCGCCGACCGCGAGCGGATGGGCAGCACGTCCAAGGTGCCGCGCTGGGCGATCGCGTACAAGTACCCGCCGGAGCAGAAGCCGAGCAAGCTGCTGGACATCGTGGTGCAGGTGGGCCGTACCGGCGTGCTGACGCCGAAGGCGGTGGTGGAGCCGGTGCGCCTCGCCGGGACCACGGTCACGAACGCGACGCTCCACAATCAGGACTTCATCACCGAGAAGGATATCCGCATCGGCGATACGGTCATCGTGCAGAAGGCGGGAGAGATCATCCCGGAAATCGTGCGCGTGGACCTCGACAAGCGCCCGGAGGGGCTCAAACCCTATTTTCTGCCGGAGCGCTGCCCGGTCTGCGGTGCGAAGGTCGAGCGCGACGAGGACGGCGCCGCCATGCGCTGCACGGGCGCGGAGTGCCCCGCGCAGCTGCTGCGGAATCTGGAGCATTTCACCTCGCGCGAGGCGATGGACATTGACGGCGTCGGCCCCGCGGTCCTGCGCCAGATGGTCGACGCGGGGCTGGTGCAGACCGCCGCGGACCTCTATCGGCTGACGGTGCAGGACATCGCACAGCTCGACCGCATGGGACTCAAATCCGCGCAAAACGCGATCCATGCCATTGAGGAATCGAAGAAAAACGACCTCTCGCGCCTGCTCTGCGCGCTGGGCATCCGCCAGATCGGCGCAAAGGCGGCGCGCACGCTTGCGCTGCGCTTCGGCTCGCTGGACGCGCTGGAGCGCGCAAGCCTTGAGGAGCTGACGGACGTGGACGACGTCGGCGAGATCACGGCACGCTTCCTGCGGGAGTGGCTGGACAGCCCGCAGTCGCAGGACCTGCTGCGCCGCCTGCGGGAGGCGGGCGTCAACACCGAATGCCTGGACAAGCCGACGGACGACGGCTTCCGGGGCATGACCTTCGTGCTCACCGGCACGCTGACGCGCTTTTCCCGGGACGAGGCGACGGCGCTGATCCAGTCGCGCGGCGGCAAGGCGAGCGGCTCGGTATCGAAAAAGACCACCTATGTCGTGGCGGGCGAGGCGGCGGGTTCCAAGCTCGCCAAGGCGCAGGAGCTGGGCATCCCCGTGCTCAGCGAGGAGGAGTTCATCGCCATGCTCGGCGGAGAAAAGGCACCGGAGGAGGACGGGCAGATCAGCCTGCTGTGAGGGTGAAATGAGCGAGATCACACAAAAAACACTGGAAAGTATTCTGGCATTACAGGATGTTGAATATCGGGATTTTGAGGCAAAAATCATTCCGAATGTCGACCCGGAGCGCGTCATTGGCGTTCGGACCCCGGAGCTTCGGCAGCTGGCGCGGGAGATGGTCGGGCGCGGCGAGGCGGAGGAATACCTTGCCGAGCTGCCGCACCAATATTTTGAGGAAAACCAGCTCCACGCGTTCCTGCTATCCTTGGAGAAGGATTATGGGCGCGCGGTCTCCGCGGTGAACGCCTTTTTGCCGTACGTGGACAACTGGGCGACCTGCGACCAGCTTTCGCCGCGCTCGTTCCGTAAGCACCGCCCGGAGCTTTTGCGGGAGATCGACGCCTGGCTTGCCTCACCGCACACCTATACGGTCCGCTTCGGCGTCGGCATGCTGATGGAGCACTATCTGGACGGGGATTTCAAGCCGAAGTATCTGGCGCGCGTCGCCGCGCTGCGCAGTGAGGAATACTATATTAATATGATGATCGCGTGGTATTTCGCAACGGCGCTTGCCAAGCAGTACGACGCGGCGCTTCCGTATTTCGAGCAGCGCAAGCTCGCGCCGTGGACGCACAACAAGGCGATCCAAAAGGCAATCGAGAGCCGCCGCGTAACGCCGGAGCACAAGGAGGCGCTGCGCGCTTTGAAAATTCTGACAAAAAATGAAAAATAACTATTGACATTCACAATACGCCGTGCTATACTTTCATCTGTTCCGAGCGGTACGGGGGTTTAGCTCAGCTGGGAGAGCGCTTGACTGGCAGTCAAGAGGTCAGCGGTTCGATCCCGCTAATCTCCACCAAACGGAAAGAAGAAGCTCGTTTTGGAAACAAAACGGGCTTCTTTCTTTCAAAAAGATGCAGGACTTGATTTTGCGGTATAAAGCTTTGGAAAAGCACAGAGGAGACGGGGATTCAAATATGACGGACTATTTTTCCGCCGCATTGGGCGGGGACGAGATCAGCGCCATCAGCAGCATCGGGCTGGCCCATTTGGGCGACGCGGTGTATGAGCTGCTGGTGCGCACCTGGCTGTGCGTACACGGAAAGGCGACAGGCAAGGGGTTGCACCGCGCAACCGTGGCGCTGGTGTGCGCGTCGAAGCAGGCGGAGCTTTCCGAAAAGATACTTCCGTGCCTCACGGAGGCGGAGCGCGACGTATTCCGGCGCGGCAGAAACGCCAACGTCCACACGATCCCGCGCAGCGCGGACCGTGCGACCTATCAGACGGCGACGGCGGTGGAGGCGCTCTTCGGCTGGCTGTATCTCCGCGGGGAGAAGGCGCGGGTCAACGAGCTTTTTTTGAAGATGATGGAGGAAGACGATGCCACTTGACGCGATTTTTCTGCGCGCAGCGGTCGCCGAGCTGCAAGAGCAGCTGGTCGGCGCGCGAATCGACAAGGTGCAGCAGCCCGCGCGCGACCAGATCGTGCTGCTTGTGCGGGGCAACAAGCGCGTGCTGCTCAGCGCGAACCCCAACCAGCCGCGCATCCAACTGACCGCACAGACGCGCGACAACCCGGCGCAGCCGCCGATGTTCTGCATGCTGCTGCGCAAGCATCTGGTCGGCGCGCGCATTGAGGCGCTGACGCAGGACGGTCTGGAGCGCGTCGTGACGATGGACCTGCGTGTGACCGACGAGCTGGGCGAAACGGGACGGCGTCAGCTGGTGCTGGAGGCGATGGGTCGGCGCGCGAACCTGCTGCTGCTCGACGCGCAGGGGCGGATCATTGACTGCCTGCGGCGCATTGCCCTGGACCCAGGCGGGGATCGCGCGCTCCAGCCGGGCTTGTTTTACCGGCTGCCCACACCGCTGAAAAAGCTCTCGCTACTCACGCAGGAGGAAGAGGCGGCTGCGCTCATTGACGAGGGCGGCGAGGACGAGGCGCTGGTGGACCGCTGGCTCGTCGATCACGTTCTCGGCATTTCGCCGCTCGTTGCGCGCGAGCTGGCGCAGCACGCCGCGGGGACGACGGATGTGCGCTTCGGCGAGCTCGGCGGAACCGGGCGCGCGGCGCTGAAACGCGAGCTGGAGACGCTTGCAAACGCGCTCAAGGAGAATACCTTTACACCAACGATGCTGCTGCGGGACGGTCGCCCGGCTGACTTTACGTATCTACCGATCACGCAGTACGGCGCGGAGACGGCGGTAGAGACGCGCGAGAGCTTTTCCGCGCTGCTCGACGAGTTTTATGACCTGCGCGAGCGGCAGGAGCTTTCGGCGCGGCGGGGCAAGGAGCTGACCCACGCGGCGACGGTCGCGCGCGACAGAATGGCGCGCAAGCTGGAAACGCTCCGGCGGGAGTACGCCGCCACCAGGGACCGGGACACGCTGCGCCTGTACGGCGATTTGATCACGGCGAACCTCTACCGCATGGAGCGCGGGCGCGCGAGCTTTACGGCGGAGAACTACTACGAGGAGGGGCAGCCCCCGGTCACGATCGCGCTCGACCCGCTGCTCACACCGCAGCAGAACGCCGCGAAGTATTACAAGCGCTACAACAAGGCGAAGAACGCAGAGCTGCACCTGCGCGGCCAGATCGAAAAGGCGGAGTCCGAGCGCGCCTATCTGGACAGTGTGCTGCAGGAGCTTGCGCAGTCGGAGACCGAGCAGGAGTTCGCGGAAATACGCCATGAGCTGCAGGAGACGGGCTATCTGCGCCGCGGCAAGGAGAAAAAGGAGCTCAAGCGCGCTTTTTCGCCGCGGGAGTACCGCTCAAGCGGCGGCTATCGCATTCTGGTGGGCCGCAGCAACGAGCAGAACGACCAGCTGACGCTCAAAAAGGCGGATAAGCGTGATGTCTGGTTTCACGCGCAGAAGATACACGGCTCGCACGTCATCCTCTGCACCGCGGGCGCGGAACCGGACGCCGCGAGCCTGACGGAGGCGGCTGCGCTCGCGGCGTATTTTTCGCAGGCGCGGGAGAGCGGCAAGGTCCCGGTGGACTATACGCCGGTCAAATACGTGAAAAAACCCGCCGGGGCAAGGCCGGGCATGGTGATCTACGAGACGTACCAGACGCTGTACGTTGCGTCGGGGGAGCCGAGCGGGAAAAAAGAATAAAAACGCGCCGTCTTGGGCTAATCCGTGCGATTTGCCCGAGACGGCGTTTTTTTGAAATAATTTTATCGTTCAGAGGATCAGCAGCAGCCCGAGCGCAATCAGCGCCTCGTCGTCTGCCTTTTCCTCAAAGAGAAAGAAGAGCAGCAGCAGGAGAAGCAGGTCGCCCGTGTCCACGTCCTGCAGCTTCAACCGTTCCAGCAGTTGTCCCAGAAATCGCGAGGCGTCCGGCGGCGGAGGCGACGCGGGGCACGGAGGCGGCTTCGGCGGCGGAGGCGGTATGGGCCTTGAAGGTTCAGGCGGCGGGGGCGGCATGGGCCGCGGCGGCTCCGGCGGTATTGGCGGGGGAACGGGCGGCGGAGGCGGCTTCGGCGGCGTGGGGACGCTGACGCAGACATAGTCGCCGCGCTCGTTGCGTATGTAGCGGTTATACACGCTCTCCCTCCTGTCCATGCGCCGTGAGAAACTGTTTGCCCAGATGGATCAGCCAGGCGAGCTGCGCGGCGCGCTCGACCTTGCCGCGGCGCTTTTCACTCAGAAAGGGTCTCAGCGCAAGCAGCAGCGCCGTCGTCTCGCCGCTCTCTGGGCGGTTGAGCTGGCTGAGCAGCGAGAGCATGCGCTCGGCAAGCTCCGGGTCCAGGCTGCCCAGCATAGCCTGCACCGCCTCGGGGCTCGCGCCGGGCGGCGGGGGCGGCTTTGGCGGTTCCGAGGGCGCACCCGGCGGCGGAGGCGCGCCGCCCGGGCCGTCGTCTCCGCCGGAGATGCTTTGGGCGAGAGAGACGATTTGCGCCATGGCGTCCGGATCGGAGAGGATGGTATGAAGCTGCTCCTGCCAGTCTGCCATGCTGTCCGCCTCCTCCGGCATCAGTTTTCGCGCTTCGCCGTGTCGTTGATGCGGCCCATCACCGCCGCGCCGTCGGGGCTTTGCATCACGCCGCGCAGCAGCTGCGAAAGCTCGTTCGTGTCGCCCTTTGCGGCGGAGCGTGCGGCGTGGTCCAGCGCCGCGCCGCCGTCCGCGCGGGTGAGCAGGTCCATCAGGCGCTGCCCGTCGCCGGAGCGCATGATCTGCTCGACAAGTCCCTTGTTCTGCTTGAGCCGCTCAATGGCGGCAGCCGTTTTTTCGTCCATCGGATGACCTCCCGGATTGCTTTCCCTGTACTATATGCGGCAGACACAAAAAAAGTGCCTTTCCCGAGGGAAAGGCACAGAGCTCAGTTTAGCTTGCTTTTTTGCCGAAGTCGCAGTCCGGGCGGAGGGGACAGTGCGCGCAGTCCGGCTTCCGCGCCATGCACAGCGCGCGTCCGTGCAGCACCATGCGGTGGCAGAAATCGCTGCTCTCGTCGCCGGGAATGACCTCGCGCAGCTGCTTTTCAACGCGCAGGGGATCGGTACTGCCGTCCGTGAGTCCGAGGCGGCCCGTGATGCGGATGCAGTGCGTGTCGCAGACGTAGGCGGGCTTGCCGTAGACGTCGCCGAGGACGAGGTTCGCCGTCTTGCGCCCGACGCCGGGCAGCGCGGTCAGCGCCTCCATGGTGTCCGGGACCTTTCCGCCGTGCTGCGAGAGCAGAAGCTTCGCGCACTCCACGAGGTCGCGCGCCTTGGTGTTGAAAAAGCCGCAGGAGCGGATCGCCTCGCCGACCTCCTCATAGCTCGCGTTCGCGAAGGCTTCCAGCGTGGGGAAGCGGCGGAAGAGCTCCGGCGTCACCTGATTGACGCGCGCGTCGGTGCACTGGGCGGAGAGGCGCACGGCAAACAGAAGCTCATAGTCCTTTTCGTATTGCAGCGAGCACAGCGCGTCCGGGTAAAGCGCCTTGAGCTGCTCAATGATGCGTTTGACCGCTGCCTTGGACTTCATGGGCGATCCCTCCCGAAATCTGTCGTTTCGAAAAGGATATCACGAATTCTATGACCTGTAAAGCCGAAAAACGCCGACCCGCCCCAGGTATGGGACGGGCCGGCATCCGCTCAGGCGTGCTCGTGGCTCTCAAAGGGTTCGGTTTCGCGGAACAGAAGCGTGATGCACCACACGCCGGCAAGACCGACGAGTGTGTAGACCACGCGGCTGACCGTCCCGGTCTGACCGCCGAACAGGAAGGCGACGATATCGAAGCCGAACAGCCCGATGCTGCCCCAGTTGAGCGCGCCGACGATGGAAAGCGTCAGCGCAAGCTTATCGAGAATCATGAGAATATCCTCCTTTTGATGCCGGCATCCGCGCGCCGGTCTCTTTGCCGGGTCCTTGCTATTTTGCGCCTGTTGCGGCGATATTATACACACGGATATTTTTGGAAAAAATTACAGAAATCCGTTGCAAGCGGGCGCGGCATATTGTATAATCCGTTGAAGTGAGTCCCATCATAAACACAATGGAGGAAACGAAGGATGAACGATAAATTCAGCAAGCTCGGCTTCTATCCCGCCGATATTCTGCTGCCGCGTGACGCGGATATGGAGAAGTGGGCGGTCGTCGCCTGCGACCAGTTCACGTCCGAGCCGGAATATTGGGAGCGTGTGGAGAAGAACGTCGGCGACGCGCCGTCCACGCTGCGCCTGATCCTGCCCGAGGCGGAGCTCAAATCGCCCGACGTCGAGCAGCGCATCGAGAAGATCAACGCAACGATGGACGACTATCTCAAGCGCGATCTGTTCAAGACGCTCAAGGATTCGCTCGTCTACATCGAGCGCGAGCAGTCTGACGGCAAGATCCGCCACGGCGTCATCGGCATGGCAGACCTCGACGCCTATGACTTCACGCCCGGCTCCGGCGCGCTTATCCGCGCCACCGAGGGCACGGTGCTCGAGCGCATCCCGCCGCGCGCGAAGGTGCGCCGTAACGCCGCGCTGGAGCTGCCCCACGTGATGCTTCTGATCGACGACCCGGACAAGACCGTCATCGAGCCGCTGACCGCAGCCGCCTCCGGCATGGAAAAGCTCTACGACTTCGACCTGATGGAAAACGGCGGGCACATCCGCGGCTACAAGCTCTCCGACGCGCAGGTGGACGCGGTCGCCGACGCGCTGCTGGGTCTCTGCTCCGACGAGGCGATGCAGAAGAAGTACGGCGTCTCCGGCGTTGCGCCGCTGCTGTTCGCCGTGGGCGACGGCAACCACTCCCTCGCCACGGCGAAGGCGTGCCGCAAGGAGCAGGGCGACGCGAACCCGCTGGCGAAGTTCGCGCTGGTCGAGGTCGTCAACAACCATGACGACGCGCTCCAGTTCGAGCCGATCCACCGCGTGCTGTTCAACGTGGACGCCAAGGACTTCCTCGCGGAGTTCAGGAAGTTCTACCCCAACGCCTACGAGGGCAAGGGCGAGGGCCACGCGATCGAGGTCGTTTACGAGGGCTACCAGGGCTTCTGGACCGTGCCCGACCCGAAGGTGCAGCTCGCCGTCGGCACGCTGCAGGCGTTTATCGACGAGTATCTCAAGGCGCACGGCGGCGAGGTGGACTATATCCACGGCGACGAGGTGACGCGCGAGCTCGGCGCCAAGCCGGGCAACATGGGCTTCCTGCTGCCCGCGATGGGCAAGGAGCAGCTGTTCAAGACCGTCATGGCGGACGGCGTGCTCCCGCGCAAGACCTTCTCGATGGGCCACGCGCAGGATAAGCGCTATTATATCGAGGCGCGCAAGATCAGATGAATCGGATCACCCTGCCCGCCCACGCCAAGCTGAACCTGACGCTGGACATCCTGCGCAGGCGGCCGGACGGCTACCACGACCTGCAAATGGTCATGCAGAGCGTCGAGCTGCATGACGACGTGAAGGTCACGCTGACGGACGGCGAGGGCATCGTCTGCCGCTGCGGGCCCATTCCGGGGGACGAGAGCAACCTCTGCGTCAAGGCGGCGCGCGCGTTCTTTGCCCAGACCGGCGTCGTACAGGGCGGCGGGCTCGCCATCGACGTGGTCAAGCGCATCCCGGTGCAGGCGGGGATGGCGGGCGGCAGCTCGGACGCCGCGGCGACGCTCCGCGCCTTGCGCAAGCTTCTCAAGCCCGAGCTTCTGGGCGAGGAGCTGGAGCGCATCGGCGCAGCCGTCGGGAGCGACGTGCCGTACTGCCTGCGCGGCGGGACCGCGCTGGCGGAGGGCAGGGGCGAGCGCATCACCACGCTCCGCGCCGCGCCGCCGTTTCAAGTGGTGCTGTGCAAGCCGGACTTTGACATCTCCACGCCTGCGCTCTTCGCGCGGGTGCATGTGTCGGAGCTTTGGAGCAGGCCGGATACCAGCGGCATGCTCGCGGCGCTCCACCGCGGCGACGCGGACGGCGTGCTCGCGCGCGTGAAGAACGTCTTTGAGAACGTGCTTCCGCCGGAGTGCGTTGAGGTCTTCGAGATCAAAAAGAAGCTCCACGACCTGCACGCCGAGGCGTGCGCGATGACCGGCTCGGGACCGACCGTATTTGGGCTTTTCCGTGACGAGGCAGAGGCAAAACGTGCGTTTCGCGCGCTGCGGAGAGAGTATTCCAAAACTTTTTTGACGCGCTTTGTTTGAAAACCGGGAGCGCCGTCCATACTGAATGCGTCATTCAGTGCGGACGGCGCTTCTTTTTGCACCTCCGCGGCCGGAAAGGGAGGACGCATGATGAACAAGCTTCAAAAGTGGGAAATATCCGTGATCCTGGGCGTGATCGCCATGATCGTCTGCTGCGCGGCGACGCCGAGCCTGACGACGCACTGGTGGACCACCGCCTTCGCGCCGCTGTGCGACGCGCTGTTTACCTCTGAGCTGGACGGTGGGGACGTCGTGCTGCGCTCGAAGCTCTGGGAGCTGCTGTCGCGTCTGTGGGCGTGACGCCGCGCGTTTTTTGATTTGAGCGTTGCGACGGCGGGGGCTTCGTGTTAAACTGTAAACAGATTATACAGTGGAGGGAAACGCCATGCTTCGTATCCTGATGGGGCGCGCGCGCACGGGAAAGTCGGAATTCGTGCTCTCGGAGATCGCGCGCGCCGGGCGCGACAAGCCGGAACGGCGGCAGGTCCTGCTGGTGCCGGAGCACGCCTCGCACGTCGCGGAGGTCGACGTCTGCCGCGCCTGTGGGGACGGCGCGAGCCTGCATGCCGAGGTGCTGACGTTCAAGCTGCTCGCCTCGCGCGTGCTGTCGATCATGGGCGGCAGCGCCGACGTGACGCTGGACAGCGGGGGCAAGCTGCTCACGCTGCAACGCGCCCTGCAGGAGCTGGCGCCCGCGCTGCGGGTCTACGCCAGGCCCTCGCAGCGCAGCGCCTTTCTCAGGAGCCTGCTGGACTTGATGGAGGAGCTGAGCGCCTACGCGGTCGACCCAAAGACGCTTTTGGAGCGCGTGGCGGACCTTCCCGGCGAGAGCGGCGACAAGCTGCGCGACGTCGCGCTGATCTACGGCGTGTATCAGGGCAAGCTGCACGCCGACGGGCGGGACGCGCGCGACCGGCTGGAAAAGCTGGAGGAAAACCTGCAGGATTCCGGCTACATAGACGGAAAAGACGTCTATCTGGACGGCTTTTCCTACTTTACGGGGCGTGAAATTCGCATTCTGCGCATTATGCTCCGCCGCGCGCGCAGCGTGACTGTGACGCTGCTGGGCGACGCGAAGGACCGCGAGCTGTTCCGCGAGAGCCTGCGGGTGCGCGAGCAGCTGTTTGAAGAGGCGAAGGACGCGGGCGTGCCGTGCGAGTCCTTCGAGCTGCGCTCCGGGGAGATCAAAAGCGCGCTGGACCACGTGGAGCGCCATTTCTTCGGCGAGCGCGCGGCGTGGGAGGGCGCGGACGGCGATATCCGCGTGTTCGAATCGCCCAACGCCTATGTCGAGGTCGAGCGTGCCGCGGCGGAAATTTTGCGCCTGGTGCGCGAAAAGGGGTATCGCTTTCGGGATATCACGGTCACGGCGCGCAGGCTTTCCGCGTATGAGCCGGTGGTCGAAACGGTTTTTGAGCGTTATGGGATTCCCCTTTACAGTGCACGTCGCAGCGACATTTTGCAGCAGCCGCTCACGGCGCTCCTGCTCGGCGCGGTGGATGCCGTCACGGGCGGCTTCGAGTATGAGGACGTGTTCCGCTGCCTCAAGACGGGGCTTGCGGGACTCACCGCCGAGGAGTGCGACGTGCTGGAAAACTACGCGCTTACCTGGGATATTCGCGGCGCGATGTGGACGAGGGAGACCGCGTGGGCAGCGCATCCCGACGGCTACGGCGCGGAGTGGGACGACGCGTCGAAAAGCAGGATCGAATTGGTCAATCAGCTGCGCGAGCGCGTTCGCGCGCCGTTTTCCCACCTGAGCGAGGGCCTGCGAAAGGGCTCCGCGCGGGAAAAGACCGCCGCGCTCTACGCTTATTTGGAGGAAATCGGCGTGCCGGAGGTCCTCGAAGCGCAGACAAAGCGACTGTTTGAAAGCGGCGAGGGCCAGCGCGCGGAGGAGACCGCGCAGCTCTGGTCCATCCTCTGCGGCGTGCTGGACCAGTTTGTGTCGATTCTGGGCGACACGGCGATCAAGGGCGAGGAATTCGCGCAGCTCATGCGCCTTGTGCTCACGCAGTACAGCATCGGTACGATCCCCGCCGCGCTCGACCGCGTCAGCTTTTCCGAAATGACGCGGAACGACCGCCACACGGTGCGCGCGCTGTTTCTGCTCGGCGCGAACGACGGCGTGCTCCCGGCAGTGGAGAGCGGCGGGGGCGTGCTCAGCGAGGAGGAACGCCTTGCGCTTGAGGAATGCTCCATCCGGCTTGCGCCGCACGGTATGTCGGTGTTTCAGCTTGAGCTGCAAAACCTCTATGCCGCGCTTGCCCAGCCGACGCAGCTGCTCTACGTCTCCTATCCCTTGTCGGACGCCTCCGGCGCGCAGCTCCGCCCGTCTTTTGCCGTTGGACGCCTCCGCGCACTCATCCCGTCCTTGAAGACGGAGCGCGAGGATGCTGACAAGTCCTATCGCCTGACAGCAGCCAAGCCTGCGCTGGAATACGCCGCGGAGCACATGGACGGCGCGGCGTGGCGTGCGATGGAGCAGGAGCCCTCGTTCCTGCCGAGCCTGGAGGCGATGCGGCGCGGCGCGGCTTATACGCGCGGCAGACTGTCCAAAGAGGCGGTGCACGCGCTCTACCACGGAGGGATCACGCTCTCCGCCTCGCGCATCGACCGTGCGAGGTCCTGCCACTTCGCCTATTTCATGCAGTACGGGCTCCACGCGCGCGAGCGCTCCGCCGCGCAGTTCGACGCGCCGCAGGCGGGCACCTTCGTCCATGACGTCATGGAGAGCACGCTGCGCCGGGCGAAGGAGGCGGGCGGTATCAAGACGGTCTCCGCGAAGGACCTGCGCCGGTTTGCCCGCGAGTCGGTGAAAGACTACATTGTGCGCGAGCTGCCGGAGCTTGAGAAAAAGAACGCGCGCTTCCGCTATCTGTTCCGGCGGCTGTGCGAATCGACGTACCGCATCGTGGACGAGGTCGCGGAGGAGCTCAAGGAGTCGGATTTTGAGCCGCTGAGCTTCGAACTTGCCTTCGGACCCGGCGGCGAGCTGCCCGCCATCACGTTTACCGAGGGCGGCGAGACGGTGCGCGTCGTCGGAAAGGTGGACCGCGTGGACGGCTGGCTGTACGACGGCAAGCTGTATCTGCGCGTCGTCGACTACAAGACCGGCAAAAAGAGCTTCGACCTCGCGGAGGTGCGCTACGGCCTCGGCGTGCAGATGCTGCTGTATCTTTTCGCGCTTCAGAACGAGGGCGGCGCGTACTTCGGCGGGCGGGAGATTGTTCCCGCGGGCGTTCTGTATACCCCGGCGCGCGACGTGATCCTGAACCTGCCGCGGGACGTGGACGACGAGACGCTTGCACGCGAGGCGGAAAAGACGCTGCGGCGCAGCGGTATGGTCCTGCGCGACGACAAGGTGCTCGCCGCGATGGAGCACAGCGCCCTGACCGAGCCGCACCGCCTGCCGATCGCGGTGAAAACCGGCAAGGACGGCAGCAGCACGATTGGAGGGAACCTTGCCACGGCGGAGCAGCTGGGCAAGCTTTCGCGCTACGTGGACAAGCTGATCCGCGGGATTGCGCGCGAGGCGGGGCGCGGCAACATCGACGCGGACCCCTTCGTGCGCTCCCGGACGGAGACGGCGTGCGACTACTGTCCCTATGCTTCGGCGTGCTGCTTTGAGCCGGGCAGGGGCAGCGACCGATACGAATACATTGCCAAAACGGGCACGGAGGAGTTCTGGGCCGCCGTGGACGCGGCGATTTCCGAGGACGAGGAGGCGGGACGCAATGGCTGATATGCTGACGAACGAGCAGCGCGCGGCGGTGGAGGACCGCGGGCGCGGTTTGCTCGTCTCCGCCGCGGCGGGCTCCGGCAAGACCCGTGTGCTGGTGGAGCGCCTGTTTTCCTACGTGCAGAACGAGGGCGCAAACCTCGACGATTTTCTCATTATCACCTACACCCGCGCCGCCGCCGCGGAGCTGCGGGGAAAGATCGCGGCGGCGCTCTCCGCGCGGCTGGAGAAGGACCCAGGAAACGAGCACCTGCGTCGGCAGCTTCTGCGGGTCTACCGCGCGGACATCAAGACCGTGGACGCCTTCTGCACGGCGCTGCTGCGCGAAAACTGCCATCTGCTGGGCGAGGACGAGGCGGGCCGCGCGCTGCGCCCGGATTTCCGCGTGCTGGATGAGCAGGAGGCGGCGGCAATGCGCGAGCGCGTGCTGACGCGGACGCTCGAGCAGTTTTACGAGGGGCTTTCGGACGGCGACGGCGGCACGTGTCTTGCGGACACGCTGGGCGCGGGACGGGACGACAGGGCGCTGGCGGAGCTGGTTTCGGAGCTTTACGAAAAGGTGCAGGCGCAGTCTTACCCGGAGCGCTGGTTGCGGGAGCAGGAAGCGCGCTGGGCGGAGCTGCCGGAGCGCATCGAGGACACGGAATACGGCGTCCGGCTGCTTCATGCTCTGCGCGCCAAGGCGCTGCACTGGGCTTCGGTGCTGGAAAACGGCGCAAGGGAGGCGGAGGAGGACGAGAAGCTTGCCAAGAGCTATGCCGTGTCCTTCCACGCCGCCGCGTCGCAGCTGAGCGCCCTTGCGGACGCCGCCGGACAGGGCTGGGACGCGGCGCGCGCCGCGCTGCTGCCGTTCCCGCGGCTCGTCTCCGCACGCGGCGTGGAGAACGGCGCGCTGAAGGAACGGCTCAAATGCCTCTGGGACAAGGACCGCGCGTCGATGGGCGAATTCGCCGGGTGGTTCACGGCGTCCTCGGAGGAGACGGCGGGGGATCTGCGCACGGTCGCGGACGCGATGATCGCCCTGCTGCGGCTGACGGAGGACTTTTTACGTGGGTACGCGGCGGAAAAGCGCCGCCGCAACGCCGCGGATTTTTCCGACCAGGAGCACGAGGCGATCCGCCTGCTGCTGGGTGCAGACGGGACGCCCACGGAGCTGGCGCGCACCGTGGGGGACCGCTACCGCGAGATCATGGTCGACGAGTATCAGGACACGAACGAGGTCCAGAACTGCATTTTTGAGGCAATTTCGAAGGATGGGACAAACCTGTTCACCGTCGGCGACGTGAAGCAGAGCATTTACCGCTTCCGGCTCGCGGATCCGACCATCTTTCTGGACCACTATGAGCGATATCCTCACGCGGCGGAGGCGGCGCCGGGCGAGAGGGCAAAGCTGATCCTTTCGCGCAACTTCCGCTCGCGGCCCGAAATACTGGACGCGGCGAATTTCGTCTTTTCCAACATTCTGTCCAAGGAGATGGGCGAGCTGGACTACGGAGCGGACGAGGCGCTTTATCCGGGCGCGGAGCAGCCGACGTCCGAGCAATATCGGACGGAATTCCACCTGCTTGACCCAAGCGGCGGGGACGACGGGGAGGGGCTTCGCGCGCCGGAGGCGGAGGCGGCGTTCGTCGCGGGCTATATCCGCCGCATGCTGGACGAGGGCTTTCCCGTGACCGACGACCAGACGCATGAGAAACGCGGCGTGCGGGAGGAGGACATCGTTATCCTGATGCGCTCGCCGGGGTCGAGGCTCACGGCGTACCGGCAGGCGCTTGAATCGCGCGGGATCGCCGTTTCCGCCGATGCGGGCGAGGACTTTTTCTCCAGCGTGGAGGTCTCGGTCGTGTTCGCGCTGCTGCAGGTTCTGGACAATCCGCGTCAGGACGTGCCGCTGATCGCGGTGCTGCGCTCGCCGCTGTTCGGCTTCACCGCGGACCGGCTCGCGCTGCTGCGCGGCGCCATGCGGGACGGCGATTTTTACGACGCGCTGCTTGCGGGCGAGGGTGAGGACGTCGCGAGCTTCCTCTCCACGCTTCGCTCGCTCCGGGAGGCGGCGCAGGGTATGAGCGTGCGCCGCCTGCTGGCGCGTATTTACGACGAGTGCAACGTGCTGGGCATATTCGGCGCGATGCCCGGCGGACGGGAGCGCAAGGAGAACCTGATCGCCTTTGCCTCGCTTGCCGAGCAGTTTGAAACGGCGGGCTTCCGGGGGCTGTTCGCGTTCGTCTCGCACCTGCGCGAGCTGAGCGGCGGCTTTTCCTCCGCCGGGGCGCAGACGGCGGCAGGGGTCCGCATCATGAGCATCCACAAGTCCAAGGGGCTGGAATTCCCCGTCGTGATCCTTGCCGACCTTGCCCGCAAGTTCAATAACATGGATTTTACGGGCTCTGTTCTGGTGCATCCCAAGCTGGGGCTCGGACCCGAGCGGGTGGACATGGAGCGTCGCATCCACTATCCGACCGCGGCGCGCCTTGCCGTGCGGCAGGCGCTGCGACGCGAAATGAAGGCGGAGGAGCTGCGATTGCTGTACGTCGCCATGACCCGCGCGAAGGAAAAGCTTGTGATGGTACATACAAGATCCGGCGCGGCAAGGCACATCGAGGAGCTGCTTGCCTCCGCGTCCTGCCCGGTGCTGCCGGAGGCGGTGGACGACGGGAAGTGCCTCGGCGACTGGGTGATGCTGCCGCTGCTTTGCCGCCCGGAGGCGGAGCCGCTGCGCGCGCTTGCCGGGTTTGACGCGGCGCGGCTCGTCACCCCGACGGATTCCCCCTGGCTGGTGGAGGTCCATGGACTTGAGAGCGCCGCGGAGTCGCAGGCGGCACCGGAGTCCGATTCAGAGATATGCCGCGCGGAGCCGGGCGCGGCGCCCGACATGGACGCGCTTTCGTGGACCTATCCCTGGCCGGGCTCGACGGAGCTTTGCGCGAAGCTGACCGCGACGCAGCTCAAGGGCCGCGCCGCCGACGCGGAGATCGCGGAGCAGGCGAAGCTCCCGCCGCGCCTGCGGAGCCTTGCGCGCCCGCGCTTTGTGGAGGAGCATACGAAGCTGACCGGCGCAGAGCGGGGCACGGCGATCCATCTGGTGATGGAGCATCTGCGCTTCGACTGCGAGGCGACGGCGGACGCTGTGCGCGCGGAGATCGACGCGCTGCGTGACAGGCGGCTTCTGACGCCCGAGCAGGCGGAGGCGGCGGACGCGGAGGCGATCGCACGTTTCCTGCGCAGCAGCCTCGCGGCACGTATCCGCGCGGGGACCGGCGTGGAGCGGGAATATCGGTTCTCGCTGCTCAGCCCGGCGCGGGCGTACGACGCTCTTGCCGCGCCGGAGGATTCCGTGCTGTTACAGGGCGTGGTGGACTGCTTTTTTGAAGAGGACGGTGAGCTGGTCGTGCTCGATTTCAAGACAGACCGCATCACGCAAGAAGAGCTTGCGGAGCGGGCGGCGTACTATCAGCCGCAGCTGGAAGCCTACGCCTCCGCGCTCTCGCGGATCACGGGCAAGCGCGTGAAGGAGAGGATCCTGTACTTTTTCGCGCTGGACGCCTGCGCGCGCGCTTGACATTTCCGCGTTTCCCCGATATAATCCCTACTTGGGCAGAAACGGTGCACAGCCGCAAGGCTGTGCACCGGCGTTTTATTGGGGAGGTGCGGCGGATGGACGTGACGCTTGGCTGCGGCGCGCGCCGCGGGACGGTCCGCGCGCCTGCGTCCAAATCCTGCGCGCACCGGCTGCTGCTCAGCGCCGCGCTGGGCGAACGCAAGTCCGCCGTATCCTGCGGAACGCTCTCGCGCGACGTGTCCGCGACCGCCGATTGCCTGCGCGCGCTGGGCGCGGGGATCGAGGCGGACGCCTCCGGCACGCTCCATGTGACGCCGCTGAGCGGTGTTCCCGCGGACGTTTGCCCGCTGCAATGCGGGGAGAGCGGCTCAACGCTGCGATTTCTGCTTCCCGTCGTCGGCGCGCTGGGCGCGCGCGCCGTGTTCCGCCGCGAGGGGCGGCTGGCGCAGCGCCCGTTGGAGCCGCTTTTGAGCGTGCTGCGCGCCCACGGCATGACTCTCCGGGAGGACGGACCTCTGCTTTTCTGCGAGGGAGGCTTGCAGCCGGGAGAGTATTCGATCGACGGCGGCGTTTCCTCCCAGTTTGTGACGGGGCTTTTGTACGCGCTCACACTGCTGGGGGACAGCTCGCTTCACGTGACGGGCACGGCCGTTTCCGCGCCGTATGTGGAGCTGACGATGGAATATATCCGCCTTGCCCGCGCTGCGCCGGAGACGACGCCGGACGGCTGGGCATTTCGCACGCCGCGCCGCTTCGCGCTGCCGGACCGGGTCTCCTGCGAGGGGGACTGGTCGAACGCCGCGCCGTTTCTGTGCATCGGCGCGCTCTCGCCCGAGGGCGTGACGGTGACGGGACTGCGGACGGATTCCGCGCAGGGTGACCGCGCGGTCGTGGAGGCGCTTCGAAGCGCAGGAGCTGTCGTTGAGGTCCGAACGGACGCCGTCACGGTGCGCCGCGGCGCTCTGCGCGGTTTTCGCTTCGACGCGGAGCAGACGCCCGATCTTGTCCCGGCGCTTGCCGCGCTCTCGGCGTGCATCGACGGACCGTCGGAATTCGTGCATGCCGCACGCCTGCGGGAAAAGGAGTCAGACCGGCTTTCGTCGACCGCCTCGCTTCTGCGCGCGCTTGGCGCGGAGGTTGCGGAGCGCCCCGACGGACAGGCAATCCGCGGCGGACGGCTTGTCGGCGGAACCGCAGACGCCGCCGGGGACCACCGCATCGCCATGGCGGCGGCGGTGGCGGCGTGCGGCTGCACGGGCGATGTGACGCTGCGCGGCGCAGAGTGTGTGGAGAAATCGTACCCGGAGTTTTGGAAGGAGCTTTCATGTCTCTCTATGTGATCGGCGATCTGCATCTGTCCCTGTCCGGCGAAAAGCCCATGGACGTGTTCGGCCCGCTGTGGGAGAACCATGTGGAGCGGCTGCGCGAGGCTTTTTCGCACCTCAACGGGGACGACGTGACCGTGCTCGCCGGGGATACGTCGTGGGGCATGTCGCTGGAGGAGTCGCTGCCCGATTTCGCCTTTTTGGACGCGCTGCCGGGCAGGAAGCTGTTGCTCAAGGGAAACCACGATTATTGGTGGACGACGGCGGGGAAGATGAAGAGCTTTTTTGCCGGGCACGGCTTTACCACGCTGGACATTCTGCATAACAACTGCTTTTTCTACGGGGACTACGCGCTGTGCGGCACGCGCGGCTGGTTCTATGAGGAGGACGCGGCGGGCACGCACACCGGGAAGATGCTTGCGCGGGAGACCCTGCGGCTCGAAGCTTCCTTCCGCGCGTCGGAGGGCAGGCCGATCCTTTGCTTTTTGCACTATCCCCCGATCTATCAGGGGTATCGCTGCCCGGAGCTTCTGGATACTATCGACCGCTGGCATGCCGAACGCTGTTTTTACGGGCATTTGCACGGCATAACGCACAGGCGCGCCTTTGAGGGAAAGCGCGCGTTTACCGAATATTTTCTCATTTCCGGAGACTATCTTGGCTTCGTCCCAAAAAAAATCATGGATTAAACGAAAAAAAGAGTAGATATTTCCGAAAACCTATGTTAAAATACAAATTTGCAATGAGCAATTTTGATTTGTTCAAACGGAGGAAAAAGTAATCATGACTGTCAAAAACGTTGAAAAGCTGGAGAAGAGCAGGGTTGCCATCGAGGTAACGGTCGACGCCGAGGAGTTCGAGGCTGCCGTCGCCAAGGCGTACTTAAAGATGCGCAACAAGATCAACGTCCCCGGCTTCCGCCGCGGCAAAGCGCCCCGCAAGATGGTGGAAAAGATGTACGGTGAGGAAGTCTTTTTTGCCGACGCGGCTGACGAGGCTCTGCCCGACGCATATGCCAAGGCGATCGAGAGTGAAAAGCTCGACACGATCGGCTATCCCGAAATCGACCTCGTCGGCGACGTGACGAAGGAGGGCTTCACCTTCCGCGCCACCGTTGCGGTCTATCCCGACGTGAAGCTCGGCGAGTACAAGGGCGTCAGCGCGCCGAAGGAAGAGGTCAACGTCACCGACGACGACGTGATGGAGCGTGTGAACAGCATGCGCGAGCGCAATTCGCGCCTCGTCTCCGTGGACCGTGAGGCGCAGAAGGGCGACACCGCCGTCATCGACTTCGAGGGCTTCCTCAACGGCGAGCCCTTTGACGGCGGCAAGGGCGAGAACCATGAGCTCGAGCTCGGCTCCGGCAGCTTTGTCCCCGGCTTCGAGGACCAGGTCATCGGCATGAAAGCGGGCGAGGAGAAGGACATCGACATCACCTTCCCCGAGGACTATCACAAGGACCTCGCCGGCAAGGCGGTCGTGTTCAAGGTCAAGTGCAGCGAGGTCAAGGTCAAGGAGCTGCCCGAGCTGGACGACGAGTTTGCCAAGGACGTGTCTGAGTTCGACACGCTTGACGAGCTGAAGGCGGACATCAGAAAGCAGATCGAGGCGGACCGCGAGAAGGCGGTCAAGGTCGCCTATGAGAACGCGCTGATCGAGAAGGTCGCCGATACCATCGACTGCGAGATCCCTGAGATCCTGATCGAGGAGCAGTGCAAGCGCTTCCTCGAGGAGTTCAAGTCCCGCATCATGGCGCAGGGCATCCCCTATGACCAGTATAAGAAGATGACCGGCATGGACGAGAGCAAGTTCATGGAGGACGGGCGCGAGCCCGCGCTGCGCCAGGTCAAGATGGACCTTGCCATCGCCCAGATCATCGACCAGGAGAAGCTGGAGGCAACGGCGGAGGAGATCGAGGAGGAGTACAAGAAGCTCTCCGGCTACTACGGGATGGACGTCGAGATGGTCAAGAAGTACCTCGACGAGAGCGCCGTGCGCACGCAGGTCCTCAACAACAAGGCGGTCGCCGTGGTGGTCGACAGTTCAAAGCCCGAGAAGGTCGCGGCGAAGACGGCGGAGGATGGCGAGGAGAAGAAGCCCGCCGCGAAGAAGGCCGCCAAGAAGACTGAGGACGGTGAGGAGGAGAAGAAGCCTGCCGCGAAGAAGACCGCGAAGAAGGCGGAGGACGGCGAGGAGAAGAAGCCCGCCGCGAAGAAGACCTCCAAGAAGACGGAGGACGGCGAGGAGGCGGCTCCGAAAAAGAGCGCCAAAAAGGCTGAATAAGGCGTAAAACGGCTATAATAACGATAACGGACGCCATGCGGACAACCACAAACATGCTTTGTGGTTGTTCGCCGTACATACCGCAAATTTGAACAGGGTATGAACAAACATCAAAAACGCGCAAATGCGCAAGGAGGATTTTCCATGAGCCTGATCCCTTATGTTGTTGAACAGACCAATCGCGGCGAGCGTTCATACGATATCTTCTCCCGCCTGCTGGAGGATCGCATCATCTTCCTCGGCGAGGAGGTCAACGCCACGACGGCGGCTCTGATCGTCGCGCAGATGCTCTTCCTTGAGGCGAAGGACCCGGACAAGGACATCCAGTTCTATATCAACTCGCCCGGCGGCAGCGTGACCGACGGTCTTGCGATCTACGACACGATGCAGTATATCAAGTGCGACGTTTCCACCATCTGCGTCGGCATGGCGGCGAGCATG
>SVKP01000072.1 GCA_015068395.1 Oscillospiraceae bacterium
GCGGAATCTCGGCGTCCTGACGCCGATGGAGAAGCACGAACAGTATCTCGCGGCGTAAAAAGCGGCCGGCAGCCGTAGCTGCCAGCCGAGAAAAATTTTATAGTTTTTCATTGTCCTCTTGACGGGGAGCGGTTCAGACGGCAGGGACCTTTTGAATAAACGGTTTTTACGCCTTCTGCGCGACCTCGACCAGCTTGGTGAACGCGGTGGGATCGTTGATCGCCATCTCGCTGAGCATCTTGCGGTTGATCGTGACGTTGGCCTGCTTGAGGCCGTGCATGAACGTGGAGTAGTTCATTCCGTTCGCCTTGCAGGCGGCCGAAATGCGGGTGATCCACAGGGAGCGGAAATCGCGCTTCTTGAGACGGCGGCCGACATAGGCGTAGGTCAGGGACTTCATGACCTGCTCGTTGGCCATCTTGAAGTGGCGGGATTTGTTGCCCCAATAGCCCTTCGCGAGGCGGAGGGTCTTATTTCTTCTCTTGCGCGTCATCATCGCGCCTTTTACACGTGCCATATCGTTAAAGCTCCTTTCAGCGTACTTTCGTAAAAATTATTTGTAGGGGATCAGCTTGCGGATGTTCTTCTCCGTGGTGACGTCGGCATAACCGCCGTGACGGAGCCTGCGCGTACGCTTGGTGGGCTTCTTCGTGAGAATGTGGCTCTTAAAGGCCTTGGCGACCTTGACCTTGCCGGTCTTGGTCAGATTGAAGCGCTTCTTGGCGCCGCTGTGGCTTTTCAGCTTGGGCATAACAGTTGACTCCTTTTCAAAGTTTTTTCGTGCGTTGGGCTGCCATACTTGGCTTTATTTTCCACCCTTAGGGGCGAGGAAAATGGACATGTTGCGTCCTTCCATTTTGGGTTCCTTCTCCATGACGGCGACGTCGCCCGCCTGCTCGGCAAAGCGGAGCAGCAGGTCGCGGCCAATCTCGGTGTGCGCCATCTCGCGGCCGCGGAAACGCACGGAGACCTTGACACGGTTTCCGTCGATCAGGAACTTTTGGGCATTTTTGAGCTTGGTATTGAAGTCGCCGACGTCGATGCCGGGAGACATACGCACCTCCTTGATCTCGACGACGTGCTGATTCTTGCGGGCTTCCTTCTCGCGCTTGCTCTGCTCGAAACGGAACTTGCCGTAGTCCATGAGCTTGCAAACGGGCGGATTGGCCTGCGGAGAGATCTTCACAAGATCAAGACCCTGTTCGTCGGCGATCGCGAGCGCCTGTGCGGCGGACATGATGCCGAGCTGCTCACCCGAAGCGCCGATCAGGCGAACCTCGCTGTCACGGATATCCTCGTTGAGCTGATGTGCATTGCTGCTAATACCGAAGCACCCCCATCAATGGATTTTGAAAAACAAAAACGGGCGCTATAACGCACCCGCAACAAGAAAACAGAAAAACCGGCCTTGGTTTCTCAAGCCCTTATTGACCCCTTCGCTTCGCTGGGGGTGAGAACGGATGCGCCGTCCTTCTTTGTTTTGCGGAAAGGATATTATCACGCCCAGTTCGCATTGTCAAGCTTTTTTGAAAAAAAATATTTTGATTTTCCCGAAGGAAGCGGATGTAAACCTGAGGTTGCGCGGCGATTTTGCGCAAAAATCCGGCATGCAACCTCAGGTTGGTGGTCAAACCATGCGTGGCCTGCTATGCTGTACGCACAACAAAAGCGGAGGACAAGACCGGCTGGGGACCATACGGGCAAACAACGATGGGCAGTTGAGAGAACTGGCGGGCGCGTTGATTGACTTCCCGAGGGTATGTGCTTATAATGTACCCGGTCGGGCGGAAGGCCCGACGGCGATTCTGTAAAGATAAAGGAGAAAATCCAATGACCCGAAAAAAGCATGTCGCGGCGCTTCTGCTGGCGCTGCTGCTGTTGACCGTCCCCGCCGCCGCGGCGGGCATCTATCACGCGCCGGTTTTGACCGTGGTGGCTCCGTTTGCGCCAAACAGCCTCAAGGTGACGGTGACGATAGAGAAGGGCGACAAGACCGGCGAGCGGCATATCCCGGTCGTGCTCGAGGCGCAGCGCAAGGGCTGGGAGATGCAGTACATGCTGCGCCGCGAGGCGGTGTACGGCGTGACCGCGTGGTTCGGCAACGCCTACGACCTCAAGGATGCGTCGCTTACCCTGGAGCAGGACGGGCAGAGCCGGAGCTATACGATCCCGGCGGAGCTTCTCAGCGAGCGCGGCAGCGAGGACTATATCCGCCTGAACTGGCGCACGGGCGAGATGTCGAGACTTTCCGCAGGGCGCACGCCGCTGCTGCTTGTGATGTGGGTCGCGATCGCCCTGGCGGCGGAGGGCGTGGTATTCTGGCTTTTCGGTTACCGGAACCGGCGCAGCTGGATCGTATTCTTTATTATCAACCTGATTACGCAGGGCGCGCACCATATGCTTGTGAGCGGGATCAACGTCGACGTCAATCGGATCAAGGTTTACATCCTCTTTATCCCGGTTTTGTTCCTTGTGGAGATGATCGCCTTCGTGATGTTTGTCGACGAGCGCTCCCGTGACCGAACGATCAGCTTCGCGGTGGCGGGAAACGTTGCGAGCCAGGCGGCGGTCGGGCTGCTGATGCCGTTTTTGCCCGCCTGAGCAAATAATCGGAACGGCGCGTATATTTTTCCTCTCCGGCGGCAAGACTATGCCCTGTAGCAGAACGCCGGAAAGGAGGTTTGCCCCATGAAGAACAATAATCCGAACAACCAGAACAAGCAGAACAATCCGAATAAACAGCAGAACCAGACCGACAGTCAGAACTGCCGCGACAACGAACGCAAAAACGATCCGAACAGCCGCAACGACAGATAAGCTTTGCTGCGGACAGCCGGGGAAAAGCGCGAAAACCACGCTTTTTCCCGGCTTTTCAGCGCAAAATGCAGGCAGTGCAAAAATTATGTCACGATATTATGTAAAATTATGCTTGTGTTTTTTTCATAAATATGATACCATATATGGTGTTGATTGAACAGAGAAAGAGAGAAAGAGGTATCTGACTCTATGCTGGAAGCGATCTCGCTTTGGCTTCACAATACCACGGTCGGGAAGTTCCTTTTCACAATGCTCATTTCCATGATCCCCGTGGCGGAGCTGCGCGTCGGGCTGCCGGCGGGCGTTGCGATGGGGCTGCCGATCCCGCTGGCGCTGCTGGCGGGCGTGATGGGCAATATGCTTCCCGTACCGTTTGTGATTTTATTTATCCGCCGGATCTTTAAGTGGATCCGTGTCCATATCCCCAAGCTCGGCGCCCTGGTCGACCGGCTGGAGGCGCGGGCTTACGCAAAGATGCAGAGCAAGCAGCTCGTCCGCTATGAGGTGTGGGGGCTGCTTGCCTTTGTGGCGATCCCGCTGCCGGGCACCGGCGCGTGGACCGGTTCGCTGATTGCCGCGCTGATGGACCTCCGGCTCAAAAACGCCGTGCCCGTCATTTTCTGCGGCGTCGTGATCGCGGGGCTCATTATGACCGCGCTGACGTATGGAGTGACTGCGTTGCTATGAGTGAGATCAGGGCTTTGGTCGTTTCAGATTCCCACGGAGACGTGGACAATATGTGCCGCGCGGTGGAGCTGGTGCGTCCCGACCTGCTGCTGCACCTTGGCGACGGATGGCACGACGCCGAGCTGCTGGCGGGGCGGTACCCGGAGCTGCGGATCGAAAAGGTGCCGGGCAACTGCGATTACCGCTCCGGCGAGCCGCTGGAGCGTCTGCTTCCAATCGGGGACAAGCTGGTGCTGCTCTGCCACGGGCACACGCTGGGCGTCAAGACCGATCTTGGCATGGTCCTGCGCGCGGCGCGGGAGCGGGGCGCGGACGCGGTGCTGTTCGGGCATACGCACAAACCCTTTGTGGATATCCGCTGCGGCGTCGCGATGCTCAATCCGGGCAGCGTCGGAAACCGTCTCCGCCCGACCTACGGCACGCTGACGGTCGGGGACGGGAAGTGCGTCCCCGCTGTCTTTGCGCTGAAATAAGAAAGTATAGTAAATGCAAATAATAATGGAAAGAAAGTGACCTGTCCCATGCACGCAAGACCTCTGCGCCGCCTCTCGGCGCTTGCGCTGTGCGCCCTCATGCTGTTTACGATGAATACCGCCGCTTTGGCGGCGGATGCGGCACAGCGGAGGCGGGAAGCCTTTTTGGAGCAGCTGTCCGACCTCCCGCACTACCGCGCGGAGCTCGACGAGCGGTATCTCTGCTATCTCGACAGCGAAGACTATACCGCCGAGCAGGTGCTGCGTCTGGTCAATGTCAATGCCGACCGCTCCGCCTACGGGGAGCATGAGGAAACAGATGTCTCCAAGGGCGTGCTGATGCTGGTCAACAAGCAGAACTTTCTGGGGCGCTACAAGCCGAAGGATCTGGTCTCGCTGGGCGCTTGTGGCTCGTGGGGCTCGATGGCGCGGGAGGCGCGCGACGCGTTCGTGTCGCTGGTGCAAGGGGCATCCGCGGAGGGATACCGTATCTGGGGCGTTTCGCCCTATCGAAGCTATGATTTGCAGGAATACCTCTATGAAAGCTACGTCTCCGCCCATGGGCAGGACGAGGCGGATACCTACTCCGCACGGCCCGGCTGGTCCGAGCACCAGACGGGGCTCGCCGTGGACGTGGCGGTGCGCGGCGAGAGCTACGGCGACTTCGAGGGTACAAGTGAGTGCGAGTGGATGAAAGCGCACGCCCACGAGTATGGCTTTATCCTCCGCTACGGCGAGGGCGTGGAATATCTCACCGGCTATATGTATGAGCCGTGGCACTACCGATACGTCGGCGTCGAGGCGGCGACGTACATCTATGAGAACGACCTGACCTTCGAGGAATACTATTATTACTATGTCGTCGGCGACGAGTCGCCGGAGTCGCCTGCGGCGGCTGAGTAATCGCATAGTTTTTACGCCATGGGGCAAACTTCCTTTCAAAGGAGGATTGCCCCATGGCGACTGCTTTTATCCGGACCATTATTCTTTACTTTCTGCTTATTGTCGGCATCCGCGTTTTGGGAAAGCGGCAGATCGGCGAGCTGGAGCCCATCGAGCTCGTGATGGCGCTGCTGATCTCGGACCTCGCCGCCGTGCCGATGCAGGACTTTGGCATCCCGCTCATCAATGGCGTTGTGCCGATTGTGACGCTGCTTGCGCTCTCGATGCTGCTCTCGTTCTTCTCCATGCGCAGCATCCGCTTCCGCCGCCTGATCTGCGGAAATCCGACCACGCTCATTCGCGACGGCGTTATCCAGCAGGACGCCCTGCGCCGCAACCGCTTTACGCTCGACGAGCTGATCGAGGAGCTGCGTGCACAGGGCGTGACCAACCTGGACGCCGTAAAATACGCGGTGCTGGAAACCAACGGGCAGCTCTCGGTCCTGCTTCGCCCGGAGGAGTCTCCCGCCACGCCGCGCCAGCTCGGAAGGCCAGTGAAGGATGATGTATATCTCCCGACTGTGTTGGTAAACGACGGGCGCGTGCTCAAAAACGCCCTTGCGGACCGCGGTCTGGATGCGGCGTGGCTGGAACGGACGCTGCACGAGCGCGGCTTTCGCAGCGCACGGGAGGTGCTGCTGCTGACCGTGGACGGCGCGGGCAAGCTCCTGTGCGTGGGGAAGGAGGGAGGCGCGTGAAATACTTTTGGTTCCCGGCGGCGATCCTGAGTATGCTGCTTGCGCTGTCAATTTGGAACGCGCACTCCGTCGAGGCGGAGGTCGACGGATGGTGTCGGATCGTGGAGGAGGCACGCACCGCCGCGACTCGGGGGGATCTTTACGGGGCAGGGAAGGCGATGGCGGAGCTTGAGACACAGTGGCTGGCGCGGCGGCGGTACTACCACGCCCTGCTGGAGCATGACGAGCTGGACGACGCGGAGGAGCTGCTTGCTCGGTCAGACATCGCATTGGAGAGCGGAAACGCCGACGATTTTGCCGTTGAGACCACCGCCCTGATCGCCCAACTGCGTGTGATCGCCGAAATGCAGGGGTTTCGGATAGAAAATATCCTGTGAAGATAAGTGGTAGACAAACGAAAAACGAAAAAACCGAATAGACGATAGACTCAGCGGTAAAAACAAAGGAATAAATAATGCCTGTTTCTCAAAAACGCTTTAGCGGCGCGCCTTTTGGCGTGCCGCTAAATGATAGACCTATAGGAATAGTTATTGACTTATCTGCTCAAAAACGAAACGGTGACCCCTGCAATGGGGACAGGTGCAATTCCGCGAGGCGCCGCGTTCTACCAGCTGGACCACCTTTGCCCGCCGTTTATACCGCCACTGCGCCCCGCAGCCGAGACAGCGCACTAGGTAACGGTATGGCTCGGAGCACTCCGTTCCCGCGGGGACAAGCGACGGATCGCAGCAGCGCTCGGGGGCACAGCCGACCTCACGGCAGGCGGCCTTCCAGAGCGCGTCGTGCCCGTGCCGCTCGCGCGGACGGCGAAGCTTGACGAGCGCGTGCGCGTACTCGTGGCGGATCGTGTCGAAAAACACGTCGTCCGGCGCGCGCATCACGAGGTCGGAGATCGTGATCGAATCCACGCTGCGCCCGACGTATTTGCAGCTGCCGAGCCGCTTCTTTGCCCTTGTGGAGACATGAAGCGCGACCGGCCTGGTATCAACGCCGCAAAGCGCGTCCAGTCGGTCGTACTCACGCCGAATATCGTCTGTTGTGCGCGCCAAGGCTTACTTCTCGTCGATGAGCTTGTTCAGCTCGTGCATAAAGTCGTCGATGTTCCGGAAGTGACGGTGCACGGAGGCAAAGCGAATGTAAGCGACCTCGTCGACCGGGCGGAGCTTCGCCATGACCAGCTCGCCGATATAGTCGCTGGAGATCTCGCGCTCCAGAGAGTTTTGCAGCGTCTGCTCGATCTCGTCGCTGAGCTTTTCGATCTCGTCGATGGAGACGCGGCGCTTTTCGCAGGCGCGGATCATGCTCGCCGTGACCTTTTCACGGTCGAAGCTCTGGCGGCTGCCGTCCTTCTTGACGACGATCATCGGCAGGCTTTCGACCGTTTCATAGGTGGTGAAGCGCTTGGCGCAGCCGAGGCATTCGCGGCGGCGGCGGATGCTGCTGCCTTCCTCAGCGGGACGGGAATCGACGACCTTGCTCTCACTGTGACCGCAGTAGGGACACTTCATAGGGAGACACCTCTTTATATAATGTGTTTGTCCGCCCCTGCCCGTTCCTCGTTCCGTGTAGGCAGAGCGAAACCTGTATCATTCGTCAGTATATCATACTTTTTTGTAAAATGGTAGACATAATTTGAAAAAATTTCAAAAAATCACAAGATGAAGTGGAGGCGCCGCAGAGTTGCCACAAGTTGAAAGGCAGAATGACGGGAATCCTTCATCGAAGGGCAAAAGACACAAAAGCCCTGCACGATTTTTGTCAAAAAGAATGAATTCCATTTTTGAAAAAGGTTTCCCTTGCGCTTAGAGTTTGCTATGACTATAATAATTGTTGCATGAGACGGGTTTGTTAAAAAAAAGACGAACCAATCAAATTTATAGCGAAGGAGCAAAAGAGTATGGATTTTCATCTGTCCAAAGAGCATGAGCTGGCTCGAAAGATGTACCGCGAATTCGCGGAGACCGAAGTCAAGCCCCTGGCCGAAGAGATCGATGAGGAAGAGCGCTTCCCCATGGAGACCGTCGAGAAGATGGCAAAGCTCGGTA
>SVKP01000073.1 GCA_015068395.1 Oscillospiraceae bacterium
CCCGCGTCCTCCTGCGCCACGGCGACGCTCTCGATATAATCCAGATCGTCCTCCAGCAGCGCCTGCTGGAAGCGTTTCTTGCCCGTGGGGTTGATGCGCTCGCCGATGACGCGCACGCCCCGGAGCGGCAGCGGGCGCAGCGCCGAGCAGACAAAGCTCTCACGCTCCGGCGCACGCGCGGCGGCGGGCTTGCCCTTGAGCCGCTTCGCCAGCGCGCGCACGTAGTCCGGCGAGGTGCCGCAGCAGCCGCCGAACACGCTCACGCCCGCCTCCGCCAGCGGCGCGAGCAGATCCGCGAAGGTCTCCGGGTCCATGTCGTAATGCCCGTCGATCGGGTCGGGCAGCCCGGCGTTCGGCTTGGCGATGACGGGCAGCGGCGTCAGGGCGCACAGCTCCCGCAGCAGCGGCGCGAGCTGGTCCGGGCCCATCGAGCAGTTCAGCCCGATCGCGTCCGCGCCGAGGCCCGTGAGCGTCCGCGCCATTGAGGCGAGGGTACAGCCCGTGAACGTGCGGCCGTTCGCCTCGAAGGACATGGTCACGAGCGTCGGCAGCCCTGTCGCCTCCTTGACCGCCAGCAGCGCCGCGCGCGCCTCGGCGAGGTCAGTCATCGTCTCGATGACGGCGAGGTCCGCTCCCGCGGCGGCGCCCGCCTCCGCCACCTCGCAAAAGAGCGCGTACGCCCGCTCAAAGCGCAGCGTGCCCAGCGGCTCCAACAGCTCGCCCAGCGGGCCGACGTCCAACGCGACGCGGACGTCCGTTCCGGCGGCGGCGTCCTTTGCCAGCGCGACGGCGGCGGAGACGACCTCCGCAACGCTCTTGCCCGTCCGGGCGAGCTTGAGCGCGTTCGCTCCGAAGGTGTTGGCGTAGATTACCTCGCTCCCGGCGTCGATGTACTCCCGGTAAATCGCGCGCAGCAGCTCCGGGCGCTCCAGATTCAGCAGCTCCGGCACGCCTCCCGGCGGCAGGCCCCGCGCCTGTAACACGGTGCCCATCGCGCCGTCGAGTATCATGATCTTGTCAAATGTCAGCGGCTTCACAGCTCGTTCCTCCCTTCCGATATTCGCAGCTCTCCCGCAGCGTGCAGAACGCGCAGCCCCGCACGCGCGCGGGCTGGGGCGTATCCGCCACGCCGACGATCGCGGTGACGGATTTCGACGGCGTCATCATCAGGCTCTCCCCCAGCACGACGCCCAGCCGCCGCGCCGCGTTGAGCGCGGAGAGGACGGCGGGCTGTACGTCAAAGGGCAAATCGCCGTAGCCGGGGCTGAAGCGGTCGGTGAGATACCGTCCCGGAAATCGCGTGCGCAGCTCGTCCTCCGCCTGCTCGCAGCCGCGTTCGACCCAGGCGCTGCCGCAGGCGTCCCAGACCACCGCCTCGCCCATATCCCGCGACGTCAGGGCGCGCAGGCGCTGCTCGAAGCCGAGCCCCAACGTACACACGAGCAGCGCCGCCGTATCGCAGCGCGAGAGCATGCGCCGCGCCAGCGTCCCCGCAAGCGTGACGCCGCTGCCGGTCAGCACGACTCCCTCCGCAGAAAAATCGAGCGGGAACGCGCGGTAGACAAAGCGCGGCGGAAAGCTCTCCGCCAGCTCGGCGCACACGCGCTCGACCTGCTCGCGCAGCGGCTCCGGCGGCTCGCCGCGCACGCGCAGATAGCGCAGCGCCTCGTCGCGGCAGGCGCGCAGCGCATCCTTTTTCATCCCGGCATCCCCCCTTTCGTTTCTCTGATTATAGCACGCGGCGCGAAAAATGCAAAGCGGAGACGGGGCCCGTTTTTACGTTTTTGCCTGTTTTGCCCTTCCTTTTTGGCGCATTCGCCTCTTGCAATCTGCGCAAGGTTTTGCTAAAATGAGCTTACCAAACTATTGATTTGGACGAATTTTCACGCATCCGGCTGGGGGTGAGACCATGGACGTCTCCTTCGTACAAGAGAAAAACGGACTTCCCCTCGGCAAGCTGAACTATGTTATGGCAGCGATCACGCTGGTGATCTCCGCGCTTTTGATTTTCGCCACCTACCGCACCTCCAACGGCTACGAGCGCGTGAACGAGGCGACGGCGAACTATATCAGCTGGGAGCAGAGCGCGTCGAGCATTCAGGACGCGACGGACTATCTGACCGAGCAGGCGCGAAACTTCGTGATGACCGGCGAGCGGAAATATCTGCAAAACTACTTCCTTGAGGTCAACGTCACCCGCCGCCGCGAGTCCGCGATGGCAAAGCTCAAGGGCGCGGGCAGCCCGGAGGCGTACGAAAAGCTGGAGGACGCCATGCGCCAGTCGCAGGCGCAGATGTCCCTGGAGTGGTATGCCATGCGCCTGACCATCTCCGCCTACGGGTATAACCCGTCGGAGTTCCCGGTGGAGCTGCAAAGCACCACGCTGCTGTCGAAGGACGCAAAGCTCTCGCGCACCGAAAAGCAGGCGCGCGCGCAGCAGATGGTGCTCGACAGCACATATCTTGAAAAGAAGGCCGCCATCGACGAGGATCTGCGCGCCTACCTCACGAGCCTTGAGGAGGGCACGCGCGAGCAGCAGGAGCGGGCGTCGGACGATATGCGCAGCCTGCTGGAAACGCAGCGGCTTCTGGTGTTCGCGCTTATCATGATTTTCATCATCGTTATCATGATGAACTCCTTCCTCGTCATCAACCCGCTGATGAAGGGCATTTTGCACATCCGCACGGAGCAGCCGATCCCCATCTCCGGCTCCTACGAGTTCCAATACCTCGCCCGCACCTACAACCTGATGTACGCGGCGAACCAGAAGAAGGCGAACGCCCTCGCCTACGAGGCGTCCCACGACAAGCTGACCGGGCTTTACAACCGCGTGGAGTACGACGAATTAATCAAGAGCCCGGACATGCTGTCCTCGGCGCTGCTGCTTATCGACGTGGACAAGTTCAAGAGCGTGAACGACACCTTCGGCCACGACATGGGCGACCGCGTGCTGGTCCACATCTCAAAGGTCTTGCGTGAGAGCTTCCGTTCCGACGATATGATCTGCCGCATCGGCGGCGACGAGTTTGCTACCATCATGGTCAACTGCGGTCCTCAGTTCACCGACCTGATCCGCGGCAAGATTGAGCGCATCAACACCAAGCTTCAGAACCCCACGGACGATCTGCCGCCCATCTCGGTCAGCGTGGGCGTCGCCTTCGGCGCCGAGGAGCACGGCACCGGCAACATCATCAAGGACGCGGACCTCGCGCTCTATCAGGTCAAGGAGCACGGCCGCTGCGGCGTGGCGTTCTTCGAGCCGTCGCTTGTCAACATAGCGCTGCCCGAAAAGAAAAAGAAGGACTAAATACAAGACAGGAAAACACCCAACGGTTCATCACAGGCCGTTGGGTGTTCTTTTTCCGAACGCGCGGGGTTTTATTTTGCTTAATAGCTGCCGAGGTCCGCGGACTTGTCGCCCTGGACGCTGGCGCCGAACTCGTAGTCGTTGCCGGGAAGCACGGCGTTGAGCAGCACGCCCGCGAGCGCGGCGATCGCCATGCCGGTAATCGTGACGTCGGCGCCGCCGAGCGTGAACGTGACGCCGCTGATGCCGAGGCCGCTGACGAAGATAACCGCCGCGATAATCAGGTTGCGGGACATGGTGAGGTCGACGCGGTTCTCCACGACGTTGCGCACGCCGACCGCCGCGATCATGCCGTAGAGGATAAAGCTGACGCCGCCGATGACCGCCGCGGGCACGGAGGTGACGAGCGCGTCGAACTTGGGAGAGAACGAGAGGATGATCGCAAAGTATGCCGCGAGGCGCACGACGCGCGGATCGTAGACCTTGGAGAGCACGAGCACGCCGGTGTTCTCGCCGTAGGTCGTGTTCGGGGGGCCGCCGAAGAAGCCGGCGAGCGCGGTCGCCAGGCCGTCGCCCATCAGGGTGCGGTGGAGGCCCGGGTCCTCGATGAAGTTGTTGCCGGTGGTGGAGGAGATGGCGGACACGTCGCCGATGTGCTCCATCATCGCGGCGATGGCGATAGGCGCCATGACGAGGATGGCGGTGAGGTCGAATTTCGCGAGGGTGAACTTCTGCAAGCCGACAAAGCTCGCGTCGCGGACCGCCGCAAAGCTCATGTTGCCCGTGAGCGCGGCGACGACGCAGCCGCCCACGACGCCCAGCAGGATCGGGATGATCTTGACCATGCCCCTGCCCCAGATGTTGACCGCGATGACGATGACGATCGAGACAAGCGCGATGCCCCAGTTCTGGCTGGCGTTGTCCACCGCCGAGCCCGCGAGGTGCAAGCCCACGAGAATGATGATCGGGCCGGTGACGATGGGCGGGAAAAAGCGCATGACCTTCTGCACGCCGATGAGCTTGAACAGCAGGGCAAGCATCAGGTACAAAAGCCCCGCGACCACCACGCCGCCGAGGGCGTAGGCAAGCTTGTCGTCCGGCGTCATCGTGGCGTACTTTCCGGCGTCGAGGCTGCCGATGATGCCGAAGCCGCCGAGATAGGCGAACGACGAGCCGAGGAAGGCGGGCACCTTGAACTTTGTGAGAACGTGGAACAGCAGCGTGCCCAGTCCCGACATCAGCAGCGTGGTCTGCACCGTCATTGGCAGGCCGTACGAGCCGCTGATGATGATGGGGACCACCACCGTCGCGCCGAACATGGCGCACAGGTGCTGGAGTCCCAGCAGGAGCATGCGCGGCGTGCCCAGCTCGCGCGCGTCGTAGATGGGTTCCTGTCCGAGCTCTTTTTTCATAGTCTTCTCCTCCTTAGAATGTGTTCATTTTAACGAAAACGGTTTCCGCGCCCGGAAACGGGCAAAAAGAAAGACCGGTCAAAATACCGGTCAAAAACAACCACTATAAACAGCGGGGAAGAAAATGGGAACACCGAAGCCGGGCACCTTGCACACAGCTTCAAGCGTCATCTCGGCATCCTCCCTGCTGGAATTTTCACTTTGCAAAGGATAGCGCACCGCGGCAAAAAATACAAGTGACAATGTTTCCAAAGAATCCCTTCACAACACGCCGCCGATTGGTCAAATGGTCAAAATGACGAAATCCGCCGCGGCGCGGCGCTCCCGATTGCCAGGGGCGGCGCGGGTATGATATAGTTTGAAAGGCCCGGCTGATTGGACGCCGGGACTATTTTGAGGGAGAGTGCGTACATGGAAAAGAAAAAAATGAGCCTGCCGATGCAGATCGTCGCCGCGCTGATTGCCGGTATCATAGTGGGCCTGATCTGCTATGCCGCCCATCTCGCGGCGTTCACCGCGGCGTATCTCAAGCCCTTCGGGACCATCTTTGTCAACCTGCTCAAGTTCCTCGTCGTGCCCGTGGTGCTGCTTTCGATGATCGACGGCATCATCTCCATGGGCGATATGAAAAAGGTCGGCGCCGTCGGCTGGAAGACGGTGGCGTACTTCCTTGCGACCACGGCGATCGCCTGCGTGATCGGGCTTGTGCTCGCCAACATCTTCAACGCCGCACACCTCTTCCCCGTGCTGCAAAACGCCGAGGGCGCGGAGTGGACCGGCAAGACCAGCCAGAACTTCATGGACACGCTCGTCGCCATGTTCCCAAGCAACATGTGGTCGGCGTTTACCAACGCGGATATGTTACAGGTCATTGTGATCGCGCTGCTGCTCGGCGGCGGCATCCTCGCCGCGGGCGAGAAGGCGAAGCTCGCCAAGGAGATCGTCGCGAGCTTTTACGCCGTGATCGACAAGGTGATGACCTTCATCATCAGCCTCAGCCCCATCGGCGTGTTCGCCATGATGACCTGGGTCGTCGCCACGCAGGGGCCGGAGATCCTCGGCTCGCTCGCGCTGGTGCTGCTGTGCGCCTACATTGCCTACGCGCTCCACGCCGTTTTGGTCTATTCGTTCTCCGCCAAGGCGTTTGCCGGCGTCAGCCCCATCGCCTTCTTCCGCGGCGCAGGTCCCGCGGTGATCTTCGCGTTCACCTCCACCTCCTCGGCGGCGACGCTGCCGGTGTCCAAGGAGTGCGCGGATAAGCTGGGCGCGGAGGAGGACATCTCGTCCTTTGTGCTGCCGCTGGGCGCGACGATCAACATGGACGGCACCGCCATCTATCAATGCGTCGCCACGATCTTCATCGCCACCTGCTCCGGCGTCCGCCTCACCGTCGGACAGATGGTCGTCATCGTCGTCACCGCGACGCTCGCCTCCATCGGCACGGCGGGCACGCCCGGCGCCGGCATGATTATGCTGGCGATGGTGCTCACCGCCATGGGGCTCGACGTCAACATGATTATGATTATCTACGGCGTCGACCGTCTGTTCGACATGGGCCGCACCTGCCTCAACGTCACGGGCGACATCTCCTGCGCGCTGTGCGTGACCAGGTGGGAGGGCGGCAAGGTCCAGCCCAAGACGTAAGCGAAAAAAACGCATCATGCCAAATCAGAGGAAGGCCGCAAAAGCCTTCCTCTGATTGTTGGTATTATTCCGTCACAGCATTGGAAACCTCGTGTCGCGGTGGCGCCTGAGCGCGTCCGCGAGCGCGTCGATCTCGCTTTGCTGCGTCTCGGGGCCGAAGCTTACGCGCAGCACGCCCGCCTTGACCTTTTTGGGCAGCCCCATCGCCTCGTAGACGTGGCTTGCCTTTCCCCGGTGACAGGCGCTGCCCGCGCTGATGCAGACGCCCTGCGCGCCCAGGTCCTCCACCACGTTCGCGGAGGGGTAGCCCGCCAGTGAAATTGCGAGAATGTGCGGCGCGGTCCCGTTCCCCACGCGCTCTACGCCGTCGATGGCGAGCAGCTTGTCGAGCGCGTAGTCCCGCAGCGCCGCCATGTGCGCGAGCGAGGCGTCCAGCCGCTCGCAGCGCAGCTCCACCGCCTTGGCAAAGCCGACGAGCTGCGCCGTCGCCTCCGTGCCGGAGCGCCGTCCGTCCTCCTGGCCGCCGCCCGCGAGCAGCGGAAGCGGGTTTTTGATTCGTTCGCCGAGGTACAGCGCCCCCACGCCCTTGGGCGCGCCGACCTTGTGTCCGCTGATTGAGATCAGGTCCGCGCCGAGCGTTTCGGCGGAAAACGGGACCTTCAAAAAGCCCTGCACCGCGTCGGTGTGGAGCAGCGCCGCCGCGCCTCGGCGTTTGAGCAGCTCCGCAATCTCCCGCACGGGCATCACGCAACCGGTCTCGTTGTTCACGAGCATCACGCTGATGAGCACCGTGTCCTCGCGCAGCACGTCCTCCACCTGCGCGAGCGTGACGCAGCCGTCGCGCCCCGGCTTGAGGTACGTGACCTCCCAGCCCTCCTCCGCCAGACGGCGGCAGGGCTCCAGCACGGCGCTGTGCTCCACGGCGGTGGTGATGATGTGCCGCCCCACGTGGCGCAGCTGGTGCGCGGCGAGGCGGAGCGCCCAGTTGTCGCTCTCGGTGCCGCAGGAGGTGAAGGCGAGGCGTTCCGCCTCGCAGCCCAGCGCGCGGGCGACCGTCTCACGGCAGCGCGCGACCAGCTGGCGCGCCTCATGTCCGCAGGGATACTGGGCGCTGGGGTTGCCGAAGGAATTGACCAGCGCGTCGCGCACCGCGTCCGCGACCTCGGCCGGAACGGGCGTGGTGGCGGCGTGATCCAGATAGATCATCCCGCGGCCTCCACCGCCTCCTGCGTGTGCGTCCACTCCTCATAGCACGCCAGCGCGCCGGAGTGCCCGTCCTGCGCGGCGTCGCGCATCCAGAGCAGCGCCAGCGGGCGGTTTTCCTCAATGCCCCTGCCGTTGTAGAGCAGCTGCGCGTAGGCGTACTGCGCGTCCAGATCGCCGCACTCCGCGGCGCGCTCGAGCTGCGCCGCCGCCTGCGTCTCGTCCCCAGCGGCGTGCGCCGTCTTGAACGCCTCGACCGCCTCGGCGGCAAGGTCCTCCGTCCTCGTGCGCACGAGGCGGAGCGTCTGGATCGCCTTGATGTTCCCCTGATGCAGCGACCTTGCCGCCCAGTGGCAGGCGGCGGCAAGGTCCTCCTCCACCCCGCGCCCGAGGGCACAGAGCATCGCGTAGGACAGCTGCGCCTCCCGGTCGCCCTGCTTCGCCGTCTTCTCATACCAGTAGGCGGCGCGCTCCGGGTCCTGCTCGACGCCGTTTCCGTTTTCGTACATCAGCGCAAGAAAATGCTGCGCCTTCATGTCGCCCGCCTCCGCGGCGCGCGTGAGCAGTTCAAGCGCCTCGTCATAGCGGCTGAGATAGAAAAGGCGCAGGCCCTCCATGTAATCGGTTGCCAATGCTTGCATCATTACCCCTTCCCTGCCGGATCTGCTTTTCTGCTTGCAAATCCGGCAAAAGCAGTCTACAATTATCATGGCGAAACACCAGATATTGTGTTCCGTCCAAAAGCTGCGACATAGATTATACAGATACATTGAGAAAATAGCAAGAGGGAAACGCATGCGAATTGCCATTTGCACCTTGGGCTGCAAGGTGAACCAATATGAGACGCAGGCGCTCGAGCAGGAGCTGCTGCGGCGCGGGCACACGCTCGTCGACTTCGACGAGACCGCCGACGCCTACATCGTCAACACCTGCTCGGTGACTGCCGTGAGCGACAAGAAGTCGCGCCAGATGCTGCGCCGCGCCCGCGCGAAGAACCCGCAGGCGGTCGTCGCCGCCTGCGGCTGCTACGTCCAGACCCACGCGGAGGAGGCGTCCGCCCTGGAGGTGGACGTGCTCGCCGGGACCAACGACCGGCTGGGCTTTCTCGACCTCGTGGAGCGCGCCGCGCGGGAGAAGACGCGCATCACCCACTTGGACGACGCGCTGCACCGGCGCGAATTTGAGCTGCTGCCCGCGGGCGGGCTCGCCGCGCGCACGCGGGCGATGCTCAAGGTGGAGGACGGCTGCGTCAACTTCTGCTCCTACTGCATCATCCCCTACGCGCGCGGGCCCGTGCGCTCGCTGCCGCTCGACGAGGCGGAAGCGCAGGTCCGGCAGCTGGCGGCGGAAGGCTACCGCGAGATCGTGCTCACGGGCATCGAAATCTCATCCTATGGCCGCGACCTGCCCGGCAAGCCGGAGCTGATCGACCTGCTTGAGCGCGTCTGCGCCGCCGCGCCGGAGCTGCGCGTCCGGCTGGGCTCCCTTGAGCCGCGGACGGTCACACGGGCGTTCTGCGAGCGCGCGGCGCGGCTTCCCGGTCTCTGCCCGCACTTCCACCTCTCTCTCCAGTCCGGCTGCGACGACACGCTCCGGCGCATGAACCGGCGCTACGACACGGCGCGCTATGCCGAGTCCTGCACGCTGCTGCGGGAGCACTTCGACGACCCGGCGATCACCACCGACCTCATCACCGGCTTCCCGGAGGAGACGGAGGCGGAGTTCGCCCAGACGCTCGCGTTCATCGAGTCCTGCGCCTTCGCCGCGATGCACGTCTTCCCCTACTCGATCCGCCCCGGCACCCGCGCATCGGAGATGAAGCAAATCGAAAAGAGCGTCCGCGAGGAGCGCGCCGCCCGGGCGTCCGAGCTTGCGCGGGCAATGAAGGCGCAGTATCTCACGCGCTGCGTCGGCAAGGTCTTCCCCGTGCTCTTTGAGGGCGCGGAGACGTCCGGCAGCGCGGGGCACGCGCCGAACTACACGGAGGTCCTTGTTGCGACGGAGGGCCTGCAAAACCGCGTTCTGCCCGTGCGCATTCTGAAAAGCGACGGGGAACGCCTCTGCGGAGAGTTGGAGGGAAACACATGAAAAGCCACTTTTTCGCCTATGTCAGCCGGATGCGGAACATCCCGCGCTGGGCGCTGATGCGCAACACCTTTTCCGAAAACGTGCAGGAGCACAGCCACATGGTCGCGGTGCTCGCCCACGCGCTGGCGGTGATCCGCAACGAAATCTTCGGCGGCACGCTGGACGCCGGGCAGGTCGCGGTCTACGCGCTCTATCACGACGCGACGGAGATCATGACCGGCGACATGCCGACGCCCATCAAGTACTACAACCCCGAGATCAAGAGCTCCTACCGCAAGGTGGAGTCCATCGCCGCGGACAAGCTGATCTCGCTGCTGCCGCCCGAGCTGCGCGAGAGCTACCGCCCCGTGCTGCACGGCGAGGACGAGGAAATACACCGCCTGGTCAAGGCGGCGGACAAGCTCTCGGCGCACATCAAGTGCTTAGAGGAGCTGAAGGCGGGCAACCTGGAATTCAAGCGCGCCGCCGAGCAGACCCACGAGGCGCTGGTGCAGATGCGCCTGCCCGAGCTGGACTGGTTCATGGCACACTGCATGGAAAGCTTCTCCATGACGCTCGACGAGCTGGAATAGACGGGGAACAAAACGCCGCGCCGCCTCGTCCAAACAGACAGCAAGCCCCAAAAAATGAGATTTGAGGTGGATGAAATGAAGAAGAACACGAAAAGAAGCATCGCCGCCCTTGCGCTTGCCCTTGTGCTGACGCTGGGGCTCGCCGCCTGCGGCGGCAGCAGCTCCTCCTACTCAGGCGGCACGGCGTCCTTCAACAGCAAGTCGGAAGCGGCGGCGCCCTCCGCAATGATGGACGCCGGAAGCGGCTACTGGGAGGCAGAAACCGCGGACGCCCCGCAGACGGCAAACAGCTCCGGCAGCTCCGAGAGCAGCCGCACGTCCCTGCCCGACGGCGTCAAGATGATCTACCGCGCGAACATGGAGCTGCAAACCACCGAGTTCGAGAAGGCGACGGCGGACGTGCAGACGCTGACGCAGTCGCTGGGCGGGTACTTTGAGGAGCAGAGCATCCGCAACTACTCCTCCGGCTACCGCACCGCCAGCTACACCGTGCGCGTTCCGGCGGAGCGCTTCGAGGACTTCCTGCACCAGATCGGCGACCTCTGCCACGTCACCTATCAGACCCAGAGCGCCGAGGACGTGAGCGAGTTCTACTACGACATGGAGTCCCGGCTCGAGACCGCGAAGATCAAGCTCGACCGCCTGCAGGACCTGCTCTCCCGCGCGGACCTGATGGAGGACATCATCACGCTCGAGAACGCGATCTCCGAGGCGGAGTATCAGATCGAATCCCTCTCCGGACAGAAGCGCCACTATGACAGCCTGATCGGCTACTCGACGATCTATGTCACGCTCAACGAGGTCTACCGCGTCACCGAGACCGATACCGCGCCGCTGACCTTCGGTCAGAGAGTGGCGAGCGCCTTCCGCGACGGCCTGCGCGACTTCGGCAGCGCGCTGGAGGACTTCGCGGAGTGGCTTGCCTACAGCTGGCTGACGCTGCTTATCATCGCGGTGATCGTCGTCGTGATCGTAAAGCTGATCCGCCGCCGCGCGAAGCGCATGCTCAGCGGCACGGTTCAGGAGCACAAGACGCCGTTCTGGAAGAAGAACAAGGATTCCGCCCCGGAAAATCCGGCGGACAAGGAATAAATTATAGCAAGCGAATTTAATAAATGAGCTTACTATAGCAGCCATATTTCGCGGTTGCCGCTTGAGCGGCGAGCGAAACGGCAATCTAAATACGTATAGTAAACGCAAATAATATTTGCGTTTACTATACAGATACGGAGGGAACCCTATGGAGATCACCTGGCTGGGACACGCCTGCTTCTCCGTGGAGAGCGGCGGCTATCGCATCGTGCTGGACCCCTATTGGATGAACAGCTATCCCCCGCTGCACGCCCGCGCGAACGCGGTGCTCTGCTCGCACGGGCACGCCGACCACAACTACGCGGCGGCGGTGGAGCTGGAGCAGGGCAAAAAGAGCCCCTTCGCCGTGGAGCGCGTCGCCTCCTTCCACGACGACAAGGGCGGCGCGCTGCGGGGCGAGAACACGATGCACGTTCTGCGCGCCGAAGGGCTGACGGTCGTCCACTGCGGCGACCTCGGCCACTTCCCCACGGAGACGCAGCTTGCTGAGATCTCCAACGCGGACGCGCTGCTGATCCCCGTGGGCGGGTACTACACCATCGACGCCGCGATGGCAAAGCGCGTCGCGGAGGCGGCAAGGGCGCGCGTCATCGTGCCGATGCACTACCGCCACGGCGAGTTTGGCCTGCGTCCCGTGGGCACCGTGGACGAGTTTTTGAAGCTCTGGCCCGACAGCCGGGTGCGCCGCCTCGCGGGCAATTCCTTCACGCTGGACGCCGATACCCCGGCGGGCGTCGTCGTCCCCGCGTACCGCAAGGCATGAGGGCGTCAAAGGTCGTCAGGACGCCGGCCGGCCTGGTTCTGGCGCTCTGCCTGACGCTCATGCTCGCCGCCTGCGACAAGCGGGTGGACAGCTCCGCGTGGCGCTGCCACAGCTTTGAGTCCGCCGGGCTCGCGCTGCTGCTGCCGGACGATCTGGTCTGGGACGAGACACCCGAAGGCTCGCTGCGCGCTCAAGGCGAGGAGTTGCAGTTGACGCTCACCGCCCGCGGCGAGGTCTTTGGGGACGTGGAGCGGCTGGCGGCATGGGACGGGGACGGCGCGGAGGCTGTAACGCTCGGCGGCGTCAAGCTGGTGCGCCTGCCCGCCGCGGAGCGGAGCGCGGTGTTCGACGCGCTGGGCCCCCACGGCAGCGCCTGCCGCATCCGGCTGACGGTCGGAGAGGACGTCAAGCTCAAACGCGCCGCGGCGCTGCTCGCCGAAATCGCCGGGAGCGTCCGAAGCTGCGCGGCAGCGCCCGCGGACGCGGTCGTCCACGCGGCAAAGGATACGCCGCCGCCGGACACGGACTATCTCGTGCTGGTGAACAGGCGCCGCGCGCTGCCGGAGGACTGGGCGGGCCGGATCAAGCTGGTCAGGACCGTCAACGCGCGCGGCGAGACCGTCGAGCTGGAGCGCGCCGCCTGCGACGCCTTTTTCCGCCTGCAAAAGGCGCTTGCAAAGGAGGGCGTCGCCGTCGAGCTCGACAGCGCGTACCACAGCGCCGAGGCAGAGGGCGACGAGCACCCCACCGGGCTGGGGCTGGACCTCTATCTCGCGGGCGGCGCGGAGCCGTCCGTGGAGACGTGGGCGCGCGTCCACGCGGCGCTTGCCGATTATGGCTTCATCCTGCGCTATCCCGAGGGCGGGCAGTATGACACCGGCTGTCCCTACGCGCCGCAGCACATCCGTTACGTGGGCGTGGACGCGGCGCGGGAGATCGCCGCGCAGGGGCTGACGCTCGAGGCATATCTGGGCGTCGACCCCGCCGCCATCGACTATCTGGTGCTGGTGAACAAAAGCAACGCCCTCCCCGAAAACTGGGAGGACGAGGTGGAGATCGTATACATGACCAACCGGCACGGAGAGACGGTCGGCGTGGAGCGCACGACATACGCGGCGTACTGCGGCCTGAAGGAGGCGCTGGCGGCGGAGGGCGTGCATCTGGACATCAACTCCGCCTACCGCACCGTGGCGGAGCAGAAGGCGCTGGCGGAGAGCTACACGCAGAAGTACGGCGCGGACTATGTCAAGGCGTATGTTGCCGTGCCCGGCTATTCCGAGCACCACACGGGCCTCGCGCTGGACCTGTATCTGGAATCCATGGACGTGTGGGCGAAGATCCACGCGCATCTGGCGGAATACGGGTTCATTCTCCGCTATCTCGAGGGCAAGGAGTCCATCACCGGCTACAGCTACGAGCCGTGGCACGCCCGCTACGTCGGCGTCGAAGCCGCGCGGGAGATCACCGAGCGCGGCATTACGCTGGAGGAATACCTCGCCTCGCCCTGAGCTGTTTTTATCACAACCCCCGAAGCCGACCGGCTTCGGGGGTTTTCAAGCTGTCAAAAAAGTGGCTCCGCCACTTTTTTGAGAAGGTTTCGCTGCGCTTCCCGCACGCCTTCGGCGCACGGACGCTCCGCGCAAGGTGTGTTTTCCCCCGCGCATGTCGGTGGAAAACACGATCAAATTCATTTCGCGCCTGCGGGCGCGAAACTCTGCGAGGTTTTTTGACACGCTATAAACCCCCGAAGCCGACCGGCTTCGGGGGGTTGTTATCGCGCGGTGTCAGGTCAAAGCGTCTTTCGGAAGCAAATGAGCCGGTTTTCCTCCTGAAAGCCGACGGCAAGATGAAAGTCCAGCGACGCGGTATTTGTCAGCTCACAGTCGCTGGCAAATTCCGTGCAGCCCATCTCCCGCGCCCATTGCTCGCACTCCGCCACCAGCCTTTGGGCGACGCCCCGGCGGCGGTACGCCTCATGGATGCACACGCCCTCCAGATACCCGACCGGGCTGGTCTCGCAGCCCTCCACATAGTCGTGGCGCAGGCAGCACAGCGCGACGCCGACATACTGTCCGTCCGCGGTCTCCGCAAATACGGCGGATTCCTTCGCGGTCATATAGTCCGTGATGATCCTCGTCAATTCCTCCAAAGTGTGCTCCGGCCAGATGATCCTGACCAGCTCCGCGAGACGCCCCGCCTCGTTTGGTCCTGCTCTCATATGCGGTATCCTCCCTGTTTGCCAGTTTTCTCGGGGGATTATACCCGTTTCAGGGCGACAGTGTAACGGCTGTCGGTGACAGTGCGTTCCAGCAATGTCTGAAACTGACGGCATTTAAAGGGGAAAAGCTCACGACCATCGGCGCCAGTGCGTTCGCAGACTGCATTACACTGGCGGAGATCGACCTCTCCCATGTGACGAGCATCGGAAACGAAGCTTTTTCAGCCTGTGCCGCTACGGTGGCCGAGGAGGATGTGACACCGGACGTCACGCTCACCGACCCGAACTTTATCAGCCTTGGAACAACTGTGTTCAACGGCAGCCAACTGCGTAACCTCACGCTGGGCGCCGCCGCGCTGAGCGAGATCGGCGGCGGCTTTGGTCAAAGCATTCGGATATACGGAACGCTGACCATCACCGGAAACGGGACCGACTCCGCCATTGCGAGCGGTGCCTTTTTCGGATGCCAGCTGAATGGCCCGGCTGTCATCAGCGGCGTCAAGACCATCGGGGACGGCGCGTTCTCCGCATGCACCGTTTCCGCCGTCACGCTCAGCGACGTCGTGACCATCGGCTCCAGCGCGTTTGCATGCCAAATGCTTTCGAGCCTGATCCTCCCGCCCAGCGTCGAATCCGTCTCCGGAGGCGCCTTTAGCTACATGGGCGCCAATCTGGAAGAAAGCCACAGCGGCGTCGTCTATTACTACGGCGGGACGAGCTATACCAACATCGGCACCTGGTTCTCGGAGTCCGGCAGCGTCCAGCCCTATCGCCTCCTGACAGTCGCCGACGGCATCACAAACGGCAAGGTCACGGCGAGCGGCGCGATGACGCCGGACGCGCTCGCGGCGAAAAACTACTTCCTTCCGGGTGATACCGTCACGCTGCTCGCGGACGTGACGACGGAAAGCGCCATCTATGTCGGCAACGAGAAGAACGCCAGGACCGTCACGCTCGACCTGAACGGGCACAGCTTGTTAATGACCGGCAATGACTGCGTCATCCAAATTAATAGTAATTCCAAGCTTACGCTGAAGGACAGCGCGGCGACGAACAAGCCCGTCCACAAAATCACCCTCGACGAAAACGGCAGGGCTGCGGCGGTCGAAACCGTGGATAAGGAAGGCAAGGACAGCGCCACGGTGAAGTACGTCGCCGGCGGCGGCAACTGCGGCGTGTACGTTCGCGGTACGTTTGAGATGACAGGCGGCACGATCATTGGCAACATAGCGGAGTACAGCGGCGGTGGCGTGTACGTTGCAAACAGCGGCACGTTCAAGGTCAGCGGCGGCGCGACCGTCGCGGGCAACACCAAGGGCACGCGAAGAACAACGTGTATCTGCCCTACAACAGCAAGATCACCGTCGCCGGCAAGCTGACGGGCGGCGAGGGCTGCATCGGCGTGACGCTCGGTGACTACTACGGGACCGGCGCGTTCACGAGCGGGCTTGCAAACGGCGGCGCGAACGCGATCAAATGCTTCGCGAGCGACGCGGACGGCTATGCCGTGAAGCTGAGTGGCGGCGAGGCCGCGCTTGCCATTGATTGCAGCGTCGCGAACGGCAAGGTCACCGCGCCGGAGGGCGCTGTGCTGATCCTCGCGACCTACAACGCGAGCGGGAGGCTGACCTCCTCGCAGACGGCGACGGTCGGCGAAGACTGCGTGAACGCAACGCCCGCGAGCCTTGGGATCACGCTGCCGACGACGGGAACGTGGAAGCTCATGCTC
>SVKP01000074.1 GCA_015068395.1 Oscillospiraceae bacterium
CACCGGCTTTAAGTTCATGGCGGAGAAGATGGGCCAACTCGAGGGCGCGGGCAAGAACACCGTGGTGTTCTCCTATGAGGAGTCCTACGGCTACATGCTCGGCCACTACGTCCGCGACAAGGATGCCGTCACCGCCTCGCTGCTCATCACCGAGATGGCGGCGTGGTATGCCACGCAGGGCATGACGCTCTATGACGCGCTGCTCGCCCTGTTTGAGAAGTACGGCTGGTACGGCGAGAAAACGCACAACCTCGTCATGCCGGGCCTCGACGGTCTGGAGAAGATGGCGGCGCTGATGGCGGACCTGCGCAAGGCGCCGCCCGCGGAGATCGCCGGCGTCAAGGTCCTCGCCCGCCGCGACTACAAGGACGGCACCGAGACCGAGGTCGCCACCGGCAAGGTCAGCCCAATCGACCTCAAGGGCTCCAACGTCCTGCGCTATGCGCTTGAGGACGGCACGGTCATCCTCGTGCGTCCCTCCGGCACGGAGCCGAAGATCAAGGTCTACATCCTCACGCAGGGCAAGGACGCGCAGGAGCGCGACGAGCGCATCGCGAAGTACTCCGCCTGGGTCGAGACCCTCAAGCGCTGATACCTCCGATTTCAAAAATCGAACACTTTTCGCCCCGCCGCAAGCGCTTTGCGGCGGGGCGTTTTTAGACTTATTTGTATACGTTCTGTGCTTTTATTTGTGTTTTCCCGAAGCATTGCAGAAAATCCGCCGTTCTACCATTGTTCTTTTTGTTCAGTCTATCATTTATGCCTGTATTCTATCGAATTTTGGGCAAATTATGCCAAATGTACGGAATATTTGCAACCTCGAAAGACTTTGCTTTCGGCGCGTTTTGAGGAAGTCTTTTTGTTTTTGCGTGGAAACATCGAAATGTTTGTTGTTTTAGCGCGGATGGGGCTTGTTTTTGCCGCATCTGAGCGTTTATAATGTATAAACGAGGGAGAGTGGGAGGTGACAAGTTTGAAACCAAAATACGCTATAACAGGTTTTTTCCTTTGTCTTGTCCTGACGGCGTCCCTCTTTGCGCCCGCTGCGGCGTCGGATGTGCGCGTCGTGGAGGGTGAGCCGCTGAATTGCCATGAGATGGCGGAGGTGTGGTTCGGCGCCTCCGGGGAGGTGCAGCTGCTCGGCTCCTGCGAAAGCCCGGCGGAGGCGGCAGTCCGGGCATGGTTCTCTCTGCGCGAGGCGGATTTCCCCGGGACGGCTTCCCTGCTGTCCGCCGACGACGTCCCCGTTTCCGCGCAGCTCCGCCAGGAACGGCAGCTGCGCATAGAGGGCATCCGCCGGATGCAGGAGCGCGCGAATATGACGATCCTCGACGCGGACGTCACGGCGAGAGTGCTCGGCGAGGAGTCCTGTGCGTCCGGCACGGCGGTCTATGTGTACGAGTGGACCTTTTACGACTATGACGATCTCAGCGACGGCGTCGGCGGCAGCGACGTCGCGGGCTACGGCGTCTATCACAAGCTGACCCTCGCGGCGGCGGCGGTGGGCGATACCTACTGCATTCTTGCGGATGAATACGACGAAACGGACGTCACCGGGGTCTGCACGCTGAGCGACGCGCTGCGCGAGGAGTTCTGCGCGGCGGAGAGTGGCGAAGGTGTGGGCAGTTCCGATGAAACGGCGTCGCTGATGGGCTATAGCTACTACAGCGGATACGACCCCAGCGCCGCGGTTGCCTATGCCGACAAGTGGGTTTACCATGGTGCGACCTACGGCGCGGTCTATGAGGACTACTACAATCCCGCGTACTACAACTTCAATCCGCTCGGCGGCGACTGTGCCAACTACGCCTCCCAGTGCATCAACGCGGGCGGCATGCCGCAGGTCCCCTGCGAGAAATTCGGCTTAAACGGCTGGTACTACGTCAACAGCAACGACCGAAGCTCCACTTGGACGTCGTCCAGCGGCCTGCTCAACTGGATGTCGGACAACCGCGGCAAGCGGGTAAGCGTGACCGCTGAAAACTGCCGGTCCGTCCTCTACATGGGCAGCCCCGTGTTCTACAAAAGCGGTCATACAGGCTTCTGCGTCGGCAAAAACTCGGCGGGCACCCCGATTGTCAACGCCCATAACAACGACAAGTACCATCAGCCGTGGGATTCCAGCTGGGTGACAACCGTCCAGCTGACGTCCTACGACCCTTCCGCGGTTTCTGCGCCACTGTCGGTCGGCGCAACGTTCTATGTGAGCGAAACCGATATGGGTATGCCCGTGGGCACGCCCACGCAGGGAAACTACTACCACTTCTGCTATCAGCTGTTCAACTCGCAAACCGGGCTGGAGATCAGCCAAAATGACGCGCAAAATCTCAGCACCACTCTGGAGGTGCTGTTCCCGGACGGCTCCTCCGCCAAAATTCGGGGCATTACAGGCGCAAGCGGCTCCATCCGCCTCCTCGCGAGCCATTCCGGCAAATACGTCGTAAAGCTGATTGTAAGCGGCGTGGGGCAGAGCGCGAGTGAATTCTCTTCCACCGTCGATGTGCAGGCGGGAAGCCCCGCCCGGATCAACAGCGTCGGAGTCGGCGAAAGCGGCGGCATATCGGCGTCGGTCTTCTGCACGCCGGATACGCGGGCAACGGCGGTCTGCGCGGTTTACGACGCGTCCGGGAGGTTGCTCGACATCACGTCCCGCGCGCTGACGGCAGGGCTGGACAACCGCGTGAGCTTCCCGGTAACGCCCGCCGCGGGCGGCAGCGCCAGAGTCTTTGTCCTCGGTGCGGACAGCGCGCCCCTTTGTGAAAGCCAAACGCTTCGGTTTTGATCCTTTTCGCATCGAACCGGCAGAGTGCGGGGGCGCTTTCTACAGAAAAACGGAGCCTCCTTTCGGAGGCTCCGCTTTTATATTGAGGTATTCCTGCAAATTAGAACATGCCCTGGCAGAGCATAGCGTCGGCGACCTTCTCAAAGCCGGCAATGTTCGCACCGGCGATCAGGTCATAGCCCAGGCCGTACTTCTCGGCAGCCGTGACAGACGCATTGTAGATGTTGGTCATGATCTTGTGCATCTGCGCATCGACCTCTTCGGCACTCCAGTACAGACGCTCGGCGTTCTGCGCCATCTCGAGCTCGGAGACGGACACGCCACAGGCGTTAACAGCCTTGGACGGGGCGACGACCATGTGCTTCTGCTCCTTGAGGAACATGAGCGCATCGTTGGTCGTGGGCATGTTAGCGACCTCGATGTAGTACTTGACGCCGGACTCAGCGATCTTCTTCGCCCAATCCATGTTGACGTCGTTCTGCGTGGCAGCCGGCATATAGATGTCGACGTCCTTGGCACCCCAAGCCTTCTGGCCCTCGACGAACTCACAGCCGAACTTCTCAGCATACGGCTTGCAGTGCATCGGGTCCTTGGCACGCATCTCAAGGATGTAGTTGAGCTTCTCGTCGGTGGCGACGCCGTCGGGATCGTGGATGTAGCCGTCCGGGCCGGCGAAGTAGGTGACCTTCGCGCCGAGCTCGGCAGCC
>SVKP01000075.1 GCA_015068395.1 Oscillospiraceae bacterium
CAGCGCGTCGTGGCGCATCTGCTCGCGCGCGCCGTCGCCGTTGATCGGCTCAAAAAACGCGGGATGCACATGGACGTCAATGAACATGCCGCGCCTCCTCCTGATAACCCGCGCGCGCCATCATGGCGCGGACGTTTTCCAACGCGCGGCGCGCGTAAAATCGCGGCTCGTTGATGTAGCCGGTCACCAGCTCCAGCGTGGCGGTACCGTCCCAGCCGATACGCCGGAGCTCGCAGAACAGCTCCGGCAGCGGGATCGCGCCCTCGCCGGGCAGGATATGGCTGTCGGTTCCCTGCTCACCGTCGATGATGTGCATGTGATCCATCTTCTTCCCCAGCTTGTCGAAGTACGCCATGATGCTCTCGTGCTGTACGAAGGGCGGAACCACGTCGCACATGCCGACAAGCCACGGGTTGTCGATGCGCCGGAACAGCTCGGCCAGGTCGTTCGCGCGCGTGAAAAAGTTTGATTCATACGGCGTCAGCGGCTCGACGGTCAGCTTGATCTCCAACTTCGCGGCGTAATCGCCCAGCTCGCGCAGCGTTTTTTCCAGACGCGGCCACAGCTCATCATAGGTGGCGAGATACCCGCCGTTTGCGGGGCTTGTGAGCATGAACTCCGCGCCCATCTCCTTCGCCATATCGAGGCACAGCTTCAAATAGCGCACGGCGTCCTCGCGCTGCGCCTCGGAGCCGATCATGTAATTGTAGGGATAGGCGTTGTGCTCCGGCGTGTAGCCCGTGACCGGCATTTCATACCGGTCGATGAGCGTGCGCAGCGCCGCCATCTCGCCCGCCCTGAGATCCGGCGCGTAGGCGTGCGGCCGCCCGCCCCAGAGCTCGATGTAGTCGTAGCCGAACTCCCTCGCGTCCTGAAAGCAGTGTTCCAAAGGGTTACGCTGGTAGCCGGACGTAAACATACCGATTTTCATGTCGAGTTTCCTCCTTCCGCCGCGCCGACCCACGGCTCAAAGACCTGAACGACCCGCGCGGCGACCTCCGCGCCCTGCTTCATGCACGCTTCGACCGGCAGCCCCCGCAGGACGCCCGCGAGGAATCCCGCGATATAGCTGTCGCCTGCGCCGACGGTGTTGACCACGCGCGCTGCGTGGGCTGCGGGGCAGGAGATGAAACGGTTACCGTCGAAGGCGAGGCTGCCCCGCTCGCCGAAGGTGGCGACCGCGACCTTCATCCCGCGCTCGGTTTTGTCCGTCAGGAAGTCCCGCACAAACGCGTCCTCCCGGTCGTGGCAGGAGAAAAAGCCGTAGTCCACATACGGAAGCGTCCGCTCAATGATCGGGTCTGCCAGGCGGTCGCAGTAGTCGAAGCTGATCCGCACGGCGGGGTTTGCCGCCCGGATTGCGCCGAGCACGCCATCCGCCCTGCCCCACAGCGCCGTGTGGACAAGGTCGTGGCCCGCCGCAAAGGCAATGTCGTCCGCGTCGAAGACGATGTGCTCCAATACGCCCTCCTCATATTCGCCGTGGACGCGCTCCGTGCCGTCCATATCCATATAGGTGATCGCCGTGGGCCCATGGCCGGTCTTGAAGTGGCTGAGCTCCAGCCCCTCGGCGGTCAGCGCGCGGCGCATCCACGCGCCGTTTTCGTCGTCTCCTGTGGTACTGATGATCGACGTCGGCACACCCAGCTTTTGCAGGTTGACGCCGGTGTCCACCACATTCCCGGTGGGATAGCGGCGGTTGACCTCCTTCCCGTCGATCAGGCGGTAAACGTCGACACAGTTGTCGCCGATCATGGCAGCCTTCATCTTCGGCATTGCCCCCTCTCGTTTCTAAGCAGATAAGTTAATAAGTTTTTCATACCAATCTGCCCACTATTATATGGACAGAACGACCGCCCGTCAACTCCACAACAGGAATGAATTTTCATACCGATTTTTGCAGCTTTCAACCAAAGTGTTGTAAATGTAAAAAGCGATTTCATACCAATTCCGGAGCGATGGCCGACGAATTGGGACGTCGTCGGCAGCTGTTTTCATACCGGTTTTGTCGCAAAACACAAGCGTTTTTCGCATTTTCTGTTCATTGCTCCGAAATGCGTCCCGGCCTCTTGCACATCGCGTTTGCGTATGGTAAGCTTGCGCTGCGCTCAAGGGTGTGTGCAAACCCGCGGGCGTCCCCCATTTTTTCTTTTGAGTGCTTCTGAGAGCGAAACGCAGAAGCCGTGCCGCCATGACAAGCGGTACGGCTTCTGCGCGTTTATTGGCACGAAATAATACTGTTAGGAGCGTGATACAGCATGACGGCAGATATCATTCTGCGTTCCGACTGCATATTTACCGCGACGGGTAAAGCGCCGTTTTCAGGCTATGTCGCCGTAAGCGGCGGGCATATTCTGGACGTCGGGTACGGCGCGCCGCCCGCATGGATGAACGGCCCGGAAACCGAGACGCTGGAGTTTGGGGACAAAACCGTTTCTCCCGGCTTTGTCGATGTCCACTGCTTTTTTACCGGCTGGGCCGCGCAGCGGGAAAGCGTCGACCCGGAGGACGTTTCCAACCATCCGGCTCTTCTCGGGAACCGGGAGAAGATCGAGCCTCTTTTCCGGGAGTACATGGCAATGCTCAACGCAAGGGGCGTCACGTCTGTCAAGGAAATGGGCTTTGACGACTTCTCGGGATTTACGGAATTGCTGGACGAATGGGAGAGAAAGGACGGGCTGAGCCTGCGTGTGAGCTTTATGAGCCAACCGGCGGGCAGGCCGATGGATCTTGCCTTCGGCAGAGCGATGCAGGAGCGTTTTCGGGGCGCTTTCGTGCGCTTTTCCGGTTTCAATCGCATGACGGACGGCTCGATCAGCCAGCTTGAGGGGGATTTGAAGCAGCCTTATTCGTGCGCGGGCGGCACGACCTGTGTGCTTTCCATCGACTGGGACGCCATTGCCGCGGAGGTGCGCGCCGCGGACAAGGCAGGTTTCCGATTTTCCCTGCACGCGCAAGGAGACGCCGCAATCGCAAGGGTGCTGGATATCTACGAGACATGCCGGCAAGATGAAAGCGGGAGGCTGGTCAACCGCCATGCGATCACGGATCTGGAGTTCAGCGATCCTGCCGATCTGGAGCGCATGGGACGGCTTGGCGCCATCGCCGAGATCTATCCGCAGATTCAGTCAATTGCGCGGCGGGAGGAGAAACTGCAGATGATCCGTGAGAAGATCGGAATGGAGCGGGGACGGTACTACTGGAACCGCCGGAAGATGGCGGACAGCGGCGTACCGCTGAGCTGCGGCACGGATCTTCCGCTTCTGCTCGACGATATTCCGGAATCCGTATACTGCGCCGTGGGCGGGTACTTCCCCGAGGGCGGCGAGCCGTTCAACCGGCAGAACATGCTCACGACGGAGGAGTTGATGACCGCGTGGACACGCGGCGGTGCCTACGCGCTCATGCGCGAAAATGAGCTGGGCACGCTGGAGAACGGGAAGCGGGCAGACATCGCCGTTCTTTCCGGCAACATCTTTACAACGCCGGCGGAGGACG
>SVKP01000076.1 GCA_015068395.1 Oscillospiraceae bacterium
CTCGACTGCGGCGCGAACGCGGAGTGCACGGTGGAGTATCTGCTGCAATTTGCCTACCTGGGGAGCCACTACGCCTCTAAGGTGCTCGGCGTCGAGCGGCCGCGCGTCGGTCTTCTCAACATCGGCGCGGAGGAGGAAAAGGGCGACGCGCTGCGGCGCGAGACGTATCAGAAGCTTTCGGAGGCGAACGCGCGCGGCGACCTCAATTTCGTCGGCAACGTCGAGGCGAAGGAGGCGCTGACGGGGGCGTGCGATGTCATCGTGGCGGATGGCTTTTCCGGCAACGTCATGCTCAAGACCATCGAGGGCGCGGGCAAGCTGATGGGGGGCATGCTCAAGGGCATGCTGCTCAAGAGCGCCGGGACAAAGCTCGCCGCGCTGCTGCTCAAGGGCGGACTGCGGGAGTTTAAAAAGACGCTCGACCCCAACGAGGTCGGCGGGACGGCGCTGCTGGGGATCTCCAGGCCGGTCGTCAAGGCGCACGGCTCGTCGAACGACGTTGCGTTCTGCAACGCGGTGCGTCAGGCGGCGGAGGTCGCGCGCAGCGGGATCGCGGAGGATATCGCGCGCGACATCGACAAGATGCGCCTCGACCTCGCGGGAGCCCGGTAATCAGCGCTCGCCACGAGTGCAGGGGCATTTTTTGAAAAATCCCCTTGACACACCATATGCTTTGATGTACCATTCATTACACAATATATCGACATCCTGTTGGGAGGTATTTTTCATTATGAACTCGGAAGAGCTTTTCAGTACGCTGCAAAACCTGATTGCGGAGCAGTTTGCCCTGAATCCTGAGGATATCACGATGGGCAGCTCGTTCACGGACGATCTCGGCGCGGACTCCGTCGATCTGGTGGAGCTTGAGATGGCGATGGAGGACGAATTCGGCATCGACCAGATCCCGGAGGAGGACCTGGCGCAGCTCAAGACGGTCGGCGACTGTGTGAAATATCTGAGCGGGAAGCTCAACTAAGGAAACCGATGCCCCGCGAGAGCGGGGCTTTGTGTTCGGTAAAGGAGGAGAGACAATGCGGAAGCTGGAAGAAGCGCTGGGCTATCGGTTCAAGGACCCTGCGCTGCTGCGCGAGGCGCTGCGCCACAGCTCCTATGCCAATGAACACCGCGGCGCGGAGTCCACGAGCAACGAGCGGCTGGAATTCCTTGGCGACAGCGTGCTCGGCTTTGTGACCGCGGAGTTTCTCTTTCGGAGCCGTCCCGACGCGCCGGAGGGCGAGCTGACGCGCGTCCGCGCAAGGCTTGTGTGCGAGGAGAGCCTCCACGAGGTCGCAAAGCGGCTGGACCTGGGCGAGTACCTGTGCCTGGGGCACGGCGAGGAGGCAGGCGGCGGGCGCAGACGCGCCTCCATTCTGGCGGACGCGATCGAGGCGGTCATCGCCGCCGTGTATCTCGACGGCGGGATCGGCGCGGCGAGCGAGCTGATCCACCGCGTGCTGCTGGACAATGCGGCGGAAACGCGCGCGGCGGAGAGCAGGCGCGACTACAAGACGGCGCTTCAGGAACTCGTTCAGAGAAAGCCGGGGCGCTCGCTTGCCTACACGCTCAAAAGCGAGAGCGGCCCCGACCACGCCAAGGTATTTGTGATTACGGTGAGCCTTAACGGCACGGAGATCGGAACGGGCGAGGGACACAGCAAAAAGGAAGCGGAACAGATGGCGGCGCGCGACGCGCTGTCCCGGTTTCAGGAGGATACGGGGAGCGGCGCGTGACGCGCGCCGCTCCTCTGAAAATTTATTTGAAGAATTGCGAAAAAAAGCTTGACCTTTCGCAGGGGGCTGTGCTATAGTAGCTCTTACCTGTGAAAGAGGGCTTTCTTTTTGTGCGCTTTTTTCGCTTCTCACGCACAAGAGCGGAGCCGCTCTCTTTAATCCAAACAGGGAGGCAGTCAAATAAGGAGGTGCCGCATATGCGCGTGAAGGTCACTCTGAGGTGCAATGAGTGCAAGCAGAGAAACTACAACACGGTGAAAAACAAGAAGAATACCCCGGACAAGCTGGAGCTCAACAAGTATTGTCCCTTCTGCAGAAAGCACACCGTTCACAGCGAGACGAAGTAAGCGAGAGGTCGTTGAAGAAAATGGCAGAAGAAAAGAAGGAAAAAAAGGAAAAGAAGGATCACGGCAAATGGTTCCGTGAGCTGAGAAGCGAATTGAAGAAGGTCGTGTGGCCCACGCCGAAAAAGACGCTCAAGGACACCGGCACGGTGCTGCTGTTCTCGCTGGTCGTCGGCGCGTGCATCTGGATCTTCGACTATGCCGCCATTTCGGCAGTGCATCTGCTGATCGGGCTGGCCGGCTGAGCGAGGCAGGGTCATGGCTGAGAGCGCAAAATGGTATGTCGCGCATACCTACTCCGGTTATGAAAACGCCGTCAAGACAGCAATCGAGAAGTTCGTTGCGAACCGGCATCTGGAGGACATGATCCTCGACATCCGCATCCCGATGGAGACGGTGACGGAGATCACGGAATCCGGCGAGTCCAAGCAGGTTGAACGCAAGGTCTTCCCGGGCTATGTGCTCGTCAAGATGATTATGACGGACGACACATGGCATCTGATCCGCAACATCCGCGGCGTGACCGGCTTTGTCGGTTCCGCCAACAACGCCATCCCCCTCACCGAGGAGGAGGTGCAGGCACTCGGCATGGAAAAGCACGAGATCGTCGTGCTCTACAATGTCGGCGATCAGGTCAAGATCACCGACGGGCCGCTCGCGACGTTCATTGGAACGGTCGAGGAGATCGACGCCGAGAAAAACAAGGTCTGCGTGGTCGTGTCCATGTTCGGACGCGAGACCCCGGTCGAGCTGGAGCTGGACCAGGTCGAGGTCGTGGAGCACTGACAGTCCCCGCGCAGAGCGTCCGTCCCGCGCAAAGCGGCGCGGATGCGAAAATTTGACCCGCATATATCGCCAAATGCGATGAGCCGCGCAAGCGGCAAGTGGGAGAGACGCAAAAGCGATGCGTCTCGCTCGTTACCACATTTATAAAAGGAGGTGCCTTTCATGGCACAGAAAGTAGTCGCGTACGTTAAGCTGCAGATCCCTGCAGGCAAAGCAACCCCCGCTCCCCCCGTTGGCCCGGCGCTCGGCCAGCACCAGATCAACATCCAGGCGTTCACGAAGGAATTCAATGAGCGTACGAAGAACGACATGGGCCTTATCATCCCCGTCGTCATCACCGTGTATGCCGACCGTTCCTTCAGCTTCATCACCAAGACGCCTCCCGCCGCGGTCCTTATCAAGAAGGAGTGCAACATCGAGAAGGCTTCGGGCGTGCCCAACAAGGAGAAGGTCGCCAAGATCTCCAAGGCCTCCATCCAGAAGATCGCCGAGATGAAGATGCGCGATCTCAACGCCGGCAGCCTCGAGGCGGCGATGAGCATGATCGCGGGTACCGCGCGCTCCATGGGCGTCACGGTCGAAGAGTAAGGGGGTAGCAGAACATGTTTAGAGGTAAGAAGTATCAGGATGCTGCCAAGCAGATCGATAGGAACACACAGTATGAGCCGGCAGAGGGCTTCGGCCTGATCTGCAAGACCGCCTCCGCCAAGTTCGACGAGACCGTCGAGCTGCACGTCAAGCTGGGCGTCGACTCCCGTCACGCCGACCAGCAGGTCCGCGGCGC
>SVKP01000077.1 GCA_015068395.1 Oscillospiraceae bacterium
CAGGAAGATGTAAACGATCAGCACCGGCAGGATCGCCAGCAGAATGAACATGTAGACCTTGCCCATGTCGAACTTGGAGTAGTCCGCCGAACGCAGCTGCGCGATCATGATCGGCACGGTCTTCTTCTCCGCCTTGGTCAACAGCAGCGCGGGAATGAAGTAGTTGTTCCACGAGCCGACAAAGGAGAAGATCAGCTGCACCGCCATGGCGGGCTTGAGCATTGGAAGGACGATGGTGTTGAAGGTGCGGAACTCGCCGCTGCCGTCCACGCGCGCCGCCTCGATGGTCTCCATCGGCAGGACGCTTTCCATGTACTGCTTCATGTAGAAGAACACGACCGGCGCGGCGACGCCCGGGATGATAAGCACCCAGAACTTGTTGGTCAGGCCGTACTTGTAGCACAGCTGGATGAAGCCGGAGGCGCCGACCTGCGGCGGAATGACCATGATCGCCATGATAAACGAGAAGGCGAGGCGCTTGAACTTGAAGTCATAGGCGTGGATGCCGTAGGCGGTCAGTGCGGAGAAGTAGGTCGTGATGACCGCGGAGAGCGTCGCCACGATGAAGCTGTTGAGCATGCCGCGCGGGATGTTGATGGAGGCGTCGGTCCACGCGTTGCGCAGGTTGTCGAAGAAGTGCTCGTGCGGCAGGATGGCAAAGCCCGCTTGCAGCTGCGCGTTGGAGCGCGTGGCGTTGATAATCAGCATGTAGAACGAAAACAGGCAGAGGAACGAGAGGAAGATCAAAATGGCGTAGACGATCACGCGCAGCACGGTCAGCTGGAGCTTTGCCTTGCGGCTTTCGGAAGAATTGGAGCTGTTCATTTCTGCTTACCTCCTCAGTCCTTCTTGGTCAGCGAGCGGTAGACGACCATGCTCAGAAGACCCGTGATGATGAAGATGATTACCGAGATCGCGCCGGACATGCCGTAGTTCCGGCTGCCCTTGAGGTAGTTGTTCAGGTACATCACCAGCGTTGTGGACGTACGGTTCGGGGTGCCGCCGCCGTTGGTCAGAACCTGCGGCACGTCGAACATCTGCAAGCCGCCGATCATCGCGGTGATGACGGTGTAGACCAGAATCGGCATCAGCAGGGGAAGCGTGACGCGGAAGAAGGTCTGGACCGAGCTGGCGCCGTCGATATTCGCCGCCTCGAAGAGGCTCTGGTCAATGCCCATGATGCCCGCCATGAGCAGGATCGTCGTGTTGCCGAACCACATCAGGAAGTTCATCAGCGAAATCAGCGCGCGCACGGTAACGCGCTTGGCGAAAAAGTCGATCGCCACGTCGCTCCAGCCCATTGCCGTGATGACCTGGTTGACCGGGCCGACCGTGGAAAACAGCGTGAAGAACAGCATGGAGAATGCCGACGCCATGATGAGGTTAGGCATATAGATGACCGTCTTAAAGAACTGCTGGCCCTTGATGTTCAGACGGTAGCTCGTGAAGAAGATGGCGAGCAGCAGCGCGATGAGGATCTGCGGCGCCGCGCCGAGCAGCCAGAGAACAACAGTGTTCCCGGTGTACTTGAGGATGTCGATGGTGCCGGTCTCGTCGGGCGTGAAGAGCGCGATGTAGTTGCCGAAGCCCACGAAGTTGGGCCCGACCTGCGTCAGGCCGTCGCGATAGTTCTCGAAAAAGCTGTTGTAAACGGTCAGCGCCTGCGGGATAAAGGTGAAGATGAAGTACGCGAGAAAAAAGGGCAGGATAAAAAGATACCCCCATTTTGCGTAGCTGATGCCTTTTTTCTTGTTCATTGCGATTCCTCCCTGCGGATGATTTCTGTCGGTTCATCAGAACGCGCCGCTGTGCCGTGCGCTCTGATCGGCCGACACGGATGCTCTTTGTTAAACCCCGCGGAGGCAAAGCCGGAGCTTTGCCTCCGCGGAAGCATACGCTGTCAGATTGTAACTCAGTCGATCAGACTCTATCAGGCGTTGGGAACGTTGACCGCGGGATAGTTCTCCTTGACCGCCTTGTAGAAGTTCTGCATAGCCTGGTCCTTGGTGACCTCGCCCTTGAAATACTCGCGCATGTTGCTCTGAATCTGCTCATTGCAGATCTGATCGTAGATGGTCTGGTTCTGGAACTTGATGTTGCCGGACATGGCGGCGAACACGGCGGTGTCGTTCTGACCGCCCAGGAAGGCGCTGCCGTAGTTCGGGTCGGCGGCGATGGTGTTGTTGACCTTCTGGTTGTTGGAGAACTGCGCCTCGTCCTTGACGAGCTTGGTGCAGACGTCCTCGTTGTTGATGAAGGTGTTCATCACGTCGGCGAGCATGTCGGTGTTATCGGAGCCAGAGGCCGCGAGCAGCCAGGTGCCGCCCCAGAAGTGCGCCGCGGGGCCTTCGCAGATCGCCCAGTCGCCGGAGCAGCCCTTGGTCTCGTCCTGCGCGTTGCCCATGCAGAAGTTGAAGTACCATGCGGGCCCGAAGAAGCACATGGTCTTGCCGTCCTTGAACATCTGGACGTTCTTCTCGTCGTCCCAGATGCCGGTGTTGAGGGTGTAGCCGTTCTTGGAGAACATCTCAGCCTGGTCGATCCACGCCTGGATCTCGGGAGCGATCTGGAGGTTGTTGTTGCTGTCGACCCACGGAGCGGAGACGTTGTTGGAGAACACACGGTAGGTCTCGGCGTCGGAGGCAGTGATGTAGTAGCCCTTCGCCTTCGCCTGCTTGGCGACGTCGTTGAACTTCGACCAGCTGCCGACCAGCTCCTGGACCTTCGCGGGATCATCGGTGCCGAGCACGTCCTTGGCGATGGAGCGGCGATAGATCATCGCGGAGGGGCAGCACTGGAAGCTGACGCCCTTGATGACGCCGCTGGCGTCGGACGCGGCCTCGACCGTGTACTTATAGGTGTTGGAGAAGTCGGTCACGCCGATCTTGGTGATATCCTGCGTGGCGTCGGAATTCGTGTACTTGAGGATGTAGTCGGCCTCAGCGAGGAACATGTCGACCTTTTCATCCGCAGCGGCGTTGCCCTGGTTCAGCAGAGCCTCGTCGAGCGCCTTCTGATAGCCGCCGCCGTCGTTCGGGACGATGATCCAGTTGACGGTCACGCCGTCGGGAACCTTGTAATACTTCTCAAAGAAGCCCTTGAACTCTTCGTTCCACGCGTAGATGTTGAAGACCTTTCCTTGCGCCGTGGAGCCGCCGCCGGACGACTTGTTGCCGCACGCGGCAAGCGAGAACACCATAGCCAGAGCAAGAAGCAGCGAGACAAACTTTTTCATGTTTCAATTCCTCCTCAAAAATTTCTGTCCTTCTTTTTTGTTGTGATTTTATTTTATGTGGGGCTGTTCCCACAAATCACCGCTCAAAGCGTGGAGACGGATTCGCCCTCCTGCAGGGAGCCGGGGATGACGATGCGGTCGAGCAGCGCGGTCTTGGGATGCTCGATCAGGCCGATCAGCTCCGCCGCCGCCACGCGGCCCATCTCGCCGGTATCCTGGCGGTAGGTGGTCAGCTTCGGGCTGATGACCCGCGAGAGGTTGATGCCGTCGTAGCCCATGACGGAGACGTCCTCCGGGATGCGCAGCCCCGCCTCGCGGATGGCGTTCATGCCGCCGATGTACGAGTAGTCGTCCGGGAAGAGGATGCAGTCCGGACGCGGCTCCAGAGCCAACAGCTCCTTGCATATGCGGTAGCACTGTTCGGCGTCGTGATACGCGCTCTCGCGGACGTAGGCCTCCGGGACGTCCAGTCCCAGCTGCCCGCAGGCACGGTAAAAGCCGATGAGCCTGTGCTCGGTCACGGCGGTCAGCTCCCCGTGGATGAACGCGAGCCGCTTGTGCCCCTTCTCCGCCGCGAAGCGAACCAGCGCCTCCGCGCCCTTCGCGTTGTCGGAAACCACCGCGATGCGGTTGTTGAACACATGGTCGATCGTCACGACCGGGAGCTCCGAATCCACCAGCTCGACCACCATGGGGTCGTGGAAGTCCGCCGAGGCGATCACCACGCCGTCCACGCCGCGGTAGCGGCAGTGCTGCATGTAGGTGCACGAGGTGTCGCCGAGGTTGCTGTTGATGAACGTGATGTCGTATCCGCTCTTCTCCGCCTCGACGCGCAGGCTGTCCAGCACGGTGGAGAAGAATTCGTGGGCGAGACCGCTGTGACGCCTGTCGACAAACAGGACGCCGATGTTATAGGTGCGGTTCGTTTTGAGCGCCCGGGCGGCGGCGTTTGCCATGTAGCCGAGCTCCTCCGCCGTCCGGCAGATCCGATCCCGCGTCTCCGCTCCGACGTCCGGCGCGTTGTTGAGTGCCTTGCTTACCGTAGCCACGGAAACACCGCAGCGCCGCGCGATGTCCTTCATGGAAACCACAGTATGCCGCCTCCCAACTTAAACGATTTCGCAATGAAAAAGTACACCAAAGTCAAGACAAATGCAAGAGTAAAAACGAAAATAATTTTATTTTGCGAAAGATTTGTCGGCAATCTACAAGTTTTAGTGATGCCATTTATAAAAAATGCCGAAACATCATTTTGCGGCAACGGATTTGCCTGTACAAATTATAGAATAAGAACAGAAAGCGAAAATTTGTCCTTGCATTTTATAGTTAAATCAGCTATTCTGTGGAAGAGAATTGTTTCGCAATCGTTTTCGCTTGAGGAGGGACCGCCCATGCGATTTGGGTATTTCGATGATGCGCGCCGCGAGTATGTCATCACGACGCCCCGCACGCCGCTGCCGTGGATCAACTATCTCGGCAGCGAGGAATTCTTCACGCTGCTGTCCAACACGGCGGGCGGCTACAGCTTTTATCGCGACGCGCGTCTGCGCCGCCTGACGCGCTACCGCTACAACAACGCGCCGCTGGACTCCGAGGGCTTCCGCGTATACATTAAGGACGGCGAGGCGGTCTGGAACCCCGGTTGGCAGCCGACGCAGACGGAGCTGGACAGCTATCTCTGCCGCCACGGCCTCGGCTACACGGTGCTCGAGGGCGTGAAGGGCGGTCTGCGCGCGCGGCAGGAGCTCTTTGTCCCACTGGGCGACAACTGCCTGCTGGAGCGTCTGACGCTCACAAACGAGTCCGGCGCGGAAAAGCGCGTCTCCGTGTTCCCCTATGTGGAGTTCTGCCTCTGGGACGCGATGGACGACTCGTCCAACTTCCAGCGCAACTACTCCACCGGCGAGGTGGAGATCGACGGTGCGGCGATCTATCACAAGACCGAGTACCGCGAGCGGCGCGACCACTACGCCGTATTCTGGGCGGATCGCAGGCCCGACGGGTTTGATACCGCGCGTGAGGCCTTTCTCGGCGTTTACGGCTCCCCCGCGCGCCCGGAGGCGGTGTTCGGCTCCGGCTGCACGGGCAGCGTGGCGCACGGCTGGCAGCCCATCGCCGCGCAGCAGTTCGACCTCACGCTTGCCCCCGGTGAGAGCGCGAGCATCCTGTTCGGGCTCGGCTACATCGAGAATCCGCCCGAGGAGAAGTGGGAATCCCTCGGCGTCATCAATAAGACACGCGCACGCGAGCTGATGGCGCGCTACGCGACCGGCGAGCGCTTTGACGCGGCACTCGCGGCGCTTGCCGCGCACTGGGAAGCACTGCTCGGCGGCTATCAGGCGAGCACGGGCGACGAAAAGCTCGACCGCATGGTCAACATCTGGAACCAGTACCAGTGCATGGTCACGTTCAACATGAGCCGCAGCGCAAGCTACTACGAGAGCGGCATGGGCCGCGGCATGGGCTTCCGCGACTCCTGCCAGGACCTGCTGGGCTTTGTGCACATGATCCCGGAGCGGGCGCGCGAGCGCATTCTGGACATTGCCGCCACGCAGTTCCCCGACGGCAGCGCCTACCACCAGTACCAGCCGCTGACGAAAAAGGGCAACCTCGACGTCGGCAGCGGCTTCAACGACGACCCGCTCTGGCTCATCGCGGGCACGGACGCGTATCTGCGCGAGACCGGCGACTGGAGCATTTTGGACGAGTCGGTTCCCTTTGACAACGACGCGAATCTCGCGCAGCCGCTGCTGGAGCACCTGCGCCGGAGCTTTCACTATACCGGGACCCACCTCGGTCCCCACGGTCTGCCCCTGATTGGGCGCGCCGACTGGAACGACTGCCTCAACCTCAACTGCTTCTCCGAGCACCCCGGCGAGAGCTTCCAGATCACCGGCCCCAGCGAGGGCCCTGTCGCGGAGAGCGTGTTCATCGCGGGCATGTTCGTCAAGTTCGGGCGCGCGTGGGCGGACATCTGCCGCCACGTCGGCCTGGCAAACGAGGCGGACGAGGCGGAGGCGGAGGTCGCCGCCATGGAGCACGCCACGCTGGACGCCGGCTGGGACGGCGAATGGTTCCGCCGCGCCTTCGACGCCTACGGGCACGTCGTCGGCGGAAAGGAGTGCGAGGAGGGCCAGATCTTCATCGAGCCGCAGGGCATGTGCGTCATGGCGGGCATCGGCAAGGACAGCGGCGAGGCGGAAAAGGCGATGGCGAGCGTCAAGGCGCGCCTCGACACCAAGTACGGCATCGTGCTGCACCAGCCCGCGTACACGCGCTATCACCTCGAGCTGGGCGAGATCTCCACCTATCCGCCGGGATACAAGGAGAACGCGGGCATCTTCTGCCACAACAACCCGTGGATCGTCTGCGCCGAGGCGGTGCTCGGCCACGGCGAGCGCGCGTTTGAGGTTTATCGCCGCACCGCGCCGGCATACATCGAGGATATCAGCGAGATCCACCGCACCGAGCCGTATGTCTACAGCCAGATGATCGCGGGGCGCGACGCGGCGTCCTTCGGCGAGGGCAAGAACAGCTGGCTCACGGGCACGGCGGCGTGGACCTTCCTGAGCGTCAGCCAGGCGATCCTCGGCGTCCAGCCCACGCTGGACGGGTTGCGGGTCAACCCCTGCATCCCCGCCTCGCTCAAGGGCTTTACGGTCACGCGGCGTTATCGCGGCGCGACCTACCGCATCCGCGTGGACAACGGCGCGGGCGTTGAGCACGGCGTCAAAAGCGTCACGGCAAACGGGAAAGCTGTCCCCGGCGGCGTGCTTCCGTCGGCGGAGCCCGGCGCGGTCGTCGAGGTGCTGGTGACAATGGGATAATAGCTGTGGGGCTGTGAAAAAACACGTGTTTTTTCACAGCCCCGTTTTTAGTTCGGCAGGCAAAATAGATAAAACTGCATAAAAATACTTATTAAAAATATTTACACTTGACAAATAGTGTGGTAAAGTTATCACGAATGCAGATTATTTTTGCATTCGTGATAGCTTTATGATCGCCATTTCGCTCGCCGCGAGCTGCGGCAAGCGCAAAATATGGCTGATATAGTAAGCAAATTTATAAAATTTGCTTACTATAAACAGGCTATTGGTATCACTGCTGTGGGACAGGAAAGGAAGGAGCACTATGGAACAGCACAGCGTGGAGGTAACAGTTTTAGGCGCGCGGGGGTCCGTTCCCGTCAGCGGGAAGCGTTTCTCCCGCTATGGCGGGGCGACGACCTGCGTTCTTTTGCGCGCGGACGAGCAGTATGTCGTGCTCGACGCAGGCACGGGGCTGATGTCGCTGCCCGAGGAGGCGATGCGCTCGCCCTCGCTCCCGCTGCTGCTGACGCACCCGCACGTCGACCATCTGCTTGGCTTCCCGCTCAGCCCCTGCGTCATGCGGAAGGGCTTTCAGCTGGACGTGTACGCGGCGGAGCGTGAGGGACTTGACGCGGAGGCGCAGGTGAGGCGGCTGCTCTCGCCGCCGCTGTGGCCCGTGGGGCCGGAGGTCCTGCCCGCCGACATCCGCTTCCACGACCTGCCGCAGCTGCTCCACCTCGGCGCGTTTACGGTGGAGAACATGGAGGGCTGGCATCCCGGCGGTGTCTCGCTGCTGCGGCTGGACGCGTTCGGCAAGCGGATCGTCTTTGCCACGGACTGCACGCTGGACGAGTACCTGATGCCCAAGCTGGCGGAGTTCGGACGCGGCTGCGACCTCCTGCTCATCGACGGGCAGTACATGAGCGACGAATGGCTTACACGCTCCGGCTTTGGACACAATACCTGGGAGTTTGTCACGCGCTTTGCACACGAGGAGGGGGTGCCGAAGCTGCGCATCATCCACCACGACCCGCAGCGCACGGACGACATGCTGGACTGCGAGGCGGAGAAGCTGCACGAGATCTGCGGTCCCGAATACGACTTTGCAAAAGAGGGAGAGGTGATCGCCCTGTGACAAAAGACGACGAGATGAAGCGGTTTCTCGACATGTGTCTCGCCCTGACCGCCGAACGCGACCGTGAGGCGCTGCTTTCGAGCATTCTGGACAATGCGATGGACATCGCGAACGCCGACGCCGGCACGCTGTACCTGCTGGAGGACGACGGGCTGCACTTCTGCCGCATGGTCACGCGCTCGCTGGGCTACCGGCAGGGCGGGCACGCCGCGCCGATCTCGCTGCCGCCGGTGCCGCTGGAGGAAAAATATGTCTGCTCATGGGTCGCGCTGCACAACGAGCCGATCAATGTTGCCGACGTACACACCGACACGCATTTCGACTTCACCGGTTCGCTGCGCTATGACGCGATGACCGGCTTCCACACGCAGAGTATGCTGGTCGTGCCGCTGTCGAACGACAAGGGCGAGATCATCGGCGTGGCGCAGCTTATCAACGCGATGGACGCGGACGGAAACACGGTCTCCTTCGACCCGGAGATCGAGCTGCTGATCTCAGCCATCTCCTCGCAGGCCGCCATCAGCATCACGAACATGAAGTATTCCGAGCAGATTACCTCGCTGCTCGACTCGCTGGTCGGCGCGCTCTCGACCGCGATCGACGAACGCACGCCCTATAACGCCAACCATACGCGCAACATGGTCCGCTACGCCTCAAATTTCCTCGACTGGCTGGAGGCGACGGGGAACGAGTGGCGCTTCGACGCGAACCGGCGCCGGACCTTCCTTCTGAGCGTCTGGCTGCACGACGTGGGCAAGCTGGTCGTGCCGCTGGAGGTCATGGACAAGGAAAACCGGCTTGGGGCGAAAACGAAGGATGTGCGCACGCGCTTCCGTTTCATCGCGCTGCTCGACCGCATGGCGCTGCTGGACGGGCACATCGACGCGGACGAGCTCGCGCGGCGCAACGCCGAGCGCGAGGAGGCGCTTGCCTTCATTGAGCGCGTCAACTGCGCGGGCTTTATGCCCGACGAGGAGATCGCCCGGGTCGAGGAGATCGCCGCAAAGACCTACATCGACGAAAACGGAGAGGAAAAACCCTGGCTGACGCCGGAGGAGCGCGTGTGCCTCGCCATCCGCAAGGGCACGCTGACCGCCGAGGAGCGCGCCGAGATGGAGAGCCACGTCGTCGTCACGGGCCGCATCCTCGAGCACGTGAACTTCCCGAAGATGTACGCGGAGACGCCGCGCTGGGCAGCCATGCACCACGAGTTCCTCAACGGGCGCGGCTATCCGAACCATCTGACGGCGGAAAGCATCCCGCGTGAGGTGCGGCTGCTGACCATCATCGACATCTACGACGCGCTGACCGCGGTGGACCGCCCCTACAAGCCCGCCATGCCGACCGAAAAGGCGCTGGGCATCCTGCGCAGCATGGCAGTGGAGGGGAGCCTCGACAGCGAGCTGTTGGAGCTGTTTATAAAAAGCAAGGCATGGGAGGAAAAGAAAGCATGAAACGAATGAAGCAGCTGTGGTCGATGCTGCTGGCGCTGACGCTGGCGCTTTCGCTCGCCGCTCCCGCAACGGCGGCGGAGGACGCGACCGCCACGACGATCCGCCTCTCGGAGATTGAGGGCACGGTCATCGTGAAAGACCAGAGCGGGAAGGAAAAGACGGCGCGGGCGGATATGCGCATTTACAGCGGATATTCCATTGAGACCGGAAAATCCAGCTCCGCCTACATCACGCTCGACGACTCGAAGGCGATCATGCTGGACGCCCTCGGTAAGGTTGAGATCAAAAAGAGCGGCAAGAAGCTTGAGCTCGCGCTCACCGCGGGCAAGCTTGCCTACAACGTCTCCAAGCCTCTCGACAAGGACGAGAGCCTCGAGATCGTCACCGCGACGATGGTCACGGGCGTGCGCGGCTCGAGCGGCTGGAACACGCTGAACAGCTCCGCCAAGGTCGAGGGCGACGTCACGGCCGCCACGGTGTCCGGCGAGACGATACCGCTGAAGGACGGCGAGATCCTAAGCGTGCCGGAGGGCGGTGGAAAACCGGAACGCCGGACGATGACCGAGAAGGACATCCCCTCCGTGATGACGCTGCTGGTTATAAAGACCCCAGAGCTGTACGACAAGGTCACCACGAAAGTCACCGTCGTCAACTACAATAAGGTGATCGAATATCTGCCGCAGAAGTTGGAGGAGGAATCCAACGAGGAGCAGAGGACCGAAAAGGCGGCGGAGGAGGCCCAGATCGAGCAGGCAAATAAGATCGCCGAAGCGGACGCCGCGGATGCCGCGGCGGGCTACGTGCAGGAGATATACTTTGAGAAGCCCTCCGCCGGCACGGACACGCCGCAGCCCACCACGTCGGCTGCCGACGCGGCGCGCGAGCGGCGCGAAGAGCGCGAACGCGAACGTTGGGAGGAGCAGAACAAAACGTCGGAAGAGATCGCTCCCGCGCTTTGCTACGTCACCTTCATTGCCAATGCCGACGACGCCACGGGCAAGATGTCCGTGCAGACGGTGCAGCTGGGCGCGCGGACCATGCTGTCCCCGAACGCGTTCACGCGGCAGGGCTATGCGTTTGACGGCTGGAACACAGAGGCAGACAGAAGCGGGACGGCATACGCGGACGGCGCACAGATTGTACCGACGGGGAATTTGACGCTCTACGCGCAGTGGAGGAAGATCTCGCCGACGCGCTTCACCATTACCTTCGTTGGCAACGGCGGCATGGGCAGCATGAGCCAGCAGGTCATCCCTGCGGGCAGCGGAGATGAGCTGTTTGAGAACAAATTCTCATACACCGGCTATACGTTCGTCGGCTGGAACACGCGCTCTGACGGCAAGGGTGTGTCCTATCCCGACCGCGAATGGGTCAAGCCGACGGCGGACATGACGCTCTACGCGCAGTGGGAGATGCAGATTCTGCCGCAGGACGTCACCGTCACCTTCGACGCGAACGACGGTACAGGAGCAACAGCGACGCAGAGCATTGAGCCCGGCAAAGCGACGTCGCTGGACAGCAATCCGTTTACACGCAAGGATTACACCTTCACCGGCTGGACCACAAATGCGGACGGCAGCGGCGACAAGTACGCCGAAGGCGCGAAGGTCACGCTGACGGCAGACCTGACGCTCTACGCACAGTGGACGCAGACTGTCGCGCCGACCCGGAACGTCACCGTCACCTTCCACGCCAACGACGGCACCAACGCGACGACGACGCAGGATATCCAGGAGAACGTCGAGACCGCGCTGGACAGCAATACGTTTACGCGCAAGGATCATACCTTCGACGGCTGGACCACAAATGCGGATGGCAGCGGCGACAAGTACGCCGACGGCGCGAAGGTCACGCTGACGGCAGACCTTGACCTCTACGCCCAGTGGGCGCAGGTCACTGCCCCGACGCAGAATTACACGGTTACATTCTACGCCAACGGCGGCACAGGTACGATGGGAACGCAGAGCATCGCGCCCAACAGCCAGACGTCGCTGCACGCGAACCAGTTCACCCGTGACCAGTATACCTTCACGGGCTGGAACACACAGGCAGACGGTCAGGGCACGGCGTACGGACCGGGCGCGACGGTCACGCTGACGGCAGACCTTGAGCTCTACGCCCAGTGGGCGAAGACCGTCACGCTGTCTATTCTGAAATCGGATGTTTATACAGTCGACGTCGACGACACCAAGTATGACGTGAAGGAGGATACACAGAATAACGCGGTCGTGGTTACTCTGGCGGAGGGCGATTCGGCAACCTTCGGCATCACGCCGGTCGATACGACGGGAACCACCCCGCTGGCACTTCCGGACGACGCCGTCTTTATTGCAAGCGGCAGCCTTACGCCCACCAAAACGGAGAAGCAGTCCGGCAATACGCACTACACCGACTGGTTCACGCTCCCGGTGAGCAGCGACACGACCATCGAGACGACATTGAGCAGCAAGGACGTCTTCTATTCCGTCGCGGCAAATGAAAGAGAATTTGAAAACCTCGCCTGTTTCGTGTCACAGAGCCCGGCGTCCGCGAACGTGGCGGTGATTTCCGACCTTGCCGTGAGCGCCGGTACGAACGGCATTACCATCACCGCCGACGACCTGTTGGTCAAAAACGGCGCGAAGTTGAGCCTGACCGGGTACGTGACCGTGGGGACCGGCGCGAAGCTGACCAACAACGGCACGGTCGCGGTGGGCAGCGGCGGCGTGCTCGACGTCCGCGATGATTCGAAGGGAACCGCCGGGGTCGGCGGCGCCGGCGCCTACACGCTCTCGACTGACGCGAAGCTTATCGCCCAGAGCAGCAGCTACAGTGCCCTGCAAAGCAGCGTTTCCGGCGGAACGCTCTATTTGGGATTCAACGACTGGTCCGCTATCAGCGCTTCCGTCAGCAACTACGCATTGATCTCCAACTTGAGCATGGACAGCAATTTGGACCTGAGCGACGGAAACCTGCTGATCCTCGACGGCGTCACGCTGAAAATCGGCAGCTCCGGAAGCGTCGATGTGCCCAGCAGCGGTACGCTCACCATCCTGAACGGCGGCAAGGTCACGGTCGAAGGCTTGCTCAAGGCGATCGGCCGCGTTGAAAACGCGGGTACGCTCCAGCTTTCCAGAGGCAGTACACTCTATGCCTCGCAAAGCGCGTACAGCAACAGCAATATGAACGTTACCAACACCGATCCTCAAGCGCCCGGAACGGTCTACTACATCGCCGCGACGGAGACCGAGCTTGGCACCATGCTCACGGCAAAAGAGAATTACATCGTTGTGTGCGACAGCCTGACCTTGAGCTCGAATGTTGAGATCCCCAGCAAAACAGAGCTGCTGATTGTCAACGGCGCGACGCTGGAGATTGCCAGCGGCGCGACCGTCGAGGTCCAGAGCGGCGCAACGCTCAGCGTCGGGAACGGCGGCACGCTTGTAAACAAGGGCGCGCTCACCGTCGGCGGAACGCTTGCGAACAACGGCACGGTCAATCATTACGGCGAGATCGACAGTACATTCAAGGACGTTATTGACCGCGGAGGCAACCTCCTCAGCATCAGCCTGAGCGACTCGAACGCCGAGCTGTCCATTTCCGGCAGCGTCACCGGCAGCGGAACGGTCAATTACTTTGAGGGCGTATGAGTAAGCACAAAAAATGGATCATCCGCCTCGCGGCCGCGCTTGCGGTCGCGGCGGCGATGACCGCCCTCGCCGCGTCGGGGCTGCTCGGCAGTGTGGACGGCGCCGCCTCCGACTGGCTCTACCAGAGACCTGAGGGCACGGACGGCGAGATCGTCGTCATCGGCATCGACCAGCGTGCGCTCGACGAGCTGGGCCCCATGCCGTGGCCCCGCAGCTATATCGCGGAGGCGATCGAGTACCTCAACTCCGACCCTGACGCGCACCCTGCCGCCATCGGCATCGATGTTTTGTTCATCGGCGAGAGCGCCGACCCGGACGCCGACGCCTATCTGGTCGAGGCGGCGGAGCAGTACGGCAACGTGCTCTGCGCCTCGGCGGCGACCTTCGGCAGCGAGATCGTGCACACGGAAAACGGCGAGTTCTACCTCGACGACCGCGCGGTGCTCGCGTGGGACAGCCCGTACGACGCGCTTGCCGCCTACTGCGAGACGGGGCACATCAACGCCATGCACGACAGCGACGGCGTGATCCGCCACATGATGCTCTGGATCGACGTGCCGGGCGTGGGGCGCGTGCCCTCGTTCTCCCGCAGGCTCTACGAGATGCTGTGCGATGCGCAGGGCGTAACACCGAATGCCCCGCCGGAGACGAATGCGGAGGGCTTCTTCTACCTCCCCTTCACCGACCGGCCCAGGGGCTACTACGACGGGATCTCCGTCATCGACCTGCTGACCGGCGAGGTGGACAGCACCGAGTTCGCGGACAAGATCGTGCTCATCGGCCCCTATGCCGCGGGCATGCAGGATGACTACGTCACCTCGGTCGACCACGCCAAGCCCATGTACGGCATCGAGATCCAGGCAAACGCGATCGACGCGTTCCGCGCCGGGTACTCGGTGCGCGAGGTGGGCGAGCGCTTGCAGCTGGCGCTGGTGTTCCTTCTCTGCGCCGCCTCGCTGTACTGGTTCTATGACCGCCGCGTGCTCCTGTCCGTGGCGGGCTGGCTGGCGGTCAGTCTCGGCTGGCTTGGGCTGTGCGTGCTGTTCTATCGCAGCGGGCACCTGCTGCACGTGCTGTACGTGCCTCTGTTTGTCACGGTGCTGCTCATCGCCACGGTCGCGGTGAACTATGTCCACGCCCAGCGCGAGAAGCACCGCGTGCAGAACACCTTCGGTCACTACATTGACCCCGGCGTCATGAAGCAGCTCATTGAGCAGGGGAGCGGCGGGCTGGAGCTCGGCGGCAAGCTGTACGACATCGCGGTGCTGTTCGTGGATATCCGCGGCTTTACCACGATGAGCGAGGCGCTGGACCCGCCCACCGTCGTGGAGATCATCAACAAGTACCTCACGCTCACGACCGAGTGCATCATGAAGAACCACGGCACGCTGGACAAGTTCGTCGGCGACTGCACGATGGCGTTCTGGAACGCACCTCTGCCGCAGGACGACGCGATCTACCTCGCCTGCCGAGCCGCGATGGACATGGTCGAGGGCTCGAAGGCGGTCGGCGAGGAGCTGATGGAACGCTTCGGGCGCACGGTCTCCTTCGGCGTCGGCGTCAACTACGGGCCCGCGGTCGTCGGAAACATCGGCGCGCCAAAGCGCATGGACTACACCGCCATCGGCGACACGGTCAACACCGCGGCGCGCCTTGAGGCGAACGCCCCCGGCGGCACGGTGTACATCTCCCGCGCCGTGGCGGACGCGCTGGGCGAGCGCGCGAAAACGACCTCGCTCGGCGGCAGCATCAAGCTCAAGGGCAAGGCGGAGGGCTTCGAGGTCCTCACGCTGGACGCCTTGGAATAAAATGTAAAAAACAGGAAAGAGGGAAAAAATCAATGAAAAAACGTGTATTCGCTCTTGTGCTGGCACTCTGCCTCGTGCTTTCGCTGCCGGTCTACGCGCTGGAATCGTCAAGCTTCAGCGGCGGCAAGCTCTCCGGCCTCACCATGCAGGAGGACGGCTCCATGCTGGTGACGGACGTCTACAACAAGGTGATCTGGCGCGTTGCGGACGGCAAGGCAAGCCGTTTTGCAGGCGTCATCCCCGTCGCGGGGATCACCGGCGAGCCCGGCGGCGTCTATCGCAACGGCGCGGTGGACGAGGCGTACTTCATGGAGCCATGGGGCATTGCGCCCTTCCTGGAGGGCTACGCCGTCACCGATGGGGACATGATCCGCTACATCGCGAACGGCCGCGTGATGACGCTTGCCGGGTCCGATAAGGCGGGAAACAAGGACGGCAGCGCGAAGGAAGCGACGTTTGACCATCCCACCGGCATCGCCGCCGCGCCCGACGGCTCGCTCTACGTCGCCGACACCGGCAACGGCACGATCCGCCACATCACGAAGTCCGGCGAGGTCACCACGATTACGCGCAACCTCAACGCCCCGACCGGCGTCTGCTGGTATGAAGGCGTGCTCTATGTCGCCGAGACGGGCCGCTGCCGTATCCTGAAGGTCACCACGGGCGGCGGCGTGCATGTGATTGCCGGCGTCTCCACTCCGGCGGAGGACAACGGCGAGTTTTACGGCGGCTATGTTGACGCCGCCCCGGACAAGGCAAAGTTCGACCATCCGCAGGGCGTCGCCGTCGGCTCCGACGGTACGATCTACGTGGCGGACACCGGGAACCGCGCCGTGCGCGCGATCGGCGACAAGCGCGTTTACACGGTACTGAGAAGCACCACCTCCGCGATCACCCCCGCAAGCCCGCGCGGACTGCTGGTGAGCGGCGAAACGCTTTATCTCGCCGACGCGTTTGCCGGCACCCTCACGGACCTTTCCATTGCGCAGAAGCGCTATTCCGACGTCGCCGCGAACGCGTGGTATGCAGACGGTGTCAATACCGCGACGCGCTACGGCATTGTCTCCGGGCTGGGCGATACCTTCCAGCCGGACAAGCTGATGGACCGCGCGATGTTCGTTTCAATGCTCTCCCATATGCACCAGCTGGCTGACGGCACCGTCATCATCGACGGGGACGCCACGTTCAAGGACGTCGCTGCGGACGCCCCGTATGCCGCGGCGGTGCGCTGGGCGGCGGACAATGAAATTGTCCGCGGCAACGGGGACGACACCTTTGCCCCCGACCGCGGCATCAGCCGCCAGGAGCTTGCCGCGCTGCTCTATCGCTATGCGCAGTCGCAGGGGCTGAACGTATCCGGCCTGAGCTCCACGATCCGCAATTTCAAGGACGGCGACCAGGTCAGCGACTGGGCGATGGAGTCCATGAGCTGGGCGTGCACGCAGCACATCCTCAACGGCGACGACCAGCACAACCTGAACCCCCGCGGCCCCGCGACCCGCGCGCAGGCGCTCACGATGCTGCTCAACTTCATGGAGAACTACGGCATTTGACGAAATAACAATATTGACCCGCCTCTTCGAGGCGGGTCAATATTGTTAAGAAGATGTGCTCAGGCGAAGCAGCATGATGTACTCCACGCCGCTTGCCCTGTCGTGGACGGAGTCGAAGCGGACGCGCATCGAAAGCTCCGTGCCGTCTGCGGCGGTAACGCGGAAGGGTGGAGAAAAGGCGTCCATCCGCATCCCGGAATTGACAATCAATTGCAGAAGCTGCTCGCGTTCGCCGGGGTCCAGACGCTCGCGGAAGGCGCCGCTGCAAAGCTCCCGCTCAAAGGCGGCGCGGTCAAGCCCAAGTCGCTGCTCCAGCCCGTGCGCCGCCACCTGGAAGCACAGCTCGCCGCCGAGGTTCCGCAGCAGCACGACGCTGTCCGGCGTAAACTGCGTCAGCAGGCTCATCTGCTCGTTGAGACACGTGAGCTGTGTGACGTCGCGGGCGGAGCCGTAAAACCGGCGGCCGTTGTCGTCCTCCTCCAAAAAGAAGAACTGGACACGGAACTGCGAGATCCTGCCGCTGAGCCGCTGGAAACGGATCACCGCGCTTGCGCCGCCCAACGGGTCGATGAGCGCGTGGTCAAGGAGCTCGTAGAGCCGCGGCAGGTCCTCCTGCACCACCAGCCGCTGGATGGACTTCGTATAATCCTGAAAGACAGGAGAATCCACCTCGTCCAGAAGCTGCCTGTTGAAGCGCACGACGTCCAGCTCCTCCCCGTGCTGGGAGAAAAACGCGATGGGACCGAGAATGTTGTTGAGCATCGCGTCGCTGAACACGTTCTGGTCCAGAAACTCGCGCGTGTGGAACTGGTCCTTCGCCTCAAAGAGAAAGCCGCTCGTGTCGATGTGCTCCGGGTCCGCGATCAGCGCCTGAAATTCCTCCTGCGGCATCGGCCGATAGAAATAATAGCCCTGCACGTAGCGGCAGCCGAGCCCGGAGAGGAACTCCGTCTCCTGCTGGGTCTCCACGCCCTCGACAATGATCGGCACGCCCATCGTCTTCGCCATATTCACGATGGACTCCACGATTTGGATGCCCTTGCGGTCGTCGCCGCCCATGCGCAGGAACTGCGCGTCGAGCTTGATGACGTCCACGTTCAGGTTGCGCAGCATGTTCAGCGAGGAATAGCCGCTGCCGAAATCGTCCATCAGGACAAGAAAGCCCTTCTCGCGCAGGCGCTTGACCGCGTCGGCGACCGCGCCGTTGTCCACATAGGCGGATTCGGTGATCTCGACCTTGATGACCTCCACCGGCAGGTCATATTTTTTCAGCATCTCTTCCAAAAACGCCGGTACGTCGATGGTAAAGATGTCGATTTGAGAGACGTTCACGGAGATCGGCAGCGGCGTGTGCCCGCTGTCGATCCACATTCTCTGCCACTTGCAGACCTCCTCCCAGACGAATTTGTCCAGGTCGGTGACAAAGCCGTACTCCTCCAGCACGGGGATAAACACGCCGGGCGAAACCATTTTGCCGTCCGCCTTCTTCCAGCGAACCAGGGATTCCGCGCCGACAACGCGCTCCGTCGCGATCTGGCACTGGGGCTGAAGATAGAAGGACAGCTCGTGGTCCTTCATCGCCTTCTGGAAGTCCGAGAGGATGTGATAATCCCAGTCCGCCTTCTCGTACATCAGCGGGTCAAAGACGCGGACGCGGGAATGGTAGCTGCTCTTGGCGCGCACCGTCGCCATGGAGGCGCGGTCGTAGATCTGTTCGATGGTGCTGCTGTTGTCCGTCAGGCAGACGCCGAAGGCGGGCAGAAAGCCCACCGAGGTGCCGAACTGCACGATCAGCCCGTGGATCTGCTCATACAGGAGCTCGACCCTTCTCTCGTCATAGGGATACAGCAGGGCGAAGTCATCCTGCCCAAAATAGCAGGCAAGCCCGCCGCTTTCCGCCTCCGCCCGGGTCAGGCGCGCGCCGACCTGCGCGAGAAGCTGGTCGCCCTGCTCGCGCCCGTACCACTCGTTGAACAGCTTGAAGTGCTCCAAATCAATTGAGATCACGCACCAGCCCTCGGCATGCTCGCGTAAAATCTCCCTGGCGCGCGCAAAAAACGGTCTTTCCCACAAGAGCCCCGTCAGCTCGCTGCGCAGAATGGACTCGCCCGGCGCGCCGTCCTCCGTGTCCCCTGCCTGCTCGTCCGCGTCAAAGAGGAAGGAATAGACGATGTGCTCCGGCTCCCCGGTCTGCGCGGCGCCGAGAAGATACACCTCCACCCAGTGCCATGCGCCGTTGAGCAGGCGATAGCGGTAGCGCGTGTGCAGAAAGTCAGGCGTTTCCGCCTCGTGGAGGCGCTGCAAAAGCGTGTCGGAGTCGAAAAAGCGCAGATAGGTCTCCCGGTCGTCCGGGTAGACCAGAAACTCCGTGGAGCCGCGGAAGACCTCCTCAAACGTGCCTTTTTTCGCGGCGACGGTATATTTTCCCTCAGTCAGGCGGACCGTGCGGATAAGCCGGTGCTTCAGGTCCAGCTCCAAAAGCCCGTCGTAGGGCGCGAGCGCCAGCTTCATAAACAGCGTATCCGGCTGGGGCAGATCCGGCGAAGCAAACTTGATTTCCGAAACCATAGGCGCGCCTCCCCGCTTCATCCCTTGTGGAAAATAATGGTGTACTCCGCGCCGCCGTCCTTGCTCAGAACCGGGCCGATCCGCATCTTGAGCCTAGTCTGGCTGCCGTCGTCAAGCGTCACGTCAAAGCTGTCGGTATACTCGTCCGACGCGGCGGCTTGGGGAGGCAGCGCCCGCCGCAGCGCTTCCTTCTGCGCGGTGGGAATACGCCTGAGAAAGCCGCCGTCGTTAAGCTCCCGCTCCAGCGCCTCCCGGCTCATATTCAGGCAGTCCTCCAGCCCGTGGACGGCGACGCGGTAGCGCCAGCCGCCCTCCACGAAAAACGCGAAGGCGACCGTGTCAAGCGAAAGGCGGGACAACAGGTGCATGTATTCGTTGAGCTTGGTAAGCTGGGTCACATCGCGCACGGAGGCGTAGAACTCCTTGCCCTGCTCGGCCTCGCGGATGAAGTAGATGCGCGCCTGCACGCGCCGCTGCGAGCCCCGCGGGGTAAGGACGCCGAGCTCCCCCCTCGCGCCGCCCAGCGGGTCCTGTGCCGCCATGTCCAGCAGCCCGTAGAGCACGGGAAGGTCCTCCGCGTTGATCGCGCTCTGGATATCCTCCTCAGTCCCATCAAACGCGCTGACGTCCAGCTCGTCGCAGAACTGCTGGTTGTAGCGCACCAGATCGACATGCTCGCCGTTCCGGCGCAGGAAGATCACGGGGCCGAGAATGTTGTTGAGCATCGCGTCGCTGAACACGTTCTGATCCAGAAACTCCCGGATCTGAAGCTGCTCGCTCTCGTGCAGGCGGAAGCCGCCGGTGTCCACGCGTTCGCGGTCGGAGACGAGCGCCTCAAAATCCTCCACCGACATCGGACGGTAGAAATGGTAGCCCTGCACATAGCGGCAGCCGAGCCCGGAGAGGAAATCCGTCTCCTGCTGGTTTTCCACGCCCTCGACGATGATCGGCACGCCCATCGTCTTCGCCATATTCACGATGGATTCCATGATGTGCAGGCCCTTGCCGTCCGCGCTGTCCATCCGCAGGAACTGCGCGTCCAGCTTGATGATGTCCACGTTCAGGCTGCGCAGCATGTTCAGCGACGAATAGCCGCTGCCAAAGTCGTCCATCAGGACGGTGAAGCCCTTCTCCCGCAGGCGGCGCACGGCGCCGACGACCTTGGTGTTGTCCACATAGGCGGATTCCGCGATCTCGATCTTCACCGCGTTCGTCGGCAGATCGTAGCGCGCGCGCAACCGCTCAAAATAGTCCGGCACGTCGATCGAATAGATGTCGATGCGCGAAACGTTGACCGAGACGGGAAGCGGCGCATGCCCACGGTCGATCCAACTCTTTGCCCAGGCGAACACCTCTTCCCAGACATAGCGGTCAAGGTCGGTGACGAAGCCGTAGCGTTCCAGCGCGGGCACGAATACGTTCGGCGGGACCGTCGTGCCATCCGCCCTTTTCCAGCGCACCAGCGACTCCGCGCCGACGATCTTCTCGTCGTCAATGCGGCACTGGGGCTGAAGCACGATGTAGAGCTCGTGGTTCTTCATCGCGTCCTGAAAATCAGAGAGCACCCGGTAATCCTGGTCCGTCTGCGTGTACATGGACGGCTCGTAGGCGCGGATGCGCGTATGGTAGTTCTGCTTGGCGTGGCGCGCGGCGAGCGAGGCGCGGTCGTACAGCTCCTCGATGGACACGCCCTCCTCCGCGCGGCTGACGCCGAAGGCGGGCATGAAGCCCACCGAGGTGCCGTGCTCCTTCACAAGCCCGTGTATCTTTTCATACAGCCGCTCGACGCTCTGCATATCGTAGGGGGCGAGCAGCACAAAATCATCCTGCCCAAAGTAACCGGCAAGCCCGCTCGCATACTCCTCGCTCCGTCTCAGGCTTGCGCCGATCTTTGCCAGCAGCAGGTCGCCCTGTTCGCGCCCGTACCATTCGTTGAACAGCTTGAACTGCTCGAGGTCAAAGACGACCATGCACCAGTCCTTGCTTTTGTCCTCCAGCAGATGCCTGCCGACGTCGAAAAAGGCGTCCTTGCCCAGAAGCCCCGTCAGCTCGCTGCGCAGCTGCGCGGCGGTCTTCGGCTCCTCCTCCGGCTTCTGCTCCAGGTCAAAGACGAACGAATAGACGACGCCGTCCGGTATCGCGAAACGCTTCCCGCCGACGCAGACGCGCTCGACCAAGCGCCAGCTCCCGTCCAGCAGCTTATAGCGATAGCGTGCGCGGCTGACGCCCGGCTCCTCTGAGTTTTCGATCCTGTCCCGGAGCGTATTCATATCATTCGCGGCAAGAAACACCTCGCGGTCGTCCGGGTGTACCATGTTCTCCACCGTATAGCGGAACATGTCCTTGATCTCACCGGCGTTGATCGGTGCGAAAAACTTGCCCTTTGTGGAGCGGATGGCGCGTATTCTCCGCTGGTTCAGGTCGATCTCCGTCAACGCGTCATAGGGCGCGAGCAGCAGCCGCAGCAGCAAGGACTGCGGTTGATTTCCATGTTTATTCAGATTCAGGAAATCCAGCGCCATGTGCGACCTCCCGCTCCGCGTGAAAAGTGAGGAATGCCTATAAAATCCCTAAAAATATCATATCAAAATCCGCGTCCCCTGTCAATCCGTTTCCGGCATGGGCAAAACCTGCTCTTGACAGGTAAACGGTCGTTTGCTATAATGCGAGGTGAACAAGCGTTTACTTTAAAAAGTAGGGGGGGACATATGAGCGACACAAAAGAGCGTATTTTGCTGACGGCGCTGCGCCTGTTTGCGCGGGACGGCTATGAGGCGGCGTCGGTCAGCGCGATCGCCGGGGAGCTGGGGATGACGAAGGGCGCGCTGTATAAGCATTATGCGAGCAAGCGTGCTATCTTCGATAGCATACTTGCCCGCATGGAGCGGTGCGACGCGGAGCGCGCGGAGGAGTACAGCGTGCCGGAGGGTACGGTGGAAGAGATGGCGGACGCCTACCGCACGACCTCCGTGGACGATCTGGTGGACTACGCCAAGGCGCAGGTCCGCTACTGGACGCAGGACGAATTTGCCGCGCCGTTTCGCAAAATGCTGACGCTGGAGCAGTACAGAAGCAAGGAGATGAACCGGCTTTACCAGCAGTACCTCGCCGCGGGGCCGCTCGGCTACGTGGCGGACCTGTTTGCAGGCATGGGCATCCCGCACCCGCGGCGGGAGGCTGCGGCGCTCTACGCCCCGATGTTCTTCTGCTACAGCCTCTGCGACGGCGCGGAGGGCCCCGAAGCGGCGCTGGCGCTCACAGACGGGCTGCTGGAATGCTTGCGCGCGCGGCTTCGGGAAGCCGCCGCGGAGAATCACAACAAATATGAGGAAATGAACATGGAAAACAATGGCATTGTCATTCGCAAAGAGACCGAGAACGACTTCCGCGCGGTGGAAAACCTTGTGCGCGAGTCCTTCTGGAACGTGTACCGCCCGGGCTGCCAGGAGCACTATGTGCTGCGCCGCTTCCGCTGCGACCCCGCCTTTGTGCCGGAGCTGGACTACGTCATGGAGAAGGACGGGCAACTGATCGGGCAGAATATCTTCGTGCGCGCGGCGATCCACGGCGACGACGGGCGGGACATCCCGATCATGGCGATGGGCCCGATCTGCATCGCGCCGGAGTACAAGCGGCAGGGCTACGGCAAGCAGCTGCTGGACTTCACGCTGGAAAAGGCTGCGGCGCTCGGCTGCGGTGCCGTCTGCTTCGAGGGAAACATCGGCTTTTACGGCAAGAGCGGCTTTACCTTCGCAAGCGAATTCGGCGTCCGTTATCACGGGCTGCCGGAGGGCGCGGACGCCTCCTTCTTCCTCTGCAAGGAGCTGCTGCCCGGCTATCTGGACGGCGTGCGCGGCGAGTACGCTCCGCCCGAGGGTTACTTCGTCGCGGAACGTGAGGCGACGGCGTTCGAGCGCTACGACGCGCAGTTTCCGCCCAAGGAGAAGCTCAAGCTGCCGGGACAGCTCTTTTGAAGCGGATGGGACGTTACAGCAGATACGGGCGCAGAATAATTCTTGACAAAAACGCGGTTTTCGCTTAGAATACCTTGAAATTTATTGTATTCTGTTCCAATTGTGCTCCGCTTCGGAGAGAAAGGTAGCCGCCCCGCTGCATGAATCCCCTTCTGATCGTACGCTCAGAGATATTATCCACTCTGATTATCCTGTTTTTGCTGCTTTACAACCAATACTGCTCCCGATTCCGAAAGAGCAAGGATTACTTCTTCGGAATGGCTGCCGCCTGCCTTGGGCACAACATCGCGGCGCTTGTCACGGAGCTCACGGTCAACTCGGCGACCGTCCCCCGGCTCGTAAATGACGGCGGGCACATGTTCTTTTTCTTCTTTGCGCTGGTATTCGCGCTGAAATACTATGAGTATGTGCTCTCTCTCATCCTGCCGCGCAAGGAGTCGAAGAAATATCGCGTCTGCGCCCACGCCCTCTGCGGCGTCGTGTTTGCGGTGATGCTTTTTTCGCCCATCCAGTATCTGCGGGGCAACGGGACGAACTACAGCGCCGGCTTCGGCCCCACCTTCTGCTATTTGATAGGCTTTTTGTTCATCATCATCGCGGACGTCATGCTGATCGTCTATCGAAAGCGGATCAATTTTTCGATCGTCGGGTCGCTGCTGCCGATCTCCATGATGGCGCTGAGCTTTCTGCTCATTCAAAAGCTGGTGCCGGAATTCCTGTTCTCAGGTCCGGCGATGACGCTGATCGCGGTCGGACTGTTCTTCGCGATGGAGAACCCTGTGGGGAAGATCCAGCAGCGCGCCTTTATTGACCACGACACGCAGGTGTGGAATCGGAACTGCTATGAATACGATCTGGAAAACAAGATTGCCCGTTCGCTCTCGGGCGGCGCTCGCCTGACCTATGTGCTCGGCGACGTCAACGGCCTCAAGGCGGTCAACGACACGCTTGGGCACATCAGCGGCGACGAGCTGATCGCGCATTCCGCGAGCGTGCTGCAAGAGAGTCTGGAGCATGCCTTCCGCATTTATCGGATCGGCGGCGACGAATTTGCCGCCCTGTATCTGGACACGGCGTTATCCGTCGTCGAGGCGGAGGTCTCCCGGGCGAAGAAGCTGTGCGGGGAGTATCGCATCGGCAGCAGCATACCGACCGGCATGTCCTTTGGGATCGCGGAGAGCGCCGCGCAGGAGTCTCTGGCAGAGACCGTCCGCCGCGCGGACGTGGAGATGTACGCCGCCAAGGAGCGGTATTATCAGGAAAACGGGATCGAGCGCAGAAAGCACTGATCCCGTATCCCGTCAGAGCGTGACCACAAAGCGGGAGCCGCCGCCCTCGCGGGCGAAGGGCTCGACTGTTCCGCCGTGCAGCTCGACGATGCGCTTGACCAGCGCAAGCCCGAGGCCGTTGCCCTTGGTCGTGTGCGAGGCGTCCCCCTGATAGAATTTGTCGAAGACGTGCGCTCGCACGTCTTCTGTCATACCCGGCCCCTGATCGGACACAGAGACGGTCATCCGCCCGCCCGCCTGCGCGACGGAGACCTCCACCGTGCCGCCCTCCGGCGAGAACTTCACAGCATTGTCGAGCAGGTTGATCCACGCCTGCTGCAAAAGCTGCTCGTTGCCCTCCAAATACGCCTCGCCGCCGTCAAAGGCGAAGTCGATGCGCTTGTCGGGCCACTTGCCGTCCATCAGCGCGATGGCAAGGCGTAGCTGCTCGCTGACGTTGAAGCGCGTCTTGTCGGTCAAAATCGTCTGGTTTTCCACACGGGAGAGCGCCAGCACGTTTTCTGCGAGGGCGGACAGGCGCTCGGATTCCTCCAAGATGATGTCGAGGTATTCGCTGCGCTCGCTTTCGCTCAGGTCGTCCCATTTGAGCGCCTTCGCAAAGCCGCGGATGGACACGATCGGCGTCTTGAACTCATGGGAAAAGTTGTTGATGAAGTCGCTGCGCAGCAGCTCCACGCTGCCCAGCTCCTCCGCCATATGGTTGAATTTCTCGCCCAGCATCCGAAACTCGTCCGAGCCGCCGGGCGCGACGCGCACGGAGTAATCGCCCGCCGCAGCCGCTGGTACGCGAGCTGTAATACTACTCTTCGCTAAAACTCTTTCACCGAGTTTCGAGCAGATTTTTCGTCAGGCGAGGAGGCGGACGCAGGCGGGCTGACGCCCGCCAAGGACAACGACGCGGCATGGCGGAAAATATGCCGAAACGAATGAAATGGTTTGTTGAAGAGTAGTATAAAGCTAAAGCAGCTTGCGCGCGCAAGCTGCTTTTACTTTATCGTTCAGTTCCGTGGAAAAAGAGCCCGAGCATGCCGGGACCGACGTGCGCGCCGGAGAAGGGCTCGTGCTGGCAGATGGTGATGGAGGCGTCCGGCGTGATCGCGCGCACGCCCTCCGCCACCAGCTCGGCGTCCTCCGGGCAGTCGCCGTGGGAGATGCAGACCTTGGGCGCGGCGCCCGGCGAGCGCTTTTCCTCGTATTTCTTCAAAAGCGCCTCAATCGCCTTCTTGCGTCCCCGGACCTTCCCGCAGGCGACGATGTGCCCGCTGCTGTCTCCATACAGGATCGGCTTGATGTTGAGCATCGTTCCGATCTTCGCGGTCACGCCGTTGACGCGGCCCGAGCGCTTCAAAAAGTTCAGGTCGTCCACGGTGAAATACTGGCAGATGTGCTGCACCTCCGCGTCCAGAAACACCGCCGCCTCCTGCGTCGGCATCCCCTTTCGGTCCAGTTCCACCGCCTGCACGGCGAGAAGGCCGTTGCCGAAGCCGCAGCCATGGGAGTCGACGACGTGAACCAGTCGTCCGGGAAACTGCTCCATGAGCTCCTGCGCCGCGATCCGCGCCGCGGCGTACGTTCCGCTGATGCCGGAGCTCATGGAGATATAGATCACGTCCTGCCCCTTTTCCAGCACGGGCGCAAAGGCGGAGAGGAACAGCTGCGTGTTCAGAAGCGTGGTTTTAATGACCTTTCCGTTCCGCAGCCCGTCGTAATAGGCATGTCCGTCGAACTCGTCGACGTTCCCCAGATAGGTCTGCGGCTCGCCATCCACAAAATACTCGCACGGCAGGAGAGTGATTCCCTCCAGCATCTTTTTTGGCAGATTCGCGCTGCCATCCGCAAATACGGCAAAGGACATGGTGCTTACCTCCCCAGTCATAGCATAATGGTGTCGGTCATTCCTCAATGAAAAGGACGCCAAGGGTCTTGGGGCCGCAGTGCGAGGAGACGGTGCAGCCCGCGCGGGTGTGATGGACCTCGGCGCAGCCGGTCTTCTCCTTCACCAGCGCAAGAAGCTCGTCGATCACCGCGGGCTCGATCTCTCCCGATTCCGTGATGAAAACATGCGCCGGACGGATCTTTTTGTCCTCCAGCTGCTCCGTGATGTACTGCCGGTAGACGTGCTCGTTCTTTCCGCGGTACTTCTTGAAAACCTTGATCTCTCCGTCCGATAGCTTCAGAGCGGGCTTGATTTTGAGCAGGTTCGCGCCCAGCGCCGTCACGCCGGCGCAGCGCCCGCCCTTCCACATGAATTCCAGCGTGTCGATCACAAATGTGGAGGAGACCTTCTTTTTCAGCGCCTCCAGATGCTCCGCGATCGCGGCGGCGTCCATGCCCCTGTCCCGGCACTCCGCCGCTTCGATTGCCAGAAGGCCGACGCCCGTGGAGAGCATTTCGCTGTCCACCACATGAACGCCCTCAAAGCTCTCGGCAGCGAGGCGGGCGACGTTGAAGATGTTCGAGAGCTTGGCGCTGATGTCCAGATGCACGACCTCGAAGCCGGCCTGCGTAAAGGAGCGGAAGAAATCCGTCATCTCCTGAATACCCGGTGCCGCGGTCTTGGGAAGGGAACCGTCCTCGCGGTAGCGTCGGTACAGGTCGTCAGGGGTGAAATTGCAGCCGTCGAGAAAGCTGTCCTGACCGAGCGTGATCGTCAGCGGGATCGTCTTGATCTGAAAGCGTTCCAGCAGCTCGGAACTCAGGTCCGCCGTGCTGTCCGTGGTTATCATCACCGGTTTGTTCATCAAATAGTCTCCTCCCAAAAAATTTGGGGTCTTCGCGCGACGCGGCATCGTTGCGATTTTACCACAACGCTCAAAATTGTCAACCCTGCCCGTATTTTTGGTGGACAGGCAAAAAGCCCTTTGCTATACTGGTCCATGATCGGTTCCCAAAGAAGGACAGGGAAGGATGTAAGCATATGAAAGAACGGATCATGGAGCTCCTTGCGGAGCTTTCGGCTGTGAAGAGCATCAGCCGCTCGGCGGCGGAACGGGAGAGCGCAAAATGGTTTGCGGACTTTTTCCGCGCGATGCCGTATTTTAAAGCGCACCCGGAATACACGGGGGTCTATGCGATCCCAGGGGACCCGTTCGGAAGGACGGTGCCCTATGCCCTGCTGCGCGGCAAAAAGCCGGACACGGTGGTGCTCAGCGGACATTTTGACGTCGTCTCCGCGGAGGAATACGGTGCGGCGGAGGCATATGCCTACCAGCCGGGCAGCGCAAAGCTGGAGGAATTGCTGCGGAAGATGCCGCTGAGCGAGCGGCAGCGCGCGGACCTTGACTCGGGCGAATGGCTGTGGGGACGCGGCGGCGCCGACATGAAGGGCGGGCTCGCCGTCCACGCGGCGCTCTTTGAGGCGTATGCAAAACAGGCGGAGACGGACGCGCCGGAGGGCAGCCTGCTCTTTGTGCCGGTGCCGGACGAGGAGTCGTATTCCGCCGGGATGCGCAGCGCCGTGGAGATTTTTAAAACCCTCAAGCAGCGGTACGGGCTCGATTACAAGCTGCTGATCGACCCGGAGCCGACGCGGGACGTGGACGGCGCGCTGACCGTATCGCTCGGCTCCGTCGGCAAGACGATGCCGACGATCCTCGTGCAGGGAAAAAAAGGCCACGCGGGCCACTGCTTCGAGGCGCTCTCGGCGCTGGACATCCTCGCGGACATCTATTTGCGGACAAACGGCTCTCTCGAGTTTTCAGACGTCTTTGCGGACGAGGCGACCGTTCCGCCGACCTGGACGTGTCTGCGCGACAGGAAGCGCGGCTATGACGTGTCCGTCCCGCACAGGGCGTACGGCTATTTCACCGCGTTGAGCTTCGATTCCACGCCGGAGGACATAGAGCGAAGGCTCAAGCGCATCTGTGCGGAGGCGTTCACGGAGCAGGTGGAGCGGCTGGACCGCGCCTATCAGCAGTTCAAGACGATGAACCGTGCGGAGCGCATGGAGAAGATATCCTATGAACCCTGCGTCATGACGTTCCACGAGCTGTGCGCCATGCTCCGCGAGCAGGACGCCGCAAGCTTCGACGCCTTCCTCGCGGAGGCGCGCGAGCGCGCGGTCAAACAGGTGAACAGCGGGCGCGAGGACTATCCCACCGCGACCGCGGCGCTGATGGAGGAGGTGCTGGACTACTCCGGCATTCAGTACCCCATCACGCTTCTGGCGTTCTCCCCGCCCTACTATCCGCCCGTCCACGCGGACCGGGTGCGTGGCAAGGAGGGCTATGGCAGCGCGGCGTATCGCTTTTTGGCGGATTTCACGCAAAAGGAATTCGATGAAAGGGTCGTATACGAAAACTATTTCATGGGCATCTCCGATCTAAGCTACAGCGCAATGACGGAGCCCTTCGACTATGCTTCCTTTTCCCGCGACACGCCGCTGTGGGGCGAGGCGTATCAAATCAATTTCGAGGCGATGGAATACGTTGCCATCCCCAGCATCATCTACGGCCCGCTGGGCAGGGACTACCACACCTACGCGGAGCGCGTGAACAGACGAAGCCTGCTCCAAGTCGTCCCCGCGGCGACAAAAGCGCTCGTCGAGCATATGTGGCGGCTGTGACCGCCGCGGGATAAGCCGCGTTACGGACGCCGCACCTCGCCGCCGATCAGCGCCTCGTCGTACTGCGCCCGCGCGCCGCCGATGAACTTGGGCCGCGTTCTGGCGCACACGA
>SVKP01000078.1 GCA_015068395.1 Oscillospiraceae bacterium
CCCCCTTGGCGCTTCTTCTCTCTTGCCAAGCGTTCTCTCTTTTCCGGAAAAGAGAGAATGCGGAATAAGTGACCAATGCAAATCTTTTGCTTAATCTATTCTGCCCATAAGGGCACGGGAGCAGACAACTCCCTCCGTCAAAACCTGCGGTTTTGCCACCTCCCTCAGTGAGGGAGGCTTTACTGCCCGTCAGGGCACGGGAACTCCCATCGTCAAAACCTGCGGTTTTGCCGCCTCTCTCAAAGAGGGAGGCTTTACGCGCCGCCGGGGTCGTCGGCCCATGCAAGGGAACGGCGGGACGCATGGCCCTAAAGGCTCTCGCTTTTGAATATCCTCATCATCTCGTCCGGGATCCCGTCGCGGTTTTCCTCCGTCACGGTGAGCACGCGCACCTTAGGATGCGCCCTTACCGCGTCAAGAAGCAGTCCGTTTTCGGGCTTTATGACGCCGAGCACCGTCGCGTCCCCGTCCAGCAGGCGTATAACCGCGGCGCAGAAGCGCGGCGAATTCCGTTCGAACCTGCCAAGCTCGTCCAGCACCGCAGCGTCCCGTTTCCCGGAGGCCGTAATTATGTCCGCGCCGTACCCGTCGAACACCGCGGAGTACACCTCGGGCGGCGAGCCCGCTTTGTGACGGACGCACACGCGCCCGGCCTGTTCGTCCCCGTAGGGCGCGATGCAAAGCTCGCGCAGATCGTCGTACCGCCCGCGCCAGAACGTCATGAGCCCGTCGGCCTCAAGGCCGCTCATTTCGAGAAACCGCCGCAGCGCGGTGGATTTTCCGACCTGTATCTCACCTGTCAAAAACAGCTTCATATCAGTTTCTGAGGCTGTGCAGCGGCGCGGGGATGCGCCCGCCGCGGGACGCGAACACGGAGCTGTCGGACGGATTTACCGGCATCACGGGCGCGGAGCCCAGAAGCCCGCCGAAGTCCACGGTGTCGCCCACCTTCTTGCCCGGAGCGGGGATGATGCGCACGGCGGTGGTCTTGTTATTCACGACCCCGATCGCCGCCTCGTCCGCGATTATCGCGGCGATGGTGGACGCGGGCGTGTCGCCCGGAACGGCTATCATATCGAGGCCGACCGAGCACACGCAGGTCATGGCCTCCAGCTTTTCTATCGTGAGAAGGCCGCGCTCGGCCGCCTTTATCATGCCCGCGTCCTCCGACACGGGTATGAACGCGCCGGACAGTCCGCCGACGTGCGAGGACGCCATGACGCCGCCCTTTTTCACTGCGTCGTTCAGTAGCGCGAGCGCCGCGGTCGTCCCGTGGGCGCCGACGCTTGAAAGGCCCATCTCCTCGAGTATGTCCGCGACAGAGTCGCCGACCGCGGGCGTCGGTGCGAGCGACAGATCAACGATCCCGAAGGGCACGCCGAGCCGCGCAGACGCCTCCTGCGCCACGAGCTGGCCCATGCGCGTTATGCGGAAGGCCGTCTTCTTTATCGTTTCGGCAACCTCGTCGAACGGCCTGCCGCGCACCGCCTGCAGAGCGTGATGCACGACGCCCGGCCCCGACACGCCGACGTTTATGCAGCATTCGGGCTCGCCCGTTCCGTGGAACGCGCCCGCCATGAACGGGTTGTCCTCGACCGCGTTTGCGAACACAACGAGCTTTGCGCAGGCCATACCGCCGGACCCGGCCGTCTTTTCGGCGGCGAGCTTCACCGTCTCGCCCATGAGACGCACGGCGTCCATGTTGATGCCAGCGCGCGTAGTGGCGACGTTCACGCTGGAGCACACGCGCTCCGTTGCGGCGAGGGCGTCGGGTATCGAGGCGATGAATCTCCTGTCCCCGTCGGTAAAGCCCTTGTGCACGAGCGCGGAAAAGCCGCCGATGAAGTTGACGCCGACCTCCTTTGCCGCCCTGTCCATCGCCTCGGCGAACGGGACGAAGTCGTCCGTTTCGCAGCTTTCCGCGACGAGCGATATCGGCGTCACCGAAATGCGCTTGTTGACGATGGGTATGCCGAATTCGCGCTCGATGTCCTCGCCCGTTCTGACGAGGTCCTCGGCGTATTTCGTGATCTTGCCGTATATCTTTTCACAGCATCTTTTCACGTCCGGATCCGCGCAGGAGCGCAGGGATATGCCCATGGTTATGGTGCGGATGTCCAGATGCTGCTGGTCTATCATGTCTATGGTCTGTAAAATCTCGCCTGTCGTGATCATGTCCGGTCACCTCTCAGATCCTGTGCATGGCCTGGAATATGTCCTCACGCTGGATGCGGATGGACAGGCCTGTCTCCTCGCCTCTCGTCTTCAGGGTGTCGCCAAGCTCGGAAAACGACATTTTGCACGCGGCGGTGTCCACGAGCATGACCATCGTGAAATACTCCTGCAGGACCGTCTGGCTAATGTCGAGGATGTTCACGTCCGCCTCCGCCAGAAGCCCGCAGACGGAAGCGATTATGCCGACTCTGTCCTTGCCGATGACCGATACTATTGCACGCATGTTGTATCCTCCTTAAAAACTGAGCTCGTCAAGCGTCAGCTCGAACGCGCCGATGAATTTCTCCATGAAATACCTGACCTCGGGAAGATCCATCTTCTCGAGCTTTTCTTTCGTCTGAGCCGCGGCGGCGCGAAACTCCCCGTTGCCGCAGCGCAGCTCCTCGAGGCACTTTATATATGCCGACAGCTTGTCCGCCGCCTTGACGAGCAGGTGTACGCGCTCCGGCGTCCTGCCCTTCAAAAGCTCCTCGTAGGCGGGGCGAAGGCTCTCCGGCAGCGACCCCAAAAGCGAGTCGCAGGCCGCGTCCTCGATGCGCCTGTACGCGGAGGTGATCTCGTCCCCGTAGTACTTCACGGGGGTCGGCAGGTCGCCGGTGAAGATCTCGGTCGCGTCGTGGAACAGCGCCTCCGCGGCGGCGAGATTCGGGTCCACGTCGTTTCCGTACACGTCCCGCGAGATGACGCACAGCGCGTGCGCTATCACCGCCGTCATGTGCGAGTGCTCCTGCACGTTTTCCGTGCTGCTGTTGCGCATGAGCGCCCAGCGGTTTATGTTCTTTATCCTCGAAATGAGCGCGTAGAAGCTGTAATTCAAAGCTCTTCCCCTTCCTTTGCGGCCTTTTTCACGACGGCCTTGTTCTTCCAGCCGCCGGTGAAGTACCGCGTCAGCACGATTATGAGCGCGACGCTCCAGCCGATGGGCGTGCACACCCAGGGCGAGCTGTACCCGAGCCAGCCCAGCGCCACGGTCACGTACGATCCGAAAACGCGCGTTCCAAGCGCGCCGAGCGTGGCGGCCGAAAACATCAGCGTGTCGCCCGCACCCTGCAGAACGCCGCCCGTGCTCAGATAGATCGAGAAAATGATGTAGCACGGCGCGAGAAAGCGCACCTGCTCGACGCCTCTTCTGAGTCCCTCGCCGGACATGCCGAAAAACGACACGGCCGGCGCCGCGAACACGTACAGCAGTATCCCGATCACGATGACGACGGACATCGACATCGCGCAGGTGGAGACAAGCCCGCTTTTTATCCTGTCCATGCGGCCCGCGCCGACGTTCTGGCCGGTGTAGCTCGCAAGCGACATCTGGAAGCTGCTTATCGGTATGAACATGAACCCGTCGATCCTGTTCGCGGCCGCGTAGCCGCCGATGCTGGCCTGTCCGAAGCCGTTTACAAGGCGCTGGATAGCGATGTTGCCGAGCGCGACGATGCTCTGCTGCAGCGCCGAGGGAAGCCCGAGCTTCAGGATGACGAGGCCTATCTGTTTATCGAACTTTTTGCCCTTGGCCGATGCAAAGCGCCGGCGAAGATATATGTACGAAACGATGAAGCACGCGGCCTGCGATATGACGGTCGCTATCGCCGCTCCAGCGACGCTCAGCTTTATGACCGCCACGAACAGCAGGTCGAGCACGATGTTCATGATCGCGGAGACCATGAGAAAATACAGCGTGCTCCTCGAGTCCCCCACTCCGCGCAGGACGGCGGCGATGCCGTTGTACATGAACTGGAAGAAAAGCCCCGTGCAGTATATCGAGAAATAGAGCTTCGACATGTAGAGAAGCTCCTCCGGCACCTGCAGGATCGTTCTGAGCAGCCAGCCGGAGCAGGTTATGCCCACCGCGGTGAGCACGGCGCCGATGACTCCCATTATGATGAGCGCCGTGTCGATGGCGCGAAGCAGGTCGTCCATCCTCTGGGCGCCGAAATACTGTGCGACGACCACGGCGATACCGACGCCGAGGCCTATGGCGAACGCGATGAACAGCATTGTGAGCGACAGGTTGAGCCCGACCGAGGAAAACGCCTCGGCGCTGACGAACTGCCCGACGATGATACCGTCCACGGCGTTGTAGAGCTGCTGAAGGAAATTTCCCGCCATCAGCGGCAGAGAAAAGAACAGGATATGCTTCCATGCGGGGCCGGTGGTCATGTCCTTGACCATAGCGACACACCCTTCCGAACTTCGTCTTTTTCCACACATTTTAACACCGTTTTAAATGTCTGTAAAGCCGCTTGTAATCGCGTTTTCGTGATGATACAATAGTTCCCGGCGGCGTCTGCCGCACACATCATCACACTGTACGGAGAACTCATATGAATATACTTATCGAAAACATAACCGCTCTTCTGCCGGACGAGACGAAGGTCTGCTCCGTTTACGTGCAGGGAGGCGTGATCGCGGGCATCGACTGCGCCCCCGCAGGCTTCACGGCCGAAAAGCGAATCAACGGCAGCGGGATGCTC
>SVKP01000079.1 GCA_015068395.1 Oscillospiraceae bacterium
AAGGGCGTGAACACGAACGCGCAGGATAACCTCAAGGGCTTCACCGACGCGAAGAGCGTCAGTGCCTGGGCGACCGACGCAATGCGCTGGGCGGTCGGCAGCGGCCTCGTCAGCGGCAAGACCGCGACGACGCTGAACCCCACCGACGGCGCGACGCGCGCGGAGATCGCGACGATCATCATGCGATATTGCGAGAATATCGCGAAGTAAACAGACAGCGGCGGCTGGAGCGAATCGAAAAAGCTCCGGCCGCCGCTTTCCTGCGCTCTCGGCTTTTTTCAAAGTTTGTGTAGCAAAGAAACAAGATTTGTGTTATAACTAAATATGTGTAGTCTGGCGCTCTTTACGCTCGGATACGCGGCGCTGGCGACGATCACACTGGAATTTATCGACAGGGACAAGCGTTAGAATAAAGCTGCGATAGGAGAAGGATTCTACGCGTGCTTTCAGAACTATTACAGCAACTATTCGATATTGCCTTAACCAAATTGAGCGGAAAGCTTTATTACGCCAAGCGGCGATACGAAGGAGACAGGATATGAAAAAAAGATTTCTCGTTGTGATTCTCTGCGCGATGGCCATGCTTATTGCCGGCTGTGCAAAAACTGAGGCTCCCGCGCCCGCGGCGCAGAACAATACGCCCACTCCCGTCGAGGTTCCTGTCGAGGCACCAGTCGAGACTCCTGTGGAAACGCCCGCGGAGGCGACGCCTGTCGCAAGCACGGAGCTGGTCAGCTATGAGGATTCCGGCGTCGATATCCCCGCCGAAGCGAACGACCCGGACACCATGGGCGGCACGCTGTGGCAATCCTACGGCAGCTGCAACCACGATCCCAATATTTACTTGATGGAGCTTCTATATTTCGCCATGCCGAAGGAGGAGTTCGAGGACGTCTTCCGGCAGTACAACAACGACACGATCTCAGAAGCGGATGAGGAGCGGATGATGTCCTCCTACGGCGTCGTCGGCTACCTGATGGCGTGCGACTGCACGATCGAAGAAGCCCGCGTGGTGCTGGGCGACGATCCCTTCGAAACGGAGGAGCTCGGCGCGGCGGACGGTTATACCTTCTGGTTCGTCACCTACCCCGAGGATGACGAGGCGTATCTTGCCGGCCTCGACGCCGCCTATGTGGAGGATTTCCGCAAGCTGCAGGCGGAGCTGCCCGCGCTTCTCAGAAACAGCCGCTTCTATGAGCCGGACGATCCGGCGCTCGCGCTTGTGGGGCAGACCATCCGCTTTGAAACGACCGATCTCGACGGCAACCCGGTATCCAGCGAGGAGCTGTTCGCACAAAATGAGATCACGATGATCAACTGCTGGGCGACGTGGTGCGGCCCCTGCAAGAGCGAGCTTGGCGAACTGGCGGAGCTCCACAACCGGATGCAGGCCAGGGGCTGCGGGCTGATCGGCATTGTGACGGACGGCGGCGAAGCGGCGGAGGAGGCAAAGAGCCTCATGAACGAAAACGGCATCACTTACAGGAACGTCGTTGAGTCCGACGATATGTCCTTCATGGATGCTGTCACTGCCATTCCGACCAGCCTGTTTGTCGACAAGACCGGCAAGATATTGGCGAATCCCATCGTCGGCGCATACACCGACGCCTATGAGCCGATGTTTGCATCGCTCCTTGCGGGCGATGAGAGCGGTTCGCCCGACGCTGCCGCGGGCGTTTACCGGGTCATTGTCAAGGACGCAGACGGCAAGGCGGTCAAGGGCGTTGAGGTGCAGTTCTGCTCCGATACCGATTGCCGCGCCGCCACGACGGACGAGGCGGGAATTGCCGCATTTGAAGCGGCGGACGGCGCGTATACCGTCCATATTCTCAAGGTGCCCGACGGCTATCTCAAAGACGGCGTCGAATATCAGGCGCCCGAGACCTGCGGCGATTTGACCATCACGCTGCAAAGCGGCGGCTGACGAGGTTGCCCCGATTTCGCAGATACTCCTTTCGGGGGACAATACCATCGGCTGCACGGGACGACAGTGCCCGGCTCAGACTGGAAATTGACTTTTTGCCGCAAACAGCGTATAGTATTGCCATCAAAGTGCAGGACTGCGACTGTGCGGAACCGGTATGCCAAGCGTATCGGCATGAGATATAGGGGGCGGGCAGTATGTTTTCGGCAGTACAATGCTATGCGGCGAGATTGCTTACCGGTACGGATACGCCGGACGAGATCATCAGTCAGGAATACGCTGCCCTGCTGGGGCCAAATCGGAATGTGGCGGCGATGCTTCTGGATGACGCCGTCCGCAAGCAGGGGCTGCCCTTCCAGCAGGCGTGGGATTTTTGCAAGGATGATTTTCAGGCGATCGCCGAGCAGTACAGTGTGAGCCCTGCCACAATGGTGTGCCTGTATATGGAGTGGGCGGGCGGCGGTTCGCTCCGATGAGGTGTGGAATGACACAATATGAGCGCATGGTGCGGGGCCTTATATACGATCCGGGCGACAGCGAGATCATGGAGGAGCAGATGCCGCTGCTGGACCGCCTGTGGGAGTTCAACCAGCTGAAGCCCTCCCAAACGGAGGCAAAGCAGCGGTATATGAAGGAGGTCTTCGCCGAGTGCGGGGAGGGCTGCTACATAGAGCTGCCCTTTCATGCAAACTGGGGCGGACGCCACGTCCACTTCGGCTCCGGCATCTACGCGAATTTCAACCTGACCGTTGTGGACGACGGGCATCTGTATGTGGGCGACAAGGTGATGTTCGGGCCCAACGTCGTGGTCGCCACGGCAAACCATCCGCTGGACGCGGAGCTGCGCGGACGCGCTCTGCAATACAACAAGGACGTCTACATCGGCGAGAACGCATGGATCGGCGCGGCGGCGGTAATCGTTCCCGGCGTGCGGATCGGGAAAAACGCGATCATCGGCGCGGGCAGCGTCGTGACAAAGGATATCCCGGACGACGTGCTGGCGGCGGGAAACCCCTGCCGGGTCATCCGGGCAGTCTCGGAGCATGACCGGGAATTCTTCTACAAGGACGAGAAGATCGACTGGGAGGCTCTGGGCAGGCTGTAAATGAACGCCTCCATTTGCGAGGGTATCAAATTTGTACGAATTCACACCACCGCGGCATCTTGTAATTGCCCCGGCGGTGTGGTATTCTTTAGGGGAGATTTGGAAGGAGGGGTGTGCGTGGCGAAGAACATCCAGGAGCAGAAATGCCCGGCATGCGGCGCCGCAATGCGTTTTGACCCGAAGCAGGGGAAGCTGGTGTGCGACTACTGCGGCACGGTCGCGGAGCTGAACGCGGACGGGCCAAAGCCGACTACACAGGCCACGGAGCTGGAGGGCTTTGACTTCAACAGCCTCAACGAGCAGGCAATCGACCCCAACGCGGAGGACCTGCCCGTTTACAACTGCGAGTCCTGCGGCGCGGAGCTGATTACGCCGCCGGAGCAGGCCGCGTTGACCTGCCCGTACTGCGGAAACAACATTGTTCTGACGGAAAAGGTCTCCGGCAAGCTGCGCCCGGACGGCGTGATCCCCTTCAAGCTGACGGCGGGCGAGCTTCCCGACGCGATGACCAAGTTTTACAAGGATAAGGTCCTGCTGCCGAAGAACTTCTTTTCGGAGAGCCGGATGGGCAAGGTGACAGGCGTCTATGTCCCGTTCTGGGTGTTCGACGGAAGCGTCTCCGGCGAGCTGAATTACAACGCGGAGAGCACAAAGACCTATCAGCAGGGCGACTATGAGGTGACGGATACCGACCACTATCGGCTGACGCGGGGCGTCTCGGTGGAATTCAAGGACCTTCCCGTGGACGCGAGCGGCAGGGTCGACGACGCGCTGATGGACAGCCTGGAGCCCTTCAAAATGTCAGAGGCGAAGCCTTTTGACATGCGCTACCTCGCGGGCTTCACGGCGGACCGCTTCGACCAGCCGAAGGACGACATTGCAAGACGCGCCGAGCGGAGGATGCGCAACACGGCGGAGAGCCTTGCGGACGGCGAGGCTTCGCGCGGCTATGGCTCCGTCCACCGCGTCGGTGGAAGGCTCCGGGCGGACCTCAAGGCGAAATACCTTCTCTTCCCGGTCTATCTCTTCGACATCGGGCACGCGGGGAAGAACTATCATTTTGCCGTGAACGGGCAGACCGGCAAGGTGGTTGGGAGCGTGCCGACGGACGCCGGCGTGAGCTTTTCGTATTTCCTGCGCCGCGTGGCGGTGGTGCTTGCCGCGGTGATGGGCATTTCCGCCGTCGTCTACTTCATGGGGGGATGAGAGGTATGAGAAAACAGCTTCGTTCTTTTGCCCTGCTGTTGGTGCTGTGCCTTTCCTTCGGTGTGATCGGTGTGCGTGCCGACAACGAATGGAGCGAGGAATACTACCGCGCATGGGACAGCGCCGGTGAGCTTTCCAATGAAGAGCGGGACGATCTGGACCGGTACTGTCTGGATTTTGTTGCAACCCATCAGGTCGATCTAGCCATGCTTTCCGCCTTGCCGGAGGACTACGTGGACAGAACGCTTGCCTCGTGCGCGCAGGAATACTATCAGGAGTGCGATTTCGGCTACGGGACGGATCGCAGCGGCTTCCTGTTTGCCTTTGACATGGAGACGGGGGAGGCGATCCTGCTTGCGTTCGGCGGCGCGGGCACGCTGATCGACGAGGGCGAGCTTGCCGCCATGGCGACGTCTGCCATGGACCACTATGGGGAATACGGGATTTTTGGAGTCATGTACGCGGCGTACCGCCAGCTGGACAATCGGCTGGGAGGCGCCCCGGCGGATATTGGGACTGCCGTGTCGGAAACGCGCGAGAACAGCGCCGTGATCGCGTCAGGCATGCCGTACTGGTACCCGGCGGATACGCAGCAATTCACCTTCTTCCATGACGATACTGCGCCGCGCGTCGTGGACGACGCGGACATCCTCACCGCGAGCGAGGAGCGGCGCATGGAATCGCGGCTTGCGGAGCTGCGCGCGGAGCTTGGCAGGGACATTGTGGTTTTTACGGACAACTCGACCCACGGGCTGAGCCGCGCGGTCTACGCGGCGGATTTCTACGACTTCAACGGCTACGGGATCGGCGACGAGCGCGAGGGCTTCTGCCTGTTTATCTGCATGGAGGAGGGCAACCGCGGCTTCTGGACCTGCGGCACCGGCTCGGACACGAAATCGCTGCACACCGAGGACGTTGCCAACGCGCTCGACGATGTGCTCTACGAGTATATGGCATCCGGCCAGTATGCGGCGGGTATCGAGGACTGGATCGAGAACATCCGCACGCTGTACCGCACAGGAATGCCCTTCGCGCCGAAGTGGTATCCCGAGCGCGGCAGCAAGGTGGAGCGCTTCCACGACGCATCCGCGGCGCGTGTGACGGACGAGCTCGACGTTCTCAGCGCGTCGGAAATCTCCGAGTTGGAGCGCCGTATAGCGGAGCTTTCCCAAAAGTACGGAATCGACTTCGTGGTGCATCTGTCGCGCAACCCGGTCGGCATCAGCGAGCAGCAGTTTGAGGAAACCTATTACCGCGTCATGGGCTACGGGCTGGGCAGCGACTATGACGGTATCCAGATGACCATTTACGACAATGGCCTGTATTGGTCGGGCTGCCATGTCGGCAGCTACGGAGGCTGCGCGGGGAAGCTGAGCGATACCGCGCGCGAGCGGCTGGAGGAACGTTGCGACGATCGCATTTATGACGGCGTGTACAAGGCGCTGGACGAATGGCTCAGCCAGACGGAGCATGTGCTCAAGACCGGCCGCGCGCCGCGTTCGCTTGGCTCATGGCTGAAAACGGCGCTTCTCGGCCTGCTCGGCGGCACTCTGGTCGGCGGGATCGCCCTTGCGGGCGCAAAGAGAAGGATGCGCACACCGAGGATCCTGATGAACGCGGACGCGTATGTCGTCAGGGGTGGCCTGCGCGTGGCAAAGGTACGCGACGATTTCACGGGTACCACGACCTCGCGCCGTTATCATCCGCCGCAGCGGGAGAGCTCGGGAAGCTCGGGCGGTTCCTCGTATTCAAGCTCCTATTCCGGCTCCTCCGGGGCGAGCCATTCCGGCTCCGGGCGCAGCTTCTGAGCGATGCGCGCAAAGGTCATACTCTATCGCCTGGGCGAGGACAGTGAGACGGGGCGCGCGCTACGCGAGGTGCTGCGGGAGCAGAAGCTTTTGACGCTCAGCGCGGCGGAGGACCAGCTGACGGAGACCGTCGGGCGGCTCGTTTCGACAAACTGTGCGCGTCCGTCAACCCCGCTTCCGCTCCCGGACCGCGTGCCGGAGACAGGCTTCCTGCTGTTGTGCGATCTCGGCGAGCGCCAGCTCGACCGGCTGCTTGCCGCCATGCGCCGCGCGGGTGTTCATGTCCCGCACAAGGCGGTGCTGACGCCGTTCAATCGGGACTGGACATTATGTAAACTTATTGAAGAGGTTTCCCGCGAGCACGCGAGCATGACGGGAACAGAATAAGAGCGGAGCGGTCGTCAGACCGCTCCGAATTTTTTAAGAAGGTTTTCATCCACGGCGCGCGCGGAGGCGAGGGAGCGGAAGAATTCGCCGCTTGCCTTGACCGTGCGCTCCTGCGTCTCAAAGTCCACATGCACCAACCCGGAGCGCCGACGGTTCCCGTCCAGCCACTCGAAGCCGTCCAGCAGGGGCGAGCACACGCACTGCTCCACGGGCAGGGAGAAGCCGGAGAGCGCGCGCAGGTACGAGGCGAGGCAGTCCACGCGGTCGCCGTCCTCCACTCCGGCAAGCGTCACGCGCAGCGGCAGCGGGGCGAGGGCGTGCAGGCGCTTTAAAAGCCCCAGCAGCGCCTCGGGACGGCCCATTTCGCCGCGTTTGGCGAAGGGCGTGAGGTCCAGCGGCTCGCTGATGCGCTGCTCGCCGTACCAGTCCAGAGAGAGAAAGTCGCAGTACGTTCCGGGAACGAGGTACTTGTTATATTTCATCGGCAGCTCGATCCGCCCGAGGTGAAACGCCCGGAACGCGGCGTCGAACGCGCGGCGGGAGGCAGAGCAGAGCGCCTTTGCGATGCGCCCGCTGCCGACGGGCAGAGGCTCCTGCGCGCGCAGGGAGACGCTGACGCGGCAGGGCGGGTACTCCATCGCCTCGTGGAGTTGGTGGAGCAGCGAGTAGCCGAGCACATGGCACTGCGCCATATGCGTCAGCACGCGGAAACAGGCGGACGGGTCCCGCCGACCCGGTGGGTAGTCGCCGCCAAGATAACCGCCGACGGCGTAGGCGTTCGGCTCGGCAAAGGTCAGATAGTCCTGACAGAGCCTGCCAAGCGCCGCGGCGACATGCTCGATATAGGTGAGGTAGGCGGAGAGGTTTTCCACGCGCTCGAAGCCGCCGCGCTCCTCAAACCACGCGGGGTTCGTGAAGCGGTGCAGCTCCAGCGTCACGCGCAGCCCGGCGTCCCGCAGGGCGGTGAGCTGCGCGCGGTAGAAGTCCAGCGCAGACTCGTCGAACGTGCCCTCCTCCGGCTCCACGCGCGTCCAGTCGACGCCGAGCAGGACCGTCTGCGCGCCGAGCTCCTTTGCCAGCGCGACGTCCTCCTGCCAGCGCTCCGCGTGCTGCGCGGCGACGGCGGGGGAGGCGTGGTCCCGGATATAGCCGAGGCCCCACCAGTAGATCCAGCTGCTCTCCAGCTCGCCGCCCTCGCACTGCGTGGCGGGAAGGGCTGCGCCGAGCAGCATGTCGTCTCTCAGGGTAAAAGCTTCCATAGGCGCTCCTTAACATACTTTTTACGTTCATTATAGGCTTTCCGCCGCCGTTCGTCAATGAAGAATACTCCGCTTTCCGCGCTCATAGAATGAAGCAACGAAGCAAAGGGAGGCGTCGCCGCGCCGTCGACGCGCGGCGCATGGCAGATGATGAAAGTCAACCAAAACACTGTGGAGCTGTGGGGCGTTGCCAACGCGAAGCCCTGCCTCTCACACGAAAACCACGGACAGAGATTTTACAAGTTTCCGCTCCGCGTGGAGCGCCTCTCCGGGCTCTCCGACGTGCCGAACGTCGTCGTCAGCGAACGGGAGCTGCAACGCCTGCCCATTGACGCGGGCAAGCCGCTGCGCGTTTGCGGGCAGCTGCGCTCGTTTAACAACAAGAGCGGGCAGGGCAGCCGTCTGGTCATCACCGTGCTCGCGCAGGAGCTCTCCGAGGGGGATGGAACGTTTTACAACCATATTGCGCTCTCGGGCGTGCTGTGCAAGCAGCCGTACCTCCGGCGCACGCCGCTGGGGCGCAGCATCTGCGACGTGATCCTCGCCGTCAACCGCCGCTACGGGCGCGCGGACTATCTGCCCTGCATCGCGTGGGGGCAGGTCGCCTCGACGGTCTCGCGCATGTCGGTAGGCGACCGGCTGTCGCTGGATGGCAGGGTGCAAAGTAGGACCTACACCAAGCTGACCGACGACGGCCCGCAGGAGCGCGTCGCCTTCGAGGTCTCAATCATGCAGCTGACAGAACAAGAGGGTTGACCACGGCGGCCAACCCTCTTGCATAATACCGGGAAAATCAGAAATTGCTGATGATCTCCACGATCTCCGCGCCGATGCGCTTCTGCGCCTCGACGGTCTGCGCGCCGATGTGCGGCGTGCAGGAGACCATCGGGTGGGAGTAGAGGTCGTGATCCT
>SVKP01000080.1 GCA_015068395.1 Oscillospiraceae bacterium
CAACGATCCCAAGATGGCCGCCAAGCCCCAGCAGGTCAAGGAGAACATTGTCAAGGGCAAGCTCAACAAGTTCTATTCCGAGAACTGCCTCCTCCAGCAGGCGTTCGTCAAGGACGGCGACGTCACGGTCGAGCAGTATATGGAAAAGGCCGCCAAGGACCTCGGCGGCAAGGTCACGTTTGTCGACGCCGTGCGCTTTGAGAAGGGCGAGGGCATCGAGAAGAAGCAGGAGGACGTCGCCGCTGAGATCGCGACGCTCGCCGGCCTCAAGAAGTAAGAAATACTTGCATAATCAATTGGAAAGATTCGGGATCAAACGGTCCCGAATCTTTCTCTTGAAGGAGAACTATGAAAAAACGGCTGCATCTGCACATCCCGACGCTGCCGGAGATGGCTTACCGGCAGAAGCTGCAGGAGGACCCCGCGACCATGTCCTACAACGCGGGGTACGAGCTGGGTTTTGAGGGCTATCACAATGACACGGGCTGTATTGACTTCCCGGAATCCAAGTGGGCGGAGGACTATGCATGGCTGGTCGGCAACGAGCCGAGGCAGTTTTACGCCTATGTTGTCCGCGACGAGGACGGCGAATTCATCGGCGAGGTGAACGTCCACTGCTCGCGCGAGGGCGACTGGTATGACATGGGCATAGTGATCGAGGCGAAGTATCGCGGCATGGGCTACAGCGGGGAGGCGCTCCGGCTGCTGCTTGACTATGCCTTTACAAAGCTTGGCGTTCCGGAGATACACAACGATTTCGAGGATACGCGCTCCGCCGCGTACAAAACGCACCTTGCCTGCGGCTTTCGCGAGTTTGGCAGGAAGGGCGGCATCATTCTGCTGCGTATCACAAGGGAAGAATACCTTGCTCATAAGAAGGACGCGATCTCGTGAGAGACCGCGCCTTTTTTGTCCGCCGCCCCGGATGCAGGAAAAATGCAAGGAAAATTGCAAAAATTTCTTGTAAAAGAACGACGCCGATGGTATACTAATTCAGTTAGAGTATATCATGCGTAGATTATGCATATTCGCACGGGAGATACTTCATTGGACGCCTTTCGGGATTATTTTGCCTCGCTGGATACGGCGGCGATGCTCAGGACCGCGCTGCGGCTTGCCGCGGTGCTGCTGTGCCTGACCGTACACGAGACCTGCCACGCGCTCGCGGCGTATGCCATGGGGGACGAGACGGCAAAGTCGCAGCATCGCATCAGCCTCAATCCGTTGCATCATATAGACTGGCTTGGGCTTGCCGCCATGCTGCTTCTGGGCTTCGGCTGGGCAAAGCCGGTGCAGGTCGATATGCGCCGCTTTCCGAATCCCAAGCTGGGCATGGCGCTGACCGCGCTTGCGGGGCCCGTTTCCAATCTGCTTTTTGCGCTGCTGGCGCTGCTGGGGTGCAAGGTGGTCATATACCACGCGCCGGTTGGCGCGTTCTGGGAGGGGCTGTTTACCTTCTTGCAGATGCTTGCCTCGCTCAACGTGGGCCTTGGAGTGTTCAACCTGATCCCGATCTCCCCGCTCGACGGGTCGAAGGTGCTGTTTGCTGCGCTTCCCGACGCGGCGTACGAAAAGCTGATGTATTACGAGCGCTACGGCTTTATCCTGCTCTATGCGCTTATCTTCTTCGGCGCACTGGACGGCTTTCTCACCGACGCCGTCAACACGGTCTTTGATGCAATGGTGAAACTGGTCTTTTTCTGAGGTCCTTACAGAATGGATAACCCGATCTTTAAAATAGAGAGCGTCGTGCAGGAGAGAAACGAGGAGACCCTTCAGGACTTTGAGGGGCCGCTTGACCTGATTCTGTCCCTGCTTGCCAAGAATAAAATTGAAATTCAAAACATCCCCATTGCGCTGATCCTCGACCAGTATTTGGACTATCTGGAACAGCGACAGCGCCTTGACCTTGAGATTGCCAGCGAGTTCATCACGATGGCGGCGCATCTGATGTATATTAAATCGCGCATGCTGCTCCCAAACGGAAAAGAGGAGACGCAGGGCGACATGGACGAACTGATCCGTTCGCTGCAGGAGCAGGAGCGGCTGCAAAAGGACACGTATCTTCGCGTCAAGCTGATGACCGAGACCATGAGCGCAATGAGCGAATTCGGACGCAATTCGATGACGCGCGCACCGGAGCCGGTGGAGCGCGGCGCGATCTACCAATACGACCATAAGGTCGAGGATCTGCTCCGCGCCATCCGCGCGATCTTTGACCGCTCGGAGCGCCTGGCGCCGCCGGATACCGCGGCATTCAGCGAGATCGTGCGCAGGGAGCCCTACCCGGTCAACCAGAAGGCAGATGAAATCCTCGACCGGCTCAGGCAATTTGGCATCACCCGTTTTCTGCTGCTCTTCCGCGGCAGCCGCTCGCGCAGCGAGGTCGTCGCCACCTTCCTTGCCGTGCTGGAGCTGTGCAGGGAAAGAGTCATCCGGCTGGCAGGCTCGGACGTCGACTGCACGGTCGGTTACGAGCAGGACGTGCCGGAAACCACGGCGACGTAAGAGGAGGAAAGCATTGGCAGCAATGGATTTACATGAGCTCGAGTCGGCAATCGAGGCGATCCTGTTCGCCTCCGGAGAGCCGGTCGACATCGAGCGCATCTGCGTCGCGCTGGAGCTGGACAAGGAGACGGCGGAGCAGATCCTGCGAAAGCTGGAGGACCACTATTCCTACGAACGGCGCGGCGTCCGGCTGGTGCGCATGAACGACGCCTATCAGCTCTGCTCGTCGCCGGATTACGCCGATGTGATCCGCAAGGCGTTTGAGATACGAAAGAGCGCGAAGCTCAGCCAGCCCGCGCTTGAGGTAATCACGATCATCGCCTACTATGAGCCGACCACACGCGCCTTCATCGACCAGGTGCGCGGCGTGGACAGCTCGTATACGATCGGACTCCTGCTCGAGCGCGGACTGATCGAGGAATGCGGCAGGCTGCAGGTCCCCGGACGCCCGCACCTGTATCAGACAACGAAGGAATTCCTGCGCGTTTTCCACTTGAAATCCCGCGACGAGCTGCCCGAGATGCCCGGACTTGAGGCGGAAGGGCAGCTGCGGATCGGCGGCGAGTCTGGCCTGTTTGACATCCCGGACGCTGCAAAAGACGGATCGGAACCGGGGGAAACGGATTGATCCATCCACGGGGAGGTGTTTGCGTTGACTGCGCTGAAAATCATTGGGATCATCTTGCTGATCTTTCTTCTGCTCGGTTTTTTGCGCATTGGCGCGCTGGTCTCCTTCGGCGGCGCGCTGTGCGTGAAGCTGCGCGTCGGCGCGCTGTGGCTTACGGTCTTCCCCAAAGAGGAAAAGAAGCCGAAAAAGCCGAAGGAGGAAAAACCGGCAGAGGAAAGCAAAAAGCCCAAGAAAGAAAAAAAGGAAAAGAAGGGCAAAAAGCATACGTTCCCCAAGCCGACGCTGGAGGAGATCATCGACCTGATCAAAACGGCGCTCGCCGCGCTCAAGGCGATGGTCCGAAGAGCGTGCAGCCGCGTGCGCATCGACCCGCTGGAACTGACCGTCACCTTCGCCGGAGACGACCCCTCCGCCGTCGCGGTTGCCTACGGGATGGCGAGCAGCGCGATGTTCACGCTTATGCCGAAGGCGGAGGAGACGTTTTATATCCCCGACCCGTCGCTTCACATCCGTATGGATTTCACCGGCGGAACGACCACGGCGGAGGGCAGCGTCGGCATTTCGCTGCGGCTGTGCGACCTGTTTGCGATCCTGTTTACGCTTGCGATACCTCTGTTCCAGTGGTTCCTTCGCCTCAAAAAAGCGCACAGGCATGACAATAAGGCGGAGAAAAGCGCGGATCCTACCGAAGATAAAACAAATTCCCCGGAAGATAAAATCGCATAGAAAGGAAACAGAACATGGATAACCAGGAAAAGAAGCCGCTGAGCGAGCTGATGGAGACCACGATGACCAAGATCCGCGAGATGGTCGATTCCAACACCATTGTCGGCCAGCCGATCACGACGCCGGACGGCGTGACGGTTATTCCCGTGTCGCGCGTCATGTTCGGCTTCGGCACGGGCGGCAGCGATTACGGCAAGACCACCGACAAGTTTGGCGGCGGAGGCGGAGCGGGCGTCAAGATCGACCCGGTGTCCTTCCTAATCATCAAGGACGGCGTGACCCGCGTTGTGCCCGTCGCAATCCCTGCCGTCGGGCCGGTCGACCGCATTCTCGACATGGTTCCCGAGGTCCTCGACCGCGTGGAGGGCTTCGTCGAAAAGAAAAAGGAAGAAAAAGACATGTTCTGATCGCGTTTTCCGGGCATACTACTCCCGAATTCGTACCTGACGGGAGGAAGATGGTATGCGCGCTCTACGCCTGAGTTGGCTTGCATGGGTTTTGTCGGCGCTTTTGCTGTTAAGTGATATTCCTTGCGGCGCCGCATCTGCGCCGGACGTCTCTGCGGAGGCTTATGTGCTGATGGACGCGGACAGCGGGCGTGTGCTGCTTTCCCGCAACGAGACGAGCGAAAAGCCGATTGCGAGCACGACCAAGATCATGACGGCGCTCGTCGCCCTGGAGCACTGCGCGCTGAGCGACAGCGCGACGGTCCGCCGGGAGCATCTGCGAGAGGGCTCGTCGATGTATCTGCGCGAGGGTGAGACGCTGACGATGGAGGCACTGCTCTACGGGTTGATGCTGCCGTCCGGCAACGACGCCGCGGAGTGCATCGCGGACTGCTGCGGCGGCAGCGGAGGGACGGAGCGCTTTGTCGGCTGGATGAACGAGAAGGCGGCTGCGCTTGGCATGACGCACACCGCGTACGCCAACCCCAGCGGGCTGGACGCCGCGGGGCATTACTCCTGCGCGCTCGATCTGGCGCGGCTGATGGCGTACGCCATGGACGAGCCCGCCTTCGCGCGGATCGTCTCGTCCGTGACCGCGACGGCTGGGACGCGCACGATGGGAAACCACAACAAGCTGCTGGGCGTCTTTTCGGGCTGCATCGGCGGCAAGACCGGATATACCGGGGGCGCGGGACGGACGCTGGTGACCTGCGCGGAGCGCGGCGGCATGCGCCTCATTGCGGTGACGCTGCACGACGGAAACGATTGGCAGGATCATACCGCGCTGTACGAATACGGCTTCAACGCCTACCGAAGGGACTGCGCCGTCAGGCGCGGCGAGCGCTGCGCGCTGTGCGCCGTGCGGGGCGGCGAGGCGTCCTGCGTGGAGCTGTGCGCGGAGCGGGCGTTTTCCTATCCGCTTGCGCAGGGGGAGTCCCTGTCAACGCACATCGCCTGCGTTGAGGCGGCAAACGCGCCGGTCCGGGAGGGAGACGTGCTTGGCTGGGCGGTCTTCCTGCTCGACGGCGCCGAGGTCGGGCGCGTTGCGCTGACGACTGTCCGGCGTATCGACGCGGTGAGCTGCGCGGAGCAGGAGCATCCGGCTGGAGGGCTTCGCGCCCTGCTGCGGGGAGATATGGGAGAATAGCATTGGAGCAACGTCTGCAAAAACTGATCGCCGCCTCCGGGCTGTGCTCGCGCCGGACGGCGGAGGCGTGGATCGAGGCCGGTCGCGTGAGCGTCAACGGCGCTACGGCGGCGCTCGGACAGAGCGCGGACCCGGAGCGCGACACGATCTGCGTCGACGGCGAACCGCTCGCGCGGCAGGAGCGCAGGATTTATCTGATGCTCAACAAGCCGCGCGGTTTCGTCTGCACGCTGTCCGACGAAAAGGGACGGCCGACGGTGGCGCAGCTTGTTTCGGACTGCGGCGCGCGCGTCGTTCCGGTGGGAAGGCTGGACTACGATTCCGAGGGCCTGCTCCTGATGACGAACGACGGCGAGTGGATGCAGCGCGTCCTGCATCCGAGCTATGAGATCGACAAGATATACCATGTGACGGTCGCGGGAGGCTCCGCGGATGTGAGGACCTGCGCGGAAAAGCTTTCGGCGCTTGCCTCCGTTGACGGCGAGGCGATCCACCCGGCACGGGTGGAGGTATTGCGCATGGGGCGCAAAACGGCGGAGCTTTCCATCACGATCCACGAGGGGAAGAATCGGCAGATCCGGCGGATGTGCGCCGCCGTGGGGGTCCATGTCAAGCGGCTGCGCCGCGTGGCGGAGCACCGGCTTTCGCTCGGAGCGCTCCCGGAGGGGAAATGGCGCTATTTGACCGAGGAAGAAGTCCGGGATTTCCAAGAGTAACAGAGGGATGCAAATGGCAAAGAGCATTTTACATACGATCGAGAAAAACATGATAAGCTTTTCCAAGGGGCAGAAGCTGATCGCACGATATATTCTGGAAAACTATGACAAGGCTGCGTTTATGACCGCAAGCCGGCTGGGCAAGACCGTGCAGGTCAGCGAGTCGACCGTCGTGCGCTTTGCAACGCAGCTTGGCTATGACGGTTATAAACGCGGCCTTGTCATAGTTTTCCAGAATATATCGTGCGATCAGCTTCTGCCCCTTGGAAAAGCTTATCATGTTTTTCTCGATCGTATGTAAAATGCTCTTTGCCATTTGCATCCCTC
>SVKP01000008.1 GCA_015068395.1 Oscillospiraceae bacterium
CACGGAGCACGCGCCGTTGGAGGAAGACGACGACACATATCATGAGCCTGTCCACTGCGCGGACGGGTATGTGCGCCGCTCGCCGGTGCAGCCCTATTTGACGGCGGAGGACTTCAACCGCCGCCGCGTCCGCAAGATCGTGACGGTCGTGGTGGGCGTGTGCTTTGTTGCCCTGCTGGTGCTTGCGCTGGTGAGGGCGGGGCTGTTCCGGCTTCGGTAGGACTGTGATAAGACACTGATGCTTCCCCGAGGGAGGAATTCCTTTTGAATTACTTATTTTATCAAATAACCCGTTCGATCGGCGTGTTTTTCCGCACGCTCAAGGCGTTCTTTTCGAGAAAGATCATGGGCCTTGGCTCTCAACTGCGAAGGCTCACGAATTTTTCGCGCCATGCGACGAAGGCGGCTTCGTCCTCGTTGCAGGGCGTGGTGTCCGCCGCGCAGAAGCCCACCGGCCCATCGGACTATGTGGAGACGGGACGGCTGTACATATCCAAGGCGCTGATCATGCGGGTGATCCTGGGGCTCATCGCGCTGGCGCTGATTGTCTATTTTGTCGTGTGGCCGTTTGTCCTCAGCCGCTTTTTGACCGCGCGCTTCTATGAGAACGACAAGCGCGTGGCGGATTGGAGCGGGCGCGTCATCGTGTTTTCGGACAAGAAGAAAACGGTCCCGCTCTATTCCGGACGGCTGGAGGACGGCGTGCTCCAGGGAGAGTGCAAGCAGTATGACCGTGAAGGCGTTCTGCTTTACGAGGGCCAGCTGCGGGACGGCGAGCGCTCCGGCAGCGGCAAGGAGTACCAGAACGGTATCCTTGCTTATGAGGGGCAGTTTGACGCGGGGCTGTACAGCGGACGCGGAAAGTTCTATGCCGACGGAGAGCTTGTGTATGATGGGCAGTACGTGGAGGGCAAGCGCTCCGGCAGCGGCACTGCCTACGTGGACAAAAAGCCGCTCTATGAGGGGCAGTTTATGGACGACCTCTATGAGGGGCGCGGCAAGCTGTATCAGGACGGCAGGGTGTGCTATGACGGCAGCTTCCACGCCGGAGAGGCGGAGGGCACGGGCACGTCCTATTATCCGTCCGGCAAGATCGCCTATCAGGGTCAGTTCCTCTCGGGAAAGCCTGACGGCGCCGGCACGGAGTATGCGGAGGACGGCAGCAAGACCTATGCCGGAAGCTTTTCCGAGGGCGCCTACAACGGGGACGGGACGCTGTATTTCTCCGGCGACGGCCAGCTGACGGCGTCCTTCCGGGACGGCGAGCCTACCGGCAATGTGGAGTGGAAGAAAAACGGGTTCCTCTATTATCAGGGAGAATGGTCGGACGGCGGACCGTCCGGCTTTGGCACGCTTTACAACAAGGCTGGGAAGAAGCTCTACGAGGGCCCGCTTCTCGGCGGTACGATCGACGGGCGCGCGCTGATTAAATACACGACGGAGGAGCTGCGCGCCGCGCTGGGCGAGGAAAACCTGAGAAGCGAGAACGACGGCGCCGGCTTCCGCATCATAGCGGAGGAGCTTGGGCTGACGGCGCTTTGCACCTTCCAGACCGAGGCGGGAGAGTCCACGGTGTACCAGCTTTATCTTGCGGCACCGGAGAAAAACAACTGGGTCTCCATCCTGCCCGGCATGGAGCATACCTCGAGCGCGCAGTGGCCGGAGGGGGTCGAGCCGGAGCAGAGCATGATATTCTATTATGCGCAGCTCGGCGTGAGCGCCGCGAGCGGCAGCTATCCTGCGGAGACCGCGCTGTCGGACGGGCTTCGCGCGACCGTGCTGTATGAAACCGCGGAGCGCGAAAAGGCGGTGCTGCTCACCTGGGAGCGCCTGAACGCCGTGCCGACCGCGCAAAAGCCGAACACCGCGAGCGGCGCGGACAGCCGCGTGGACGCTCTGCTCGGCGCGCTGGATCTGATGGACGGGACGACCGGCGCCGGAATGGGCGCGGGCGCTTCCCACGGAGATAAGGGCGCGGAGGGCGCGTTTGCCGAGGTGAGCGAGGCGGCGAATGCGGTGAGCCTTGCCGACGCGATGCTCAGCAGTTGGGAGCAGACCGAGCGCATGAGCGCTCTGGAGGAGAATCTTACGCGCACGGGTGTTCTGCTGGAGGATGCGAAGAACGCCGCGGCGAAGGGCCTTGGCCCGCTGGAAACCGCGGAGGCTTTGGAGCAGGAGCAGCTGAATCTCACCAGCCAGATCGAGGCGTGCAGGACCGCGCTCAAGCGCGCGGAGCTTCAGGCGAGCGCCGCGGGCGTGGATGACCTTGGCAGCTATGCGTTGGAGGATATGCTGGTGAGCTTCGATCCCTCCAAGCAGGATGTGGGCGAGCTGGCGCTTGTCGCTGCGGCATACGCGCAGGCGACCGGCAGCACAATGACCGCCGAGGCGGCGGAGGCCGCCGTGAAGACGGGGCTTTTGGACCTTGCGGACGCGCACAGCGCGGTGGAGCTGGAGCTGACGCGCTATCAGGCGGCGGTCTCCTATACGAACAGCGCCGCGGGCGCGTATTCGATGGGCAGCGGCTCCAAGGAGTCGTGGTACAGCGCCATGAACGCGCAGGCGCTGGCACGCGCGGGGCTGTGCTCCGCTCTGGCGGAGTTCTCGCGCCAGGCGAACGCGTTCAACCAGCTGACAGGCGGCTGGGTCTCCCGCACCTTCGGCTGGCATCAGGATATTTTTGAGCCGCTGTTCCGCGCGGAGATCCTGGTGGTGGAGGAACCGGAGGAAGAGGAAACCGGCGAGGACGAGAACACAGAGAAGGAAAACGACGAGACGGAGAGCGCCGCGGACGACGACGCAGCGTAAGGAAGGAGAAGAGCGTATGGCGGATTATACGGCGCTGACCGAGGCGGGCACGGCATTGGTCGAGCTGCTGCGCGACAACCTGACGCCGGAGCCGCTGGGGAACCGGGAACTAATCAACCTCTGCTCGCCCCATGAGAGCGAGAACAATCAGCTGACGCTGTATCTCTACCACATCGAGGAGGAGGCGCAGAACCTTTCCGCCGGTTATTACAGCGTGGACAGCGGGACCGAGCGGAGACGTCCGGCGCAGTATACCCTGCACTATCTGATGACGGCGCATTCCAAGGCGCCCACCCAGATGAAAGAGGCCGACCAGCAGCGCATGATGGGAGCCGCGATCCAAACGCTGCGCGACAACCCGGTCATCCCCCGCAGGTATCTCGGCGGCTCGCTCGCGGCGGAGAACGCCCAGATCCATGTTTCGCTCGACCGTATGCCGATGGAGCAGATGCTGAAGATATGGAACAACAACTCCAAGGACTATAAGCTCTCCATAGTGGTGACCCTGACGGGCGTGACCATCGACTCCAGACGCGAGCGCGGCGTGAAGCGCGTTACCGAGGTCATCATCGGCAGCGACCAGAAGAAGGGAGAAGCAACATGATCCGACGCATGGCAAGCGCGGTATTTCTGATGCGCGACGGGTTTTCCGGCGCTGTGCTGACCGACTGCTCGGCGACGCGCTGCCTGCTCGACGGCACGCCCCTGCGCCGCCCCATCTGGAAAAAGGACGGGTATCTGGTGCTGACGGACCTGGACGACGGCGAACACGTCTTGCAGATCAGCCGGAGCGGCTACCGGGACGAGTTGGTGCCGCTGCATACGGAGGGCGGCAAGCTGGTGGAGGACACGATCGCCCTCAAGCCCGGAGCCGGTTATCGGTTCCCGGAGGATACGGTGCGCGTAACGCTGACGCTCAGGCGTGGAAAAGACGCTGCGCCGGGGGAGCGGATCTGGCTGGGCGTTTCGCCGAGGACCAGGCTCAAGCTTGCGCAGGAAAAGACGGAGATCGGCGAGGCGGAGGCGCATCTGTTCTGTGAGGGCGCTGCCGCGCTGCTGCCGATCCCGGGACACTTTTTGATGGCGGACAAGAAAACGCCCGAGCTGGTCTATCTGCGCTCCCTGCGCGGCGAGACGGGCGAATTTGCGCCGCCTCCGGCGCTTGTCCACAGCCGGGGGACGGAGCTGGTCCCCATGCAGTCCTATACCGCGGACGAGGCGGGCGCCGTGCAGGTCCTGCTGCGCGGACCGAACACACTGAAGGGCTTTTGCGCCGGAAAGGTCTTTGAAGCGGAGCTGCACGCGGGCGAGCAAAGCGTGGAATGGAAACTGGAGGGGTAAGCGATGGCAAATTCGGTGGTGCAGACCGCCCTGTGTACCTGCACCTTTGGTGTGGCGCCGTGCCCGCTCACGGTTTCGTCGCAGCAGACCGTGCAGACCTGCAACATGCTGCAGGCGACCATCATGGATAACAAGCCCCCGACCTTCGGCATGTGCTCCAGTCTCGCCAATCCCTCGGTGGCGTCGGCGACCTCGGCGGCGCTCGGCGTATTGACGCCGATGCCCTGTACGCCGGTCACACCTGCGCCGTGGGCGCCGGGCGCGCCGACCGTATTGGTCTGTGGAAAGCCGCTGCTGAACAACACGTCAAAGCTGATGTGCGCCTACGGCGGCGTGATCCAGATTTCAATGACGCCCGCGATGACGGTGCAGACGCCATAAGGAGACGGCATGGAAACAGACGAGCTGAACGGTGTCGACGCGTCCCGGCTGGACAGCGGATATGACGGGCAGGACGAACTGCTGCGCGATTTGATGGCGTGGCTGGACCTGCATCTCTATTACTATTACACGCACCACAGGTGGCTGGGGCCGTCCAGCGAGATGAAGAATCTGCTGGGGCTTGTGGTGACGCGGGAGGAGTTTGAGCACAACCTGACGAAGGCCGCCCAGCGCGGCTTGCCGACCATGCTGAACGAGGACGAGCGCGAGCAGATCGAGCTTGCCACGGCGGCGGTCCGGCTGAGGCTTGAGCGGACGGACGCCACCATTTCGCTTCGGGAGCTTTTCTCCCGCTTTGAACTGGATGAATTCGAGCGAAGCTGCGTCGTCATGGCGTATGCGCCGGAGATCGACCTGAAATATACGAAGTTGTTCGCCTATTTGCAGGACGATATGACGCGCAAGGCGCCGGGGGTGTCGCTTTGCTGCGAATTGTTCCTGCCGAAGGGCATGGAGCTTGCGGCGTGCATGTCGCGGTTTCACGGCGGCGGGTTTGTGCGCCTTTTTGACCGGCAGGAGCTGGACAAGGGGCTTCTCGTGCTTCGCAGCGAGGTGGTGGAGTTCCTTGCAAACGGGACGCTCAGAGACTCTGGCGCATTTCGCCTGTTTGACGGCGGCGCGCGCGAGCGCCTCGACCCGCTTTCCATTCAGGAGAATGTCGCGCGGCAGTTGGACGCCGCCTTTACCTATCACGAGCGCTGCTGCGTGCGGCTTTCGGGGCCGTCAGGCGGCGGCAAGCGCTTTCAGATCGAGCATCTGATGGCGCGGCAGCGCGCGCGCTGCGTTTTTGCGGACCTTGAGGGGGACGACTGGCGGGAGGCCGCGCAGCGGGCATCGCTCGCCGCGGACCTGACAGATTCCTATCTCTGCCTGTATCATCTGGATCGAAAGGACGAAACGGGGCAGAGCGTCCCGCCGCCGCAGTCCATGCTGGAGGAGCTTGAGCGGCTGGAGCTGCGCCGGGATAAGCGTTTCTTCCTCTCGCGGCTGGCATCGCCCATGCGTCTGCGTACGCTTACGGTGGAGCTGGAGCTCCCGCAGGCAAACGAGACGGACCGCCTGACGCTTTTTGAAAGCGCGCTGCGCGACGCAAGGCTGACCGGCTGCACAACGGAGGAGCTTGCCTCCAAATTCCGCTTTAGCCCGCGGCAGATCCGCGTCGCCTGCGAGCAGGCGACGGGGCTTGCGCGACTGAACGGCGAGAACGAGGTGTCCAGCGAGCTGATCCACCGCTGCTGCTACCGCCAGTCGGTGCACAGGCTGGGAGAGCTGGCGACACAGGTCACAGCCGGTTACACGTGGGACGACGTGGTGCTGCCGGATTCGCAGAAGAACCTGATGCGCCGCGCATGCGGGCACATCCGTTACCGCCATCAGGTCTCCGCGCGCTGGGGCTTTGACCGCAAGGTGGGCTACGGCTGGGGTCTTTCGATCCTGTTCGCGGGTTCGCCGGGCACGGGCAAGACCATGTGCGCGCAGGTGATCGCCCATGAGCTGAACATGGAGCTCTATAAGATCAACCTGTCGCAGATCGTCAGCAAGTACATCGGCGAGACGGAGAAAAACCTCCGCGCGCTGTTCACCGAGGCGAAAAACGCAAGCTGCATCCTGTTTTTTGACGAGTGCGACGCCCTGTTCGGAAAGCGCAGCGAGGTCAAGGATTCGCACGACCGAAATGCCAACGTGGAGGTGGCGTACCTCCTTCAGCAGATCGAGGAATACGACGGCGTCTGCATCCTTGCGACCAACCTGATGGGCAATATCGACGCGGCGTTTATGCGGCGCATCACCTATGTGGTGTATTTTCCGTTCCCGGAGCCTCCAGCGCGCGAGGCGATATACCGCGGCATGCTTCCGGCTGACGCGCCGGTTTCGGAGGACATCGACTGGCAGTTCCTAGCGGAGAAGTTTGAGCTCTCCGGCGGACATATCAAGAATATTGTCCTCTCCGCGGCGTTCATGGCGGCGGGAGAGGGAGCGCCGATCTCCATGCGGCATCTTCTGCGCGCCGCCGTTACGGAGCTGAAAAAGAACGAGATCGTTGTCGTGCGGGAGCAGCTGCGGGAATACGCCGACCTGCTGGACGACCCGCAGGGAGAGGCGTGAACCGGGCAAATGGTGTTGGGAGGAGAGAGTGTGTGAAAAACAGAGTTTTGAGAGCTTTTTCCGGGCTGCTTGCAAGCCTGCTTTTGCTGTGCGGGGGCGCAGTATGCGCAAACGCTGCTGAGGCGGTGCACTCGGAAAACACGGTCCTTGTCAATGGCGAGGAGGTCCAATTCGACAGCTATCTGATCGACGGGCGCACTTATGTGCAGCTCAGAGAGCTGGGCGACGCCGTGGGCTTCGACGTGGATTGGGACGACGCGACAAAAACGGTAATCATCAATACAAGACCCAACGAGGAGCTGGCGGAGCTGGAAAAGAAGCTCACCAATGCGCTGCGCGACGTGGAGGATGCGAAGGGCATGCAGTGGATGCTGGTTCTGCTTCTTGCCTGCGCGGTCGGCTATATCATCTTCCTGCACATCAGGGTGCTGTCCCCGCTGCAAAAGCTCGCGGAGCTGACGGGGCAGATGGAGGAGCTGGATACGGAGGAGCTGTGCCGCCGCGCGGAGACCGTCAAGGGAGCGCCGGGGAAGGCGGCACGCGCGATTGCCGCATACATTGGCTCGGAGGAGGGCGGCGCGGTTGTCAAACGCGGCACCGGCATTTCGGAAGAGACGTACAAGATGCGCGTGGTAGACGAGATTTGCAGCTCGCTTCTGCCGCAGGAACTCAAGGAAAACACGGCGAGCATGACATTCTGCCTGATTGGCGGGGTGCAGAAGGGGACGCGCCGGGACTGCGCTTTCTATGATTATTTCTATCTGGACGAGAATACGCTGTGCCTTGTGGTCGGCCAGGTGCCGGGCGGCGGGATCACGGAGGCGCTGTTCGCCGTGGTGGCGCAGACAGCCATCCGCAGCCGCCTGCGCATGGGGCGTTCGCTGATCGAGACCATGTCCGACGTCAACGCCCAGCTCTATGATTTCGGTGGGCGGAATTCGGTTTGTGCTCTGGTCGGCGTTCTCAATACGGTCAGCGGGCAGCTCACCTTTGTCAACGCGGGAGGTTCGATGCCTTTCCTGATGCGCAGCGAGGAGCGGTACGAGTGGCTCAGAACGCCGGTCTACGCGCCGCTCGGCGCGAACGAGAGCGTGAGCTACCGTTCGGAGGTGCTGCGGCTCAATCAGGGCGACCGCCTGTTCCTCTACACGGCGGACCTGGGCGAAATGGAGAACAGAAAGGGCGAAAAGTTCAGCGAGCAGGAGTTCCAGTCCGCGCTCAACCGCAGCAGGAATAAAACGCACAGCCTGGACGAGCTTCTCCGCTATGTTCAGGATGAGGCCGCCGCATTTTGCGAGAGCGGGGACGACGTGCTGAGCTCCGCTGTGCTCGCTCTGGAGTACAAGAAGGGGAGCAAGGACTACGTCTTTACCATGATCCGCGGTACGCCGGAATATGCCACGGACGTTACGGAGTTTATGCGCAAGACGCTGGAGGACGGCGGGATCAAGGCAAAGGACCAGGCGAGGCTGATCCTGCTGGCGGACGAACTCTTTACCCTGTGCTGCCGCGTTTGCAAGGCGGGTACGGACATCAAGGTCGAATGCGGCATCCTTCCGGAGGAAAACACGTTCCATCTTCGGATGTTTGCGCCGATGGGGGGAAAGAGCCCGCTGGAAGGCGAAGGAAGCGCGTCCGACAGGAACGCGGTGGAGTATATCCGCTCCCATACGGAGCGCGTGGCGTTCCAATCCGGCATCGACCGTGACATGGTCGAGATCATTTCTGAACTTTCTTGAGAATATGCCATTTACAAGTTGAGTTTTTTGTTCTATTATAGTAAGATGATATAGTAAATGCGCTTACTATAATATTCGCCATATTTTATCCGCCGCTTGAGCGGCGGGAGAAATGGCAATCATAGAACGGTTCAGAAAGGAATAACACACGATGGAAACAACATTGCGCCGCGTGATCGCTGAATCCGGCAGAGTCCTGGAGCAGACGGCTTACCGCGACAGTAATGCGGAGATGCTGGACTTTACGCTGGTCTCCTCCGACCTGTACAGCTGGGAAGAGACGGGCGCTCCGGAGCAGCAGCGGCTGTTGTTTAAAAAAGTAGTGACCGTAGCAGATTTTCAAATGCTTACCAACGTTTTGCCCGAGCTGCGCGCACTGGACTACAAAAAGCGCGATAGCTACCCGTACTTCGTCGCGGGGCTGGAGAATATCCGCGCCGCCATTGACGAGGGTCGCAAGATCGGGATCAAGGGCGGCCCCTGTATCTTCAGCGTACATGAGGTGCTGGTGGACGTCGCGCTGAAAGACGGGGATAAGCAGACCTTCGATTACAGCACGGGCAAGATGTATCAGCAGAATGCGACGCTGGACGTGGAGGCGTCTCTGGGCGATTTTGTGCGCGCCCATGCTTCGGACGTTGTCGGCATCACCTTCCGGGACCAAAAGCAGGACGTGACGCCGCAGGAGTATGCCAACCTGCTCTATGCCTTCCAGGTCGCCAGCGCGGTCCATGCCGCGCTGCTGGTGATACCGCTTCCCGACATGTCGTACAAGAAGTACCTTGCCGCCATTCTGAAATATGTGGACGAGGGTATGCGCGAGCGCGTCATGCACGACTTTGAGGCGGTGCTCTACCGCGTGACCGACCTTTTCCTCGCGCGCATCCAGGAGCTGAGCAGGGAATACCCCGACGTGAATTTCCGCGTGCTGCACGACCGGGACCGGGAATTCTGCCAATTCTTTTACGAAAAACGCGCGCCGTACATCGAGCGCGGCCGCGTGCTCCACGCGTTGACGGCGATCCCGGAAAAGGTGGAGCCGATCAAGGATTACATATCCATGCAGGGACTGCCGTATTACCTGGATGGGATCACGGAGATCATCGAGGTGGATAGCATGGACGAGACCGACAGCTATCGAAAGAGCAAAAAAGCGCACAAGGGCCTGTTTAATCTGGACTGCATCCTCTTTCCCGAGCTTCTGTGCGCAAACAAAAGCACGACGATCTACAACGCGGTGCTGAAAGATAAAGGATATGGTGATTATGGGTTGGTTCGCTAAGTTCAAAGCATATTTGAAAGACCGCCGCGTCCATAAGAGCGATATTATCCTGTTGGTCATTCTGCTTCCGTGTCTGGTGTTTTTGTATATCGCGTGGACCGGTGGCGTATTTTCGACGCGGCAGGAGTACCCGGTCTCCCAGGGCTATCAGGCGAGAATGGACGGCGGCTGGGTCTATGTGCTCGACTCCGGGCACAGCACCCTGACCAAGGCGTCCACGGACGGCTCGATCATCTACCGTGTCAGCCCCGGGCTGTATGTGGACGGCTTTTGCGTCGGCGAGGACGGTTGCGTCTATCTCAACGCCTCCTCCTTCGGCGGTATGACAGTCGTGGGCGAGCAGATCCTTGCCTACGACAGCACAGGGGAAAATCTGCGCGTCATTGACGAGAGAGACTACGGCGAGGACTTCCTGAGCAAGCACGCCTTCCACGGTGTCAGCGAGAAGAACGGGGAGCTCCACTATATCGAGTGCAAGGAAGACGAGATCGTTTCCCACTGCGTCAATTTGAGCGACATGTCCCACTCGGAGACCAGCTTTACCTATGCGAACGCGTTTCGCTCGGTGAGCGACGCGTGCTTCGACGGGCGTACGCTTTACATCCTTGACCGAAACGGCACGCTGTTCCGCATTCAGGCGGACGGCCTGCGGGAGAGAATCTACAATGTCGATTTCGCGGAGGAAAAGGAGCGCGTTCCCTACCGCATTTCGGTTTCGGACGCGGGCGAGGTCTATTACACGGATATTCGCTCCCGCACCGTGCAGCACGTCCTGATTAAGGATGGGCGCAGCGAGACAGTCGTTGAGGATACGGATTCCGTGACCGTGGACGTCGACAGCTCCACGGGCGTCGAGCGGTATATTCTGACCGACGAGAGCTCGGTGCAGCTGCCGGACGGTGTCATTATGGCGTTTCGCAACAGCGCAGGCCCCATGGTGAAGAAGTATCTTGCGTGCGCGGTCGCCGCGGTCGCGCTCATTCTTGCCGTGATCCTGGTGCTGCGCGTGCTCAATGCCGCGTTATCGCGCAAGCGCACGAACATGCAGCAGATCATTTTTGCGGCTATTGCGATGAGCCTTATTACAACGGTCCTGACCGGGTCGATCATGATCAACAGCTTCCGCAAGGCTTATACGGATAAGATCAACGAGGAGTTGATCGTCTGTGCCGTTTCGACGGCGAACAGCATCCGCTCTGAAGACGTGCTGCGCATCAACGAACCCGGCGACTACGGCTCTGACGCCTATCTCCGGCTCAGCGCCGCGATGGAGTACGTCTTTGACCGAAGCATAGGTATTAACCGAAATACCTACTGCAACATCCTTCGCTATGACGGCGGTGAGGAGGGCGCGTACAGCATCGCCTATCTGGACGGCACTATCGGCACATACTACCCCCTGAGCGCCTTTGAGACGGATGAGACCATCACCGTCTATGAGACGAAGAAGCCCGTCATCAGCGAAGCGATCGAGGACATCTCCGGCACTTATTTCGGCGTCAAGGTCCCGATCCTGGACGTCGAGGGCAATTGCGCTGGCGTGGTCTCGGCGGGCACGCAGGTCGTCCTTTTGCAGGAACTGGTGCGGAACATGATTGTCCGGGTCCTGACCTCTATCCTGCTGTTTGCTATCATTGCCTGGTTCCTCACCTCCGAGGTCATCGCGTACGCGAAGAACGTGGACGTTTACCGCACCGGGGCGGAGACGCGCCCGACCATGCTGCCGGGTCATCTGTTCCGGCTGCTGATCGTGCTGATCTTTGCTGCGTACAATCTGGAGGCGTCGTTCCTGCCCAGCTACATCATGCACCAGCTGCCCGAGGGGAGCGAGAACACCGCGGTGCTGGCGTCGCTGCCCTACACCGTCAACGTTTTCATCATCGGACTGACGGCGATCTTCTGCTCGCGGTTCGTCCGGGGCATCGGGCTTCTGCGGACGCTTATGCTGAGCCTTGCGCTGGCGTTTGCGGGCAACCTGCTGATCTTCCTGGTCCCCGGCTACTCGTCCATCATGGGCGGTATGGCGCTCATCGGTATCGGCGTGGGCCTTTCGACCAACATGATGTACGTCCTGCTGACCTATGTCAGCGACAGCCATGACCAGGTCTGGGGCCTGAGCATCTACAACGCCGCCGTGATGGCGGGCATCAACCTCGGTATGGTTGGCGGGAGCGTTTTGGCGGTTCTCGTCGGGCAGAGGCTGGTCTTTGCGGCCGGCGCGGGGCTCTGGCTGCTGATCCTGCTTCTCTCCGGCGGTATGATGCGCAAGATGTCCGGCGCGATCGTCATTCCCGACAAACAGGCGGCGAAGGAAAAGAGCGGGGGACTGCGGACGCTGTTTGGCAACCGCTTTGTGCCCACCTTCATGATCTGCATTCAGAACCCCTATGTCGTGTTCAGCAGCTTTGTCATGTACTACCTGCCGATCTTCTGTGACGAGCACGGCTACAGTGAGACCAGCACGGCGTTGATGCTCCTGTGCTACGCGGAGTTGTCGATCCTTGTGGGCGACACCATGGTGGAGCGGACGCGCAAGTGGATGGGCAACGGCGCGATGTACGCGGCGCTCGGCATCAACATCCTCGCGCTGCTGATTTTCGCCTGGAAGCCTGAGCTGATCGGCATGCTCGCAGCGTTGCTGCTGCTCGGCCTGTCGGCGAGCTTCGGAAAGCCCGTGCAGCAGAAGTACTTTATCGACTTGCCGCAGGTCAAGAGCTACGGGGAAGACAAGGCGATGGGTATCTATAACTTCACCGAAAACATCGGCGAATCCGCCGGTCCCGTCGTCATGGCATGGCTGATGTTCAGCACGCCGCTGCTTTCCACCGTGGTGAGTTTCTGCAGCGCGGTGACGGTGCTTGGCGCGCTTCACAGCGTTATCGTACGTACCAACAAAACGACCGGTCAATAAAAGGAAGCGGTGCAAATGGATAAGCATACACAGCCTAAAAGGAAGATCAGCCGTTCTCTGCTGCTTGGCACGCTCCTGATGCTGCTGCTGCTGGGCGTCGGCCTTGGCGTGTTGGGCTCGACCACCTACAGCAAGGGCATGATGGACCGATATCAGGCGCATCTGCAAAGCCTGCTGTGGCTGGCGGAATCCCAAATCGACGTGGACGATCTTGCCGTCTGCATCGAGACCGGGCGGGAATCGGAAAAGTATGAAAAAGCGCAGGCGTTTCTGGACTGCATGAAGAACACCTGCGATATCAAGTATGTGTATGTTGTGAAACCGCTCAACACGGAGCCGACCGACAACATGATGAATGTCATCGCCGGCGTTTCGGACCTGGAGCGCGAGCTGTATTCCGACATTCTGGCAAAGCTCGGCGGGCTTACCGGCTCAGACTACAGCGCGGAGGTCGCGCAGATGTATCTCGCGCGTATGGACCGCAGCAGCGAAATCACTTATTACAGCAATACGACGCAGTTCGGCTATATGTATACGGGCCTGATGCCGCTGCATAACAAAAACGGCGACCCGGTGGCGATCCTCGCCATTGATATCGAAATGGATGAGATCCATCGGACGCGGCGCAACTACAACCTGATTACCGGCGCGAGCGTTCTGATTTTGGCGGTGCTGTCGTTTGGCTTCACCTATTTCTGGCTGCGCAGGCGGATCATCCAGCCCATCGTCAAGCTGCAAACGGCGTCCACGAATTTCGTGACGTCCTCGCGCAACACGCAGGACCCGGAGGACCTGCGCTTCGAAAAACCGGATATCCATACGCACGACGAAATGGAAGAGCTGTCCGACGCGCTGTTGAGCATGTCGGAGGATATGAAGCGCTACATGAAGACGCTGGTGGTGGATACGGCGGAAAAGGAACGCATCAGCGCGGAGTTCAATGTGGCAAAGCAGATCCAGAACGACATTATGCCTAGCGTGTTTCCGGCATTTCCTGAGCGCGGGGACTTTGACATCTATGCCATCATGGAGTCCAGCCGGGAAATCGGCGGCGATTTCTACGACTTCTTCCTGGTTGACGACGACCACCTTGCCATGGTTGTGGGAAACGTATCCGGCAGGGGCATTCCCGCGGCGCTGTTCATGGTCATCGTCAAAACTCTGGTCAAGAACCGCGCGTTGCAGGGCTTCTCTCCCGCCGAGGTGATGCAGAGCGTCAGCGAGCAATTGCTTGAGGGCAACCGGGCAGAGATGTTCTCGACGGTGTGGCTCGCGGTCGTGGAGCTTTCCACCGGCAAGGGCATGGCTTCGAATGCCGGACACAGGCATCCGATTTTGTGCCGGGCGGGAAAGAAATTCGAGTTGCAGGTGTATCGCCACACGCCGCCGGTCGGCGCGATGGAGGGCATCCGTTTCCGCGACCACGGTTTTCAGCTTGACCCCGGCGACACGCTGGTCGTCTATACGGATGGCGTGACGGACGCAATCAATGAGCAGGAGGAAATGTTCGGCACGGATCATATCCTTGAGGCGCTGAACCGGGAGCCGGAGGCTACGCCCAGCGTGCTTTTGCAAACGCTCAAGGCGTCGGTCGACCGTTTCTCCGGCACGATGCCGCAGATCGACGATATCACAATGCTTGCGCTGAAATACTACGGCCCCGGCCAAACGGGCCAGGCGAAATAAAACGGGATGTGCCGGACTGCGAAGGGTGGAAACGACGTATGCTGACAGTCAACAAGGAAATCGAAGGCGGAAAGGTGACGATCTCCCTGAAGGGGCGCCTTGACATCAACGCCGTGTCGCAGGCGGAGGCGGAGCTGCGTCCTTTGCTGGGAAAGGCGACGGAGCTGATTATTGACATGAAGGACCTGAAATTCCTTGCAACGGATGCGATGCGCGTGCTGCTTTCGGCGCAGAAGCAGATGAACCGGCAGGGGAGAATGCGCTTAATCAATGTCGGCGAGACGGTGCTGGATAATCTGGAGACCACGGGCTTTGTGGACATCTTTTACATTGCCGACTGAAAAGCAGACATTTTTTGTTGGTCTCATGAGAAAAAAAGCTTGCATTGGAGCACGGAATAGGATAAAATAAGTAAGGTTATAGACCAATGAACTTTATTTGAGGAAGTCGCTGCTGATTTCCTCGGAATCTGGGAGGAATACAACATGGCAACGATTACCGCCGGCGATTTCCGCAATGGCAAGACCTTTGAGATGGACGGCAAGGTTTATCAGGTCGTCGAGTTCCAGCACGTCAAGCCCGGCAAGGGCGCGGCGTTTGTGCGCACCAAGATGAGAAATGTCATCACGGGCGGCGTCACCGAAACCAGCTTCAACCCCACCGCGAAGTTTGAGGAAGCCACCATCGACCGCAGAGACATGGCGTACAGCTATGCCGACGGCGATCTCTATCACTTCATGGATCAGGAGACCTATGATGATGTGCCGCTCAACAAGGAGCTTCTGGGCGACGCGTTCCGCTTCGTCACTGAGAACACGGTCTGCAAGGTCCTGAGCTACAAGGGCAGCGTGTTCGGCATTGAGTGCCCGAATTTCATGGACCTCGTCGTCACCAAGACGGAGCCGGGCCTTGCCGGCAACACGGCGACCAACACGCTCAAGCCCGCCACGGTCGAGACCGGCGCGGAGGTCAAGGTGCCCCTGTTCATCAACGAGGGCGACAAGATCCAGATCGACACGCGTACGGGCGAGTATATCGGCCGCGCGAAGTAAGCATACTACAGGAAAAACAGGAGGGGGCTGCATTCATCATCGGACGGATGCAGCCTCAAAGCTACACGGAAGAAAGGAGTATGAGCATGGGCGTTTCTGAGAAGGTCGCATATCTCAAGGGCTTGATGGAGGGCATCAAGCTGGACGAGGGTTCCGACAATGCAAAGCTGTTCAAGGCAATCGTCAGCGTGCTGGACGAGATTGCGCTCGAGATCGAGGACCTGACCGACGAGGTTTCGGAGCTTGGCGACGGTCTGGACGTGCTGAGCGAGGATCTGGAGGACATCGAGGACTTGGTCTACGACGAGGACGACGAGGAAGACGATGACGAGCCGGTCTATGCCACGACCTGCCCTGAGTGCGAGGAAGAGATTTTCTTCGACGAGGATTATCTGGAGGACGGCGTGATCGTCTGCCCGAACTGCGGCGCAAAGCTCGAATTTGACGCTGCGGACCTCGAAGACAGCGGCGACGAGGAATGAGAATCAACTGAAAAAAGCATCGCTCCTCTTTGAAAAAGAGGGGCGATGCTTTTTTAGCTGATGGTTTTACTGGGGCTTCTTCGCGGCGTCGAGGATCGTGTCGAGCATGCCCTGAATTTGCGGCGTCAGCACCTTGTTCTTGTGATAGAGGAGCTGGCGCCACTGGCGCATTTCGCAGTCGGCGACCGAAACGATGGCAAGCTGCTGCTCGTGAATGCTCTTTTGCACCGTGTAGCGCGGGAGGACGGACAGATATTCCGGATTTTCCCAAATCAGGCGAAGGGCAAGGACGTCGCTTTCCAACTCGCAGAACGGCTCGATGGAGAGCCCGCAGCGGACCAGCTCGCGGTCAAACTGGTCGCGGTAGGCGTTGTTGCGGTTCATCAGTACAAAGGGATGTCCCACCAACTCGGCGAGCTGAACGTCCTTGCGTTTGGCAATCGGATTGTCGATGTGCGTTACAATGACGACCTCTTCTTCCGCCTCAAAGACCTTGACGAACTGCGGGTCCTGCAGCTGGCCATCCAGCGTATAGATGAGATCTAGCTCGTTTTTAATCAGCAGGTCCTTCAGCCGCGTCACACTGTCGCCGTGGATGTTGGCAATGACGTGCGGGAAGCGCTCGTGAAACGCCGGGATGATATCGGAGAAGGACGCCGTCATCAGGGAGTCGAGCGTGCCGACCCGGACAAAGCCGGTCAGGTCCTCGTTTGAGGTGGCGAACGCGCTGGCTCGGGACACCGCGCTCACTACGTCGCGCGCATAGGCGACAAAGTCCTTGCCGTACTGCGTGATCGAGACGTTTTTCCCGATGCGGTCAAACAGCTGCACGCCCAGCTCGCGTTCAAGCTGCTGGATCTGGACAGTCACGGCGGACTGCGAGTAGTCCAGCGCCTCCGCTGCCTTGGAAAAGCTCTTCAGCTCAGTTACCTTTAAAAAAGTCGTCAGATTGCGGATCTCCATGAAACGCTCCATCTCCCATTCGCACGAATATCAAAAATGTCAAATACCACCATGAAATATTTTAATGCAATTTTTTGCTTTGTCAATAGGCAAGAAGAAAAAACCGCGCGACAAATCTCACAGATGCTCAGCGGAAGAACCACAGGTCCATGTCGACGTGCCCGCTGACGCCGTCGACCTCGCCGGAGGAGGTGTACTGCCACATCTGAAAATCATAGACAAAGCGCGGGTAAGCGCCGTTGTACTGTCCCGCGTACCAGATCTGATAATCCGTGAGCCGGGAGAGGTCGTATTTGAGGTAGCCGTCGTGCGTATTCATGTAGACCATGGGGGTGTAGCCCGCCGCGGCGATCTTCTCGCAAAAAGCGACCGCGCAGTCGCAGACGGTTTGCACAGGGAGGCCGTTCGTCCGCGCGTCGGAAGCGCCAGCGGTCTCCCAATCGAACACGATTGGCGCGTCGACGCGCTTGCCGCTTAGATGCTCCAGTACGTAATCCGCCTCTTCCTCCGCCTCCGCCGGGGTGATTGCCTGCGAGAAAAAGTAATAGCCGAGTCGGAGCCCCGCTTCGTCCGCGCCTTGATAATAGGTTTCGAAGAGGCGGTCCTCATACAGCTCGCCCGAGCCCCAGAAGCGTCCGCCCACGCGGAGGATCGCGAAGTCTATGCCGTCGTTTTTGGCGGTTTCCCAGTCGATTTCCTCCTGAAAGCGCGCGACGTCAATGCCGCGCAGAACGGTGACGCCCGGCTCCGAATAGGTTTTGCCCTTTCCGTCTCCGGCAAATCCCGACGGATCGTAGCGGTTGAGCGGCACGCCGCCGATGACGTCCAGCTCGCGCGAGCCGTAGCGCACGGTCTGCGTTGTGCCGAGCGCCGCGGCGCAGCGCAGCCGCCAGACAATGGCGGACATCTCCGCGCGGGTGAGTTGGCTGTCGGGATGGAAGACCAGCTCGCCCTGCTCCTTCGAACCGTTCACGACGCCCGCCTCCGCGAGCGCCGTGACGTAACCGTTGTCCGTGTCGGCAAAGGGGGCGTCTGCAAACGACTGTCCCAGCCCGAGCGCGACTGCCGCCAGACGCGCGGCGTCCAGACGCGAGACGGGCTCGTCCAGCGCGTCGAGAAGCCCGTCGGAAAACGGCGCAAGCTGAGCCATGTACGAGGCGTAGCCGCTTGCCCAATGCGCATCGGTTGGCGATTGCTCCTCAACGCCCGCGGCAAGCAGCACGAGCTTTAAAACCTCGCCTGCCGTCACGGGAGCGCCCGGGTCAAAGCATCCGTTTCCGCGCCCGCTGATTACGCCGTTTTCATTCAGCTCCATCACATAGTCGTAATACCAGCTGTCTGGCGAAACGTCATCGAAGGCGGTGGCGTAGCTGTTCTTCTCCCAGACCGGGGCGGTGCAGCGGCTTTTGTCTGCCGTGTCGCCGAGGCGAAGCACCTCGCCGGAGTTAGTGCGCACGCCCGAGAGCGTGTAGCCGAGGCGGAACATCGTCGGGAACGCGTCGTACGCCTCGCCGCACTCATAGACGGCGAAGTCAGTGGAGCAGATGACGCCCTCCTGTTTTTCGACGGCGAGGAATACGAATTCCTCCTTGCTTTCCGCGCTTCCGTCCAGATAGAGCGCGGCTTCCTCCAATCGGCGCTCGGCAAGCCCCGGCTGGACTTTGCCGCCCGCATGGCTCCACACGCCGAAGACGCGCGCCGTCTCGCGGCGATCCGCGGTGGTCCTGCCGCTGACGAGCTTCAAAAGCGCGCTGTTGCCGCTCAGCCATCCGTCGCCGGTCGTATAAGTGAAGTCGGCGAGCGCGTCAAACTGCGCCTGCGTGGGGGAGAGCCGGTTTTCCGCAAAGAAGCGGTTGAGACGGCTTTCAATGGGGACAAGCCGCTCGCGCAGCAGGGCCTCTGCCTCCGCCTCGGTGACGCCGTCGGAGTACTCGCCCTTTCCAATCTGCACGCCGTAGCCGACGTACCAGTACCCGTTCTCCTGATACGGCGTGGGGGAAAAGCTTTCGTAGCGCTTAATCAGCTCAATGGCGTCGCTGCTTGCCGCCATATTCTCGTAGGCGGATGCCTGCTCCGGGAGCACGGCTGCGACGAGCAACGCGGCGCATAAGATCAACAGGATTTGCTTTGCTTTTTTCATGGAAGCGTTCCTTTGGTTCTATTTATAGTCCGAGCTCCACCGCTCTGCGGAAGCGCACCTCGCCGGCAAGCGCCTTGTCGATCTGCTCGATCAGCGCCTCGCGGTCGCGGTTGAGCGTTCCCTTGAGTGGGAGATAGTTGCTGGCGTGGTTGGAGCGGAACACGCTGCCCTCGCTGTCGATGTGCTGGAGAATGACGCGGTTTTCCGCGGCGAGCTCCTTCGGCCCGAGCATCGTCAGCTCGCCGCGCTCGATCCAATCGTGCAGCGGCGTGCCGGTGTAGACGCGCAGAGTCAGCATGGCGACATAGTCCGCCTTGATGCGCGAGAGCGCCGCGGCGGTGGCGACGGCGTGCTCCTCGCTCTGCTCGCGCCCGCCCATGCCGTTGATGGCGGTGATCGAGAGCGCCATGCCCGCTGCCTTCGCACGCAGCGAATGCTCGATGATCTCCTCGACGGTCACGCCCTTGTCGTAGCGCTTGAGCAGCTCCTCCAGCCCGGTCTCCAGACCAACGTAGACGAGCGCGAGACCGTGCTCGCGCAGCGCTTGCAGCTCCGCGTCGGTCTTTTTCATCAGCGCTTTGGTGCTGGCGTAGGCGCTCACGCGCTCGCATTCGGGGAAGTGGTCGCGAATATAGTCCAGCACCGCGAGTAGATAGTCCATCGGCAGGACCAGCGCGTCCCCGTCGGCAAGGAAGATGCGCTCGATGCGCGGATAGTACGCCCGCGCCTCCGCGAGGTCGCCCAGCACCTGCTCAAGCGGGTTGATGGAGAAGGACTTGTCCTTATACATGATGCAGAAGGCGCAGCGGTTGTGACTGCACCCCAGCGTGCATTGTACGATCAGGCTGTGCGCCTCGCTGGGCGGACGGTAAACGCTTCCGGAATAGTGCATGGCAGTCTCCTTTTACTGATTTTGCTTGTTCTGGCATTTTGCAAGAAAACGCTCGACGTCGATGATTACGCGGCGGTGAAGCCCCTCCGCGATCAGCCCCGCGTCGTCGTAACCTCTTACCTTGAAGCAGACCTGCTTCCCGTTTTCGGAGACCGAGGCGACCTCAGCCGTCACGCGCACCTCCATGCCGACGGGTGTGGGGGAGACGTGCTCGACGTCAACCTTCACGCCGACGCTGCTCTTGCCCTCCGGCAGCTCCTTTTGCAAATATGCGTACGCGGCGTTCTCCATCAGCGCAATGAGCCGCGGCGTCGCCAGCACGCGCAGCCCACCGCTGCCCAGCGCCTCCGCGGTGTCCGCCTCTGTGACGACCAGCTTGACCTCCTGGCTTTCTCCAACCTGCATAGTGTTTCCTCCTGCTTGTGAATTGAACCTATCATACCACAAAATGTGCCGCCGCACAAGCCTCTTACCCGCTAAATGGCTGCGTTGGGGGACGATTCTTGATACTTTGACCTTGCAAAGCACTGTATGGCATGATAAAATATACCTGTTGTACAAATACAACGGTGCTTTCGCTGATCCAGACGTGAAGCAACACACTCACGCGCCACGATCAGGCGATATATCTGTACGGCGGCGCAGACGGCGCGAGGCTTGACTACGCCGTGAAGAATGCCGAGAACGCGTTGCTGATCGCGGCGCGGTTTGACGGCGGCAGGCTGACGGCGATCCAGACCGTGACTGTGAACGGCAGCAGGAACGCCGTGCTGACAATGCGGGGCAGCGGCACGCAGTACAGGCTCCTGCTCGTAGACAGGACGACCTTTGTTCCGCTCTGCGGAGCGTGGGAGAGCTGACTAAAATACCATTACAAGTATCGTTGACCCGCCGCGGCAGCTGCCGCGGCGGGTCAACGCATAGTTATTTGGTTTCAGCCTTCCGCCTTCACGCGGATCCAGCGCTTGCTCAGCTCGCGCTGGAGCGTCACGTTGTCGTGATAGATCTCGTCGAGCTCATAGCCGCTGCGGGGGAGGTAAGCGCCGTTTTCGGCGTAGAGGTCCTCCTGTGTGCTCATTTCCTCCAGCACCTCGGCGTTCGGGGAGGAGTAGCCGACGGTTTCGGAGGTGTCGAACGCCGCCTCATAGGAGAGCATATAGTTGATGAACTCGTGGGCGAGCTTGGGGTTTTCCGCGTTCGAGGGAATGACCATCGCGTCGCACCAGATGTTGGTGCCCTGATACGGCATGCAGAAGCTCATGTCCTCGTTCTCGTCGAGAATGACGGTCGCGTCGCCGCTGTAGACCACCGCAATGTCCTGATAGCCGTTAATCATCGAGTCGATGACCTCGTCGGTGACGTAGACGGGGGACATTGTGTTGTTGAGCTGGCGCAGCCACTCATAGGCGGCTTCGATCTCGGCGGGGTCGTCGGTGTTCGCGGAGTAGCCCAGCGCCTTGAACGCCATCATGAACGCGTCGCGCTCAGAGTCGTAGACGTAGATGCGGCCCTCGTAGTCGGTGTCGCGCAGGATCTCCCAGCCCTGCGCCTCGATCAGCTCGGGGTCGACATTCTCGTGGTTGTACACAAGCCCCACGCTGCCCCAGAGATAGGGGACGGAGTAGTCGCCCGCCGGGTCGTAGCCGAGGCCGGTCACCTGCTCGCTGAGGTTGTCCAGGTTGGGCAGGAGACTCTTGTCCAGCGGCGTGAGATAGTTGCCGTTAATCAGGCGCTCGATCATGTAGTCCGAGGGGATCAACACGTCGTAGGAGTCGCCCGCCTGAAGCTTGGTGTACATCATCTCGTTGGAGTCGAAGTTCTCCACAATGACGGTGACGCCGTACTGGCTTTCAAAGTTGGAGATCGTGTCCTCGCCCAGATACTCGCCGGGGAGATAGAGCTTGAGCACCGCGGAGCCATACTTTTCAATTGCCTCCTGCTGACGCCGACGCTGCGCGCCGCTGCCCGCGGCCGCCGCGCCGATGAGAGCCACGGCGAGCACCGCCGCGACGACCGCGGTCGCCTTGCGGTTCCTGGCGCTGCGTTCGGCGCCGCGCTTTTCCCGCAGGATCGGCACAATGTTGACAATGCCGAGCGCGAGCGTGATGAGCAGGATCACGATGGTCGAGAGCGCGTTGATCGAGGGGTTGACGCGCTTGGACATCGTGTATACGAGGATCGAAATGTTATTCACGCCGTTGCCGGTGGCAAAGTAGGAGATGACGAAGTCGTCAAAGCTCATGGTGAACGCAATGAGCGCGCCGGAGACGATGCCGGGGCGAATCTGCGGCACGATGACGCGAATAAGCGCCTGATAGGGCGTCGCGCCGAGGTCGAGCGCCGCCTCGATGAGGTTCGGGTCCAACGAGCGCAGCTTGGGCGTCACCGAGAGCATGACATAGGGAATGCAGAACATGATGTGCGCGAGCAGCATCGTCAAAAAGCCCTTGCGCACGGCGAGCACACTGAAGAACATCAGCAGGCTGATTGCCGTGACGATGTCGGGGTTCATGACCGGCAGGTCGTTGACGCGCTCGACAAACGCCGTGAGCACGCGGCGCGACTTGCTCAGCCCGATCGCCGTGACCGTGCCGACGACGGTGGAGATCAGCGTGGCAAGCACCGCGATGAGCACCGTGTACATCACCGCCTCCATCATCGTGGAGTCGGAGAACATCTTCTCGTACCAGCGCAGGGAGAAGCCGCCGAATTTTGTCAGCGAGCGCGAGTCGTTGAACGAGAAGAGAATGATATAGAGAATCGGAAAGTAGAAGAACAGGAGCGTCAGGGCAAGAATGACCTTCGCGCCGAAGCTCTGCTTTTTCGTATCGTTCACGGCGCGCTCACTCCTTTCCGTTCGAGGCGACGGAGACGTCCACCTTGCGGGTGAGGTACATCGAGATCATGATGATGACCGCCATAATCATGGAGATCGCGCTGCCGAAGTTCCAGTCGCCGGAGGTGAGGAACTGCGACTCAATCACGTTGCCGACGAGGACGTACTGGCCGCCGCCGAGCAGCTTGGGAATGAAGAAGCTCGACACTGCGGGCAGAAACACCAGCGTGATGCCGGAGATGACGCCGGGGAGCGAGAGGGGCAGCGTGACGCGCAAAAAGGTCTGCACGCGGTTCGCGCCGAGGTCGTTGGCGGCGTTGAGCAGGTTCTTGTCCATCTTGTCCAGCGAGGTGTGGATTTGCAGGATCATGAAGGGAATGAAGTTATAGACCATGCCGAGGATGACGGCGAAGCTCGTGTGGATCATCGGCACGGGCCCGAGCCCGAACATGCCGAGAAAGCTGTTGAGCACGCCCTCGTCCTGCAAAATGCCCATCCACGCATAGGTGCGCACCAGCATGTTGACCCAGGTGGGCATCGTGATGAGCAGGATCAGGATCGTGTTGCTCCGCTCGGGAAGCTGCGCGATGACATAGGCGATCGGGTAGCCGAGCAGGATGCAGATGACCGTTGTGACGAGCGCGATATAGAGCGAGCGCCAGAGCACCGAGAGGAACACGCGGTCGGAGACGAAGCGCACAAAGTTGTCCAGCGTGAAGCGGAAGGTCAGCACGTCGTTGCCGGACTCTGTGAACGCGTAGAGCACGATCAGCAGCATCGGTACGACGATCATGACCGCGATCCAGGCGACATAGGGATAGGTCATGGAGCGAAACTGTTTCACCGGCGGGCTCCTTTCTTCATCACGTGGATGTCCTCGGGGCGGAACGTCAGCCCGACCTCGGAGCCCTCCTCGGCGGCGCGGGTGGTGGAGACCTTGTACTCATAGCCCTCGGTGGAGAAGGTCACGTCGTATACGCCCGGCGTGATGGTTTCGGGGTCGAAGTCGTACTTGACGTCGGTGATCTCGACCTGCTCGTTCTCGTCCTCAAGGCTCCATGCCGAGGCGTTTGCCCACATCTTGAGGTCCGTGTCCAGCGCCATGCTCTCCTGAATGTCCTCGACCTTCTTGAAGAAGTTCATGGCATAGATTTCCTCCTGATAGACGGTGCTCTCGACGCGGTTTTCCTGCACGACGAGCGCGCGCACCGTGATGGAGGTGCCGGCGGCGGTGGAGAAGGTGACACTGTACTCGCCGGTTTCGGGCTTGATGTCGTATTCGACGGTCTTGATGGAGACGCTTTCCTCGGTCTCGGCGTCCCACGCCTCGGCGGAGGCGAGCGCGATTACCTTGGCGTCGTTCAGCTCGCCGACGTCGGTCACGTCGAGCAGGAAGCCGCTCGCGCTGATTTTTTCGCCCGCCTCGGCGTTCGTGACGGGCTTGTCCTGCGAGACCTGCATCTTGACCGTGATCGAGGTGCCTGTGCGGGTCTCCACGACCGTGTCGTAGTGCATGCCCTTGAACAGCTGTGACTTGACCACGCCCTTGAGCATGCCCTGACCGCGCGGGACGATGTCCAGATGCTCGGGGCGGATGACCACGTCGACCTTCTCGTTCTTCTCATAGCCGCGCGCGGAGCAGGGGAAGCGCTTGTCCTCAAAGACGACGACACCGTCCTCGAGCATTACGCCGTCGATGATGTTGGTCTCGCCGATGAAGTTTGCAACGAATTCGTTGACCGGGCGGCGGTAGATCTCGGTCGGCGTGCCGATCTGCTGGATCTCGCCTGCGTTCATCACGACGATCTTGTCGGACATGGTCAGCGCCTCCTCCTGATCGTGCGTGACGAAGATGAAGGTGATGCCGACCTCCTGCTGGATGCTCTTGAGCTCGTGCTGCATCTCCTTGCGCAGCTTCAGGTCCAGCGCGCCGAGAGGCTCGTCGAGCAGCAGAACGCTGGGCTCGTTGACGAGGGCGCGCGCGATTGCGATGCGCTGCTGCTGACCGCCGGAGAGCTCGGTAACGTTGCGCTTGGCGTAGCCCTCGAGGTTGACGAGACGCAGCATGCGCATGACCTTCTGCTCGATAACGTCCCGTGGCTCCTTCTTGATCGTCAGGCCGAAGGCTATGTTGTCATAGACGTTCATGTGGGGGAACAGCGCGTATTTCTGGAATACCGTGTTGACCTCTCTTTTATAAGGCGGGACGTTGACGATGTCCTCGCCGTCGAAGAGGACCTTGCCCTCGGTGGGCTGCAAAAAGCCGCCGAGGATACGCAGCAGCGTCGTCTTGCCGCAGCCGGACGGACCGAGCAGCGTGACGAACTCGTTTTCGTAAATGTCGAGGGAAACGCCCTTGAGGACGACCTGTCCGTCCTCAAAGCTCTTGACGATGTTCCTGAACTGAATGAGCTTCTTTGCTTCTTCTGCCATGATACTCTCTCCTATTATATAATACGTAAGTTTCGTTGACTCAAAACAGCGGGGGAGTGGAGACCCAGAGGATCTGCGCTGGCTTTTTGTGTGTGTTTCTGATGGAGTGGAAGGTGCGTCCGTGGAGGTAGAAGGTCTCGCCCTTGTGCAGCGTGCTTTGCTTTCCGTCGCACTCCAGCGTCGCCTCGCCCTCGATCACGTAACCGAACTCCTCGCCGCTGTGGGGGGCGAGCTCGAAGGACTGCCCGTTTTCCGGCAGGGTGAGCAGGATCGGCTCCATGCGGTTTTTCTGCGTGTTCGGGACGATCCAGTGGACGGTGCACCCGTCGCGCTCATCCACAAAGAAATCCTCCTCACGGAAGATGAACCGCTCGACCTTGTCCTCACGGAAGAAGTCGGAGAGGTTGGTCCCCAGCGCCTCCAGAATGTCGTCCAGCGAGTCGATGGAGGGAGAGGTGAGGTTGCGTTCGAGCTGGGACAGGAAGCCCTTCGTCAGCTCGCTTCGGCTGGCAAGCTCCTCGAGCGTCAGCCCCTTCTGCGTGCGCAGCTGCCTGATCTTATTTCCAATATCCATAGGCGGCCCCTCCGTGGCGTTTAATTTAGCGAACTTTTTGTTTTGCAAATCAAACCGACGGATATTATACACCAACGCGCGAAAAAGGCAACACTAAATTAAACAAAAAGTTTATAAAATAAAACTTTGTCGAAATATAAAAAGAGAGGGCCTTTTATTGCCCTCTCTTTTGTCAAAATCAGCTGAAGTATTTCTCTCGGAACGGCACGGATTGGACGGAGAACTCCCGGCCTCGCAGGTATTCCAGCACGCCTGCCTCGGTGGGGAAGTCGAAACGGAGCCGGTAGGAGTACAGCAGCTGCCCGGTTTCATCGTATTTACGGTTGACTGCTCCGTTTCCGTACTTGCCGTCGCCGAGCAGCGGATGCCCGAAATCGGCGAAGCTGGCGCGGATCTGATGGGTCCGTCCGGTGAGTAACTCGACCTCAATCAATGAGATAGCTTCACAAGTTTCGAGAGTAACGTATCGAGTTATCGCATTTCGACCGTCGGGAACCGGGTGATGATAGACGCGCATGCGGTTTTCCTTTTCATCCTTGCGCAAAAAGCATTCCAGCGTACCCCGCGCCGGGTCCGGGCGACCGACGCAGACGCAGAGATAGTATTTTGCGATCTCGCGGTTTTTGATCTTTTCATTCAGTATGCGCAGCGCCTCGGCGTTTTTCGCCGCGATGACGATCCCGCCGGTGTTTCTGTCGATGCGGTTGCATAGGGCAGGCGTGAAGGCGTTTTCCTCGCGCGGCCGCCATTCGCGTTTTTGATAGAGATAGGCGAGCAGGTGGTCGAGCAGGGTGATCCCGCCGCCGTCGTCGCCCGCGTGGCAGAGCTGCCCGGCGGGCTTATCGAGCAGAAGCAGGTTTTCATCCTCGTAGACGATGTTCAGCTTCGGCGTCGCGATGGTGAGATAGACGTTGCTCTCGTCCGGCGCGTCAAAAAACTCGTCGTTGACGTAGCACTGCACGACGCTGCCCTCGTTCAGACGCTGGTCCCGCTGCGCGCGCGCGCCGTCAACCTTAATGCGCTTGATGCGGACGTATTTCTGCGCCAGCGAGGCGGGCAGCAGGGGAATCGCCTTGGCGAGAAAGCGGTCGAGCCGCTGCCCGGCGTCGTTTTTTCCGATGATAAATTCCCGCATGAAAACCTCCTGCAAGCGTTTGCGTTGATCCTGCGCAAGCCCATTGTACGGCACGGGAAAAAATAATTCAAGAAAAAGTAAAAAAATGTTTGACAAGTGCGGACCTATTTACTATAATATCACTCGTGTCATTGTGAGGTGTGCCATGCGTCTGGATGTCAGGAGAATCATCAACACCCCCGGAGACGGAATTGCGTTCAACGAGGAATTGGACCTTTCCGATGTGGACTTCGGCGGGCTGTGTCCGGCAGTTCGGCCCGTTTCAGTGGTAGGAGCGGTGCGGAACATTGCAGGGATGCTTCAATTGCATATGGACGTCGACACGGTGCTTGCGTGCGTGTGCGACCGATGCGGCGCGGAGTTCGACAAGCCCTTCCATGTCTCGCTGGAGCGAATGCTTGCCAACGAGCTGGAGGACGAGGAGAACGACGACATTCTGCTGCTGGAGGACGGCTCGTTCGATTTGGACGAGCTTGCGCGTGAGTCTTTCATCCTCAACATGGACACCAAAACGCTCTGCCGTGAGGATTGTAAGGGCCTGTGTCCCGGCTGCGGCGCGAATCTCAACGTTGAGACCTGCCGCTGCAAAAAGGAGCCTGACCCGCGCTGGGCGGCACTGCAAAAGCTTTTATAACGTAAATTTACGGCCTTGTGCCGTTATCAATCAAGGAGGTGTCATCATGGCAGTCCCTAAGGGAAAAGTTTCCCGCGCAAGACGCGATAAGAGACGCAGCTCCCACTGGAAGCTGACGGCTCCCGCGCTGGTCGCGTGCCCCAAGTGCGGCGCTCTGCGTCAGCCCCACAGAATGTGCCCCGAGTGCGGTACCTATAACGGCCGTACCGTCAAGGTCATTGAGGCGAAGACCGTCGCCGAGTAAGCACATCCATACCTTTCGAAAAAGCATGGCGTCCGCCATGCTTTTTCCACATCTGGAAAAACGGAGCAGACCATGGATAATTTGGATAATACACAGCTGCCGGAAAACGAAGAAAAAACCGCCTCCGCCGTGCCCGGGCGTGATCTGTATGAATGGGTCCGTTCGCTCGCTTCGGCGATGCTGATCATCGTGCTGGTGTTCACCTTTGCGGTCCGCATGATGGGCGTTCAGGGCGGCTCCATGCGCCAGACGCTGCAGGACGGCGACCGGTTGCTGGTGGTGAATTCCGGCCTCGTGCGCGAGTACAGGCAGGGCGATATCGTGATCGCACGCAAGCAGTCGTTCTCCGACGATCCGATCGTGAAGCGTGTCATTGCCGTGGGCGGACAGACGATCGACATCGACTTCAACGCCGGTATCGTCTATGTGGACGGCGTCGCGCTTGAGGAGGATTATATCAATGACCTGACCTACACCTATGAGGGGACGGATTTCCCGCTGACGGTGCCGGAGGGCTCGGTATTTCTGATGGGCGACAACCGCAACATGAGCACGGACAGCCGCGAGCCGCGCATTGGGCCGGTCGACCTGCGCAACCTGATTGGCAAGGCGGTGTTTCTGGTGTTCCCGGGCCCCGACACGGTCACGGAAAAGCGCGACTTTGGGCGCATCGGCCTTCTGAGGAAAGGATAAGCAGCATGCAGTTGGACAACTTGAGCTGGTTTCCGGGGCACATGACGAAGACCCGCCGCATGATCGCCTCTGAGCTTTCGAACATGGACGCGGTGTGCGAGATCGTCGACGCGCGGATCCCAAGCTCGTCACGCAATCCCGACGTCGACGAGCTGACGGCGGGAAAACCGCGCATCATTGTCCTCAACCGCGTCGATCAGGCGGACCCGGAGCTGACCAAGCGCTGGAGCGCATGGTTCCGGGGACGGGGCTTTGCCGTCGTGGAGGCGGACTCCCGTTCCGGCGCGGGCGTCAGGCAGTTTGCGAGCGCGGTGCGCGAGCTGCTGCGGGACAAGATCGCGGCGTACGAGGCGAAGGGTCAGGTCGGGCGCGTGCTGCGCGTGATGGTGCTCGGCATCCCGAACGTGGGGAAGTCCACGTTCATCAACAAGGTCTCCGGGCGCAAGAGCGCG
>SVKP01000081.1 GCA_015068395.1 Oscillospiraceae bacterium
AGGAAGTACGACGAGAAGTGCAAGGACGATCCCGTGTGGCTTGCCTACAACCGCGCGTACAAGACGCACTACGCGCGATACATGAAAAAGAAAATGACCGCCGCTCAGTTCGAGCAGTGGTCAAGGCAGGCGGTGGAATGGCGGAACGCCGCAGCCGCGGGCAAGCTGCCGCAGGCGGAGTACGAGCGGACCATCAAGGAGTAGGGATACGATTCGATTTCGGTGGCTGCAATTCATTATCGGCAAGTTCAGCGGCGTTGCAATCAGCAGGTGCCGGACATATCCGGGACACGCTCCAACAGCTTCCGGTTCTTCCGGAGCGCGCAGAGCCAGAAGGTGATCGACGCCTCGGGATCGAGGATTGGCACGTCGACGCGGTCCGGCAGCGCGGCGGCAAAGCTGTGGGTCAGGTTCGTCACAAAGTTCGGCAGCACCGAGGCGTTGATGAGATCGACAAAGGCGTCGCGCTCGGACTGCACGATGAAGCGGATGTGCTTCATCTGCTCCTCACACACCTTCCCCCAAACACCGAGATCGGAGAAAAGCAGCATGGTCTGTCCGTCCAGATCGGACAGATGGATGCTGTCTTTTTTTGCCAGCGGATGCGCGGGCGGCAGGGAGATAAAGAGTTGTTCCGTGACGTATTCGCGGCAGAGCACACCCTCCTGCTCCACGGGCGCGTCGGTGATGACGATCTGATACCGTTCGGACAGCAGCCCGTCCAGCAGCGCGTCCGGCTCGCCGACCTCGCTGGAAATCGTTTTTTCGGGCAGCAGCCGCATCAGCTCCGGTGCCAGCGTCCACATCGGCCCCGGCGCGCAGGAGCCGACGGATACGGTCTTCTGGGCGCGGACGTAATCGTGCATCCGGCTTTTCATACCCTCCGCCGCGCCGAGGACGCCGCGCGCCTGCTCGACGGCGAGCAGACCCGCTTCGTTGAGCGTGACCTTGTTCTTTTCATGGGTGAACAGGCTGACGCCGAACTCCTCTTCCAGCCGCTGCATGGAGCGCGTCAGTGCGGGCTGGGACAGCAGCAGCTCCCGCGCGGCGGCGGACAGCGTACCCTGTTCCGCGATGGTGACGAGCTGTTCCAGCTGGCGAAGATCGAACATGGAGAGCCTCCCCTCATACGCTATGCGTTTCAGTTATAGCGCTATGCGTTATTGGCATTGTACAAACGAGCTTTCTTCTGCTATGGTATGACTATAAAAGATTTGAAAGGGGAAGTCAACCATGGAATACATCACTCTGAACAACGGCACGAAGGCCCCGCTTTGCGGCATCGGCACCTTTTTGATGCAGCCTGCGGAGGCGGAGCAGGCGGTCTACGACGCGCTGAGCAACGGCTACCGCATGATCGACACGGCGAACGCCTACATGAATGAGCGAGCCGTCGGGCGCGGCATGAAGCGCAGCGGCGTCAAGCGTGAGGACATCTACCTCATCACGAAGCTCTGGCCCAGCGTGTACGCGGACGCGGACAAGGCCATCGACGAAACGCTCTCGCGGCTCGGCACCGACTACGTCGACCTCCTGTTCCTGCACCAGCCCGTGGGTGACTACGTCGGCGCATACAAGGCGATGGAGCGGGCGGCCAAGGCGGGCAAGGTCAGGAGCCTGGGCCTGTCCAACTTCCCGGAGGACAAGATCAAAGAGGTCGTCGCCGCGATGGAGATCAAGCCTGCGTTCGTACAGGTGGAGGCGCACCCCTACTATCCGCAGACAGCGCTGAAGGCGTATTTGAAGCCGATGGGTACGGCGGTCATGGCGTGGTACCCGCTGGGCCACGGCGACAAAAGCCTCGTCAACGAGGACGTGTTCACGAAGCTCGCGCAGAAGTATGGCAAGAGCAACGCGCAGGTGATCCTCCGCTGGCATACGCAGGTGGGCGACGTGGTGATCCCCGGCTCCAAGAACGTCGATCACATCCGCGACAACATCAACATCTTTGACTTCACGCTGACGGACGACGAGCTTGCCGCAATCGCAAAGGTCGATCAGGGCAAGCGTTACTACACGGCGTCGGAGGAGGCATTGCAGGGCTATCTGCAATTCGCGCCGGACTTCAACGAACAGCCGTAAGCAAAAGCATTGACAGAAGGGCGCAAGGTGAGCTTTGCGCCCTTGCTTGTTGAAAGGGGAGCAGAATGAAAGCAGCGATATTTATTCTGGCAGTCTCCGCGCTTTTGGCTGCCTGTACAGCACAGGGCAATACCACAGAACAGACTGCGCCGGAGAAACAGATGATGGAAAAAACGATACAAACCGAAGTCCCCCAGACCGGCTGGACGACCGCCGTCCCCGCGGAATACAAGGCAGCGGCGCAGCACCCCGGTACGGTGGAGCGGCTGGATTACGCCACCAAGGACTACGCCGGGAATGGCGGGGACGTCCAAAAGACGGCGTATGTCTACCTGCCCTATGGCTACGACCCGAACGACACCGCCACGCGCTATGACATCGTCTATCTCATGCACGGTTGGGGCGGCTCCGCGGGCGAGTATTTTAACCTCGGCACCATGAAGAACACCTACGACCAACTCATCGAGCGCGGCGATATGAAGCCGGTCATCATGGTCTCCGCCACGTTCTACCATGACGGCAGCGATACGGATTTCGGCAGCTCCGTCGCGGCGCTGCGGGCATTCCACAGCGACTTTGAAAATGCGCTCATGCCTGCTGTCGAAGGCAAATACCACACCTACGCCCGATCCACCTCCGCGGAGGACTTGAAAGCCTCCCGCGACCACCGCGCCTTCGGCGGGTTCTCCCTCGGCTCGGTGA
>SVKP01000082.1 GCA_015068395.1 Oscillospiraceae bacterium
CGCGCCATGCTCAAGGGCGAGTATGGCAAGCTCCCCGGCGTTGTCAACGAGGAGGTCCGCGCCAAGGCGGGCATCAAGCCGGAGGAGGTCGTCACCTGCCGCCCCGCCGACCTGTTGGAGCCGGAGCTTGAGAAATATCGCGCGGAGTACGCAGGGCTTGCCCGCAGCGAGGAGGATATCCTCTCGCTGGCGCTGTTCCCGCAGGTCGCGCCGAACTTCATCAAGAAGCGCAACCTCAAGACGCCGCCTGTCCCGCGCACGATCGAACCGCTCGAGCACCGCGAGCAGGAGCGCAGCGTCGCGCCCATCAGCCGCGGATAACAAACCGTCTTTGCACTCCGCCCTGCCGAAGCAGGGCGGAGATTTTTTGTATAATTCCCTCCTGATTTGCGCATGCTATCTCTGTAAACATTTTCTATCAGGAGGTAGACTATGGAGCTGAAGGGGAGCAAGACCGAGGCGGCGCTGTGGCAGGCGTTCGCGGACGAGTGCAAGGCGCGCACAAGCTATGAATTTTACGCCGCGCAGGCGCGCAAGGACGGGTACCAGCAGATCGCAGCGATCTTTGACGAGACGGCGCGCAACGAAAAGGAGCACGCGGAGATGTGGTACAAGGAGCTGCACGGGCAGCAGATGCCCGCGACGCTTCCCGCGCTCCGGGACGCGGCGCAGACCGAAAACCACGAATGGACAGATCTTTACGCCGGGTACGCCAAAACCGCGCGTGAAGAGGGATTTGCGCAAATTGCGGCGCTCTTTGAGAAAGTCGGCGAGATCGAGCGTCAGCACGAGGAACGCTACCGCAAGCTGATTGAAAATATTGAGGGCGGGCTTGTCTTCTCCCGCGAGGGCGACGCCGTGTGGCAGTGCATTGCCTGCGGACACATTGTCGTCGGCAAAAAAGCGCCTGACGCCTGCCCCGTCTGCGGCTACGCGCAGGGCTGGTTCCAGCTTCGCGCAGAAAACTACTGAAAATCGCAATCGCACCCTTTTGTACCGGAATATATTGGCACTATTTATACAAGCCATTGTGCGCTGCGCAGCTGCACAATGGCTTGTTAATTTGGGCTGATTATATAATTGTTTACCTTAATCTAAATTGTAAACCACGCAACAAATCGTTCTCAAATTACTATCCCGACCGCACTGCTCAGGCGTTTTCGCTTTGGCAATCCATCGAGCACTCATGCTTGTGGCCGCAATAGTCGCAGGTATTCGCCGGGTCAAAGGCAATCGCACCGCCTAGATAGCGCAGTGCCGCCGCGTCCGCGTCCCCCTCGTAGTCGGTCGAGAGCAGCAGCCCGGACGCCGCAAGCATACTCTTTTCCTCCGCGTCCAGCGCGCCGCAGACCACCGCGTCGACGCCGTAGCGCTCTAAAACGGCAAGCGCGCCCTCTGCTGTCACCTCCGCGCGGTACTGCCGCACGATCCTGCCGTGGTCGTCCTCATAGAAGCGAAACGCCTCACACCCGCCAAAGCTTGGGCTGACCTCGTTTCCGACGACCGGAATTGCGATACGCATACGCCCACCCCTTTCTTATTTGATATTGTACCATACCTCCGTTCTGTTTGCAACGCGCAAGAGCGACGCTTTCCGCTCCTATTTATTATTTAATTTAGCCATTGCTTTTTCGACGGCAAGCGCGTACAATGCTTAATTCGGAGCGACCTTTTCGGGAACCGCTCCGTTTGATACAGAAATGAGGTTTTTTATCATGCTTGCTTTGCTCAACGTCGCGTTTGCCCTGCTGGCAGGGTTGATGATGACGCGTCTATTCAACAAGTGGCATCTGCCCGACGTGACGGCGTTTCTCGTCGCCGGTGTGCTGATTGGGCCGTTCTGCCTCGGCCGCCTCGGTGTTCCGGGGCTCGGCTTTGCGACCTACGAGGACGTCGCCGCGCTGAACGTGATTTCGAACGTCGCGATGGGCTTCATCGCGTTTTCGATCGGCAACGAGTTCCGTCTGGAGCAGCTGCGCAAGACGGGCCGTCAGGCCCTTATCATCGGCGTGTTCCAGGCGGTCAACGCCTGCATACTTGTCGACATTGCGCTGCTCGGCTTCCACACCCTGCGCCCCGACCTGCTCTCCGCGCCTGTGGCGATCACGCTCGGTGCGATCGCGACTGCGACCGCGCCCGCGGCGACGCTGATGGTCGTCCGCCAGTACAAGGCGCACGGCGAGCTGACAAGTCTGCTGCTGCCGATCGTCGCCCTGGACGATGCGGTCGGCCTGATCGTCTTTGCCGTCTCCTTCGGCATTGCGCGCGCTCTGATCTCCGGCGCGATCAGTCTGGTCTCCGTTCTGGTCGAGCCGCTTCTGGAGATCTTCTGCTCGCTGCTGCTCGGCGCGATTGCCGGAACCATCCTCACCAAGCTTGAGACGATGTTCCACTCCAACACCAACCGCACCTCGATGACGATCGCGTTTGTTTTCCTCACCGTCAGCCTCTCGTCGCTGCGCTTTGAAATCAGCGGCGTGAACTTTGGCTTCTCGTCCCTGCTGGTGTGCATGATGCTGGGCACGGTCTTTTGCAACTACAGCCCGCTCTCCGACGATCTGATGGGGCGCGCGGACCGCTGGTCTCAGCCTCTGCTCGCCGTGTTTTTCGTCATCAGCGGCGCAGAGCTTCAGCTGGAGGTCTTTGGCCATCCGATGCTCGTGCTGATCGGCGTGGTCTACATCTTCTTCCGTTCGATTGGCAAGTATTTTGGCGCCTACCTCTCCGCCCGCGGCACGGGGTGCAGCCCCAACGTGGTTCGGTACCTCGGCGTCACGCTGCTGCCGCAGGCGGGCGTCGCGCTGGGCATGTGCGTCACCGCGCAGGGCCTCGGCGGCGCGGACGGCCCGCTGGTACGAAACATCATCCTGTTCTCCGTGCTGGTCTACGAGCTGGTCGGCCCGCTGATGACCAAGGAGGCGCTCAAGGCCGCCGGCGAGATCACCGAGAAGCCGAAGGAGATCGTCGAGCGCCGCGCCCACGCCCTTGCCGCCGCGCAGCCCAAGGAGCTCGCCGAGCGTCACAACGCCCGCCGCGGCAGAAAATACAGCCGATAAATGCAAAAGCCCACCCGCGAGGGTGAGCTTTTTGCTTATCCGCTGACGGTAGCAGCGGGGCAGAGCGGGATGCTGTCGGCATCGACCAGCATGAGCCTGTAGATCGTTCCGCTGCCCGACATCTGAATTGTCCCGGTCATACCGCTGGCAGAGGCTGCCTTGATATCCGTCATCCTGCCGCCGTCATACCGTGCCGCGACGACCCTTGCGCCGGACGGCGCGTTCTGCACGGTCCATTTCAGCGTCGTCCCGCTGAGACTGCCGTTGATGCTCGCCGCGTTGTAATGGATCGTCTCCAGTTCTTGTTACGCTGCGGTTAGGTTTCTTGCCCTCGAAGCAAAGAGGCCCCGGAAGAGGCAGCACTCTTCCGGGGTCTCTTTTTACGACAGCAACACGGAGTCGGTTTCCTCCTGCTCGCCGGAGAGGGCGGCGAAGCGGTCGAGAAGGTCCTGCTTGGTCAGACGCTTCTTTTCTTCGCCGGAGATGTCGAGAATGATCCTGCCGTGGTGCATCATGATGATGCGGCTGCCGTGGGTCAGCGCGTCGCGCATGTTGTGCGTAATCATCAGCGCGGTCAGATGGTTCTCCGCCACGATGCGGTCGGAGAGCTCCAGCACCTTCGCCGCGGTCGCGGGGTCCAGCGCCGCCGTGTGCTCGTCGAGCAGCAGGAGCTTCGGCTTTTGCAGCGACGCCATTAGCAGCGTGAGTGCCTGGCGCTGGCCGCCGGAGAGCAGGCCCACCTTGTCCTCCAGCCGGGTCTCCAACCCGAGGCCGAGCGTACTCAGCCGCTCGCGGTACACCTCCCGCTCGGCGCGGGTGACGCCCCACCTGAGCCCGCGCGGTTTCCCACGGCGGTTGGCAAGGGCGAGGTTTTCCTCGATCTGCATGTTCGGCGCGGTGCCCATCATCGGGTCCTGAAACACGCGCCCGATAAACGCCGCGCGCTTGTGCTCCGGCAGCGCGGTGACGTCCGCGCCGTCGATCAGGATACGCCCGCCATCCACCGGCCAGACGCCCGCCACCGCGTTGAGCAGCGTGGACTTGCCCGCGCCGTTGCCGCCGATGACCGTGGTGAACTCGCCGGGGGCGAGGTGCAGGTCCAGCCCCTGCAGCGCGCGCGTCTCATGGATCGTGCCGGGGTGGAAGGTCTTTGTGATATGTTCCAGTCTCAGCATGGCTCACGCCTCCTTCCCAGCTTCGGCACGCTTTCTCGCAGACGCCTCCGCCCGCTGCGCGCGCAGGTGCGGCACAGCGAGGAACACCGCGACGATCAGCGCCGTGAACAGCTTGAGGTCGTTCGGGTCCAGACGCAGCCACAAAATCACGACCATGACGAGGTAGTACACCACGCCGCCGACCACCACGAAGGTCAGCTTGACGGCGAAATTCACGCCCTTGTGGAAGAGCGCGTCGCACAGCACCTCGCCGATGATGATGGCGGCAAGCCCGATGACGATGGAGCCGCGGCCCATGTTAACGTCCGCCGTGCCCTGAAACTGGGTCATCAGCCCGCCCGAAAGCGCCACAAGCCCGTTGGAGAGCGCAAGCCCGATGAGCTTCATGCTGTTCACGCTGATGCCCTGCGCGCGGCTCATGTTCGGGTTGGAGCCGGTGGCGCGCAGCGCGCTGCCCTGCTCGGTGCCGAAGTACCAGTAGAGGACGCCGATGAGCAGCGCCGCGAGTATCGCGCCGACCAGCAGCGCCTGTGGGATGTACAGTGAGGAGAGCAGAAAGCCCTTCCCCTTCGTCTCCCAGAACAGCCCAAACTTCTTGACGCTGGCGCTCTGGTTCGCCTTGCCCATGATGCGCAGATTGATGGAATACAGGGCAAACTGCGTGAGAATGCCCGCGAGGATCGCCGGGATGCCAAGTTTCGTGTGCAGAATGCCCGTGCAAAGCCCGCACAGCACGCCGACGAGAACGGCGCACAGCAGCGCCGCGGCGCCGCTCATGCCCGAAAGCATGAGCATTACCGTCACGGCGCCGCCGGTGGCGAAGGTCCCGTCCACGCTCAGGTCGGCGACGTCCAACAGCCGGAAGGTGATATAGACGCCCAGTGCCATCATCCCCCAGATGATGCCCTGCGCCACTCCGGCGGGCATACGGGAAAACAGGTTTGTGATACTCAGAGCGGAAAAATAGGCAGCCATACGTTCCTTCTTACTCCGTTACTCCATTGCCTCGTAACCATCCGGGACCGTGATCCCAAGCTCGTTGCAGAGCGAGGCGTTGAACTTCTTGACCGGGTTCTGGAAATACTCGACGGGCATTTCGGCGATCTTGCTCTCGCCCTTGAGGATGCGCGCCGCCATCTCGCCGGTCGTGCGGCCAAGCTCGTAGTAGTCGATGGAGAGCGCCGCGATGCCGCAGGCGGCGCACAGGCTCTCCTCGCCGCAGATGATGGGGATGCCCGCCGGCTCGGCGACGTTGTTGATCGCCTCGGCGCTGGTGGCGGCTGTGTTGTCGGTGGGGATATAGAGCGCGTCGTTCTCGCTGCACGCCTGCGCGGTCACAGTGCTGACGTCGTTGGAGTCCGCAAAGGTGTAGACCGTGACGGTCTTGCCCGCGCTCTCGAGCGCCGCCTTGACCACCTTCGCCTGATAGACGGAGTTCGCCTCGGCGGAGCAGTAGAGAATGCCGATCTTCGAGGCCTGCGGGATCAGCTCGTCGAACATCGCCGCCTGCTGCTCGAGCGGAGCGAGGTCGGAGGTGCCGGAGACGTTGCCGCCGACGGTGCCGTTGAAGTTCTGGATATCGAGCGCGACGCCATACTCGGTGATGGAGGTGCCGAGAACGGGGATGCTCTGGGTGGCGGACGTCGCCGCTTGCAGCGCGGGCGTCGCGTTCGCAAGGATCAGGTCGACATTGCTCGCAACGAAGCCGTTGACGATCGTCGCGCAGGTCGCGGTGTCGCCCGAGGCGTTCTTCTCGTCAAAGACGATCTGTCCGGGCATCGCCGCTTCGAGCGCGTCGCGGAAGCCCTTGGTCGCGGAGTCGAGCGCGGGATGCTGGACGAGCTGGCAGATGCCGACGGTAAAGGTCTTTTTGCTGTTGCTGCCGCTGCTGCCGCCGCAGGCGCAAAGGGACAGGCAAAATGCCAGTACAAGTACAAGAGAAATCAGCTTTTTCATGGTTTTTGGTCTCCTTCTTCCAAATTACTTTCACAGTTTAGCGCTTTTATGCGCAAAAGTCAATAAACATATCTCACAAATCAACGCGCATAAAAGCGGAGCCTTTGCAGCATATGCACAAAGGCTCCGCTTCCATCCACGGCAAGGCGTATGTCATTCTTCTGTTGTTATGCGCGAAACGTCGCAAAAATATACGTTGCCGCGCCGATCAAACCGCAGCCCGGAAAGCCCCTCGCGCAGCACGTACGGCTGCGCGCCGAAGTAGAGCGGAGAAACCGACGTGTCGGCGAGCAGCAGCTCCTCCGCGTCATGTAAAAACGCCGCGCGCGCCGCAGGGTCGCGCGAGGTCGACGCCACGCCGATGAGCAGGGTGAAGGGCGTGTTCACCGCGTGCAGCGGGTTTTCCGCGCCGCTTGCGGCGAAGGGAGCGAAGAATTCCAGCGCGTCGCCGGTGCGGGTGTCAAAGGCGTCGATGGCAAGCTCGTAGTCGCCGCTCTGCACGCGCCGGTCAAATTCCTCGCGCGACAGGCCATCCGTAACGATCTGCACGCTCAGCTTCTCCTGCCACGCGGCGGCGGCAGCGGCGGCGGCGGCGCGCAGCTCGGGGCCGGAGACATAGATGCAGCTCACGGTCGGGAAGCCCACGCCGCCCCAGTAGCCGCCGTTGCGCAGTTCCCCCTCCGCGTCGAGGCAGCGCATGTCGTAGCCCTCGGCGTCCGCGGCGCAGAGCGTGCCGCCCGACGCGCGGAAATCCTCCTCTGCGGAGGCTCCGATCAAACCCGGCGGCACCAGAGCGTCCGCGGGACGCGCGCCGCCCCCGACCGCCGCGGCGATCGCCGCGCGGTCCAACGTCAGGTCGAAGGCGCGGCGCACATGGGCGTTGGTGAATATCTCGCTCATTTGATTATAGAGCACGCACGCCGTGCTGCGCTGGGGCAGGCTGCCGCTCGGCTCCGTCTGCGCAGGCGGATACAGGGCAAAGTCCGCGCGCCCGTTCTCGTAGAGCTGCCAGGCGCCGTCCCTGCCGGAGAAGAAGCGGAACCGCAGCAGGTCCGGCCCGGACTTCACATTCTCATAATAGGAATCGTTGCGCCGAAGCTGGATGTACTCGTCCCGCGCCCAGACGCCGACCTGATATGCCCCGTCGGAGAGCACGTCGTTCGTCGACGTCCACTCCGGGTCCTTGCTCACCGCGTCGCTGCGCAGCGGCATGGTCGCCACGGCGGTACAGGTCTCGGCGAGGAAGTACGCGCAAGGGGCGCGGAGCGTCACGCGGAACAGCGTGTCGCCGTCCGCGCTGACGCCGAGCCGTGAGGCGTCCCCCGTCTCCCGAACCTCATCATAGCCCTGCACCATCGAGAGCGCGGCATGGTTCGGCGAGTCGGTCGCCGGGTCCGCCAGCCTGCACCAGGCGTAGACAAAATCCCTCGCCCGAACGCGCGTCCCATCCGACCAGCGGGCGGAGGAGCGCAGCGTGAACACATATTCGACCGTTCCGTCGCCCTTTTCGGTCGCCTTGTACTCCTTGGCGATACCCGGCGCCGCCGTGACGTTTCCCTCGGCGTCCTCCTCCAGGCGAAGCAGGTTCTCATACAGCGCATAGAAAACGCTCTCGGCGTTCGAATCGGTGTTCATCGCGGGGTCGAGCGAGGCGATGCGCCCGCAAAGCGCCGCCTCAAGCACAAAGCGTTCCTCTGTCTCCGCCGTCTCCTCCGTACAGCCGGAAAGCGCGCTCACAAGCATGAGCGCGCCGAGCAGAAAACAGATTAACCTTCTGATGTGCTGCATAAGCGTCAACGGGGCATTTCGCCCTCGACCAGCTTTCCTTCCTCGTCAAAATGTGCGGTCAGCAGCGTGCTGCCCGTGACCTTCGCGATCTCGTCCAGCTTCATTTTCGACGGATAGTCCGCGACCAGCGTGAACGCGATGCCGCGGCGCTTCGCGCGCCCCGTGCGGCCGATGCGGTGGACGTAGTACTCGTTCTCCTGCGGCACGTCGTAGTTGAACACGGCGTCCACGTCGTCCACATCGATGCCACGGGCGGCGACGTCGGTTGCAATAAAGACCGGCAGCTCGCCGCGGCGGAAGCGCGCCATGACCTGCTCGCGCTTCTTCTGCGGGATGTCGCCGTGGATGCAGTCGACGTCGAGGCCCTCCATCTCCAGATACTTCTTGAGCCGCTCGACCATGCCCTTGGTGTTGCAGAACACGATCACGCGCTCCAGCTCGCCCTGACGCACAATACGCGCGATGGCGGCGACCTTGTCGCTCTGGTCGACGTCGATGCGGTATTGCAGAATGTCCGGCTTGTTCTCCTCCTCGGCGGGGACGGTGATCTCCTCCGGATCGCGCTGGTACATCCAGCTGATGTCCAGCACCTCGCGGGAGATGGTCGCGGAGAACATGCCACGGTTTTTGCGCGACGGGATCTTGTCCATGATGCGCGTGACGTCCTGC
>SVKP01000083.1 GCA_015068395.1 Oscillospiraceae bacterium
CGAACAGGGCGGCAATGCTCTCCGGCACCTCGACGTCCTCCGCGCCGGTCACAAGGCGCAAGCTCCCGTCCGCATCGGAGGATTGGAGCTGAGCTCCGTTTTTCGGATGATCCAAGCCGCTGAGGTCTGCGAACTGGTACTTTTCATACACGCCGCCGCTCAGCACGCCGTAGGCGTCCACGCTCAACACCGCCCAAGCGGTTTCATAGTCGGGAAGCCCCGCGGTCTTATAGTCGTCGAGTCCCAGGCGGAAGCTCAGCGACCACATCATATCATAGCCGTTCTCGTCGTTTGAAAACCGTTCCAGCGCCTTTTGGTACTTGTCCGGCATGACCTTTTCATTGACCAGCTTATCCAGCAGATCGCGCAGCTGGCCCGGCTTGAACGCATAGTGCAGGATCGGGATCTTCGAGTAGCCGTCCGCCTTCGCGCCGCACTGCTTGCAGGTATCCGTCCAGTAGATGTACCAGAACAAGCCGCTTGTTCCGACCTCCCAGAATCTGAAGCGGCGGTTGCCCCAATGGTGCCAGTCGCTGACGCTCTCGATCTTGTGACTGCACACGCTGCACCAGCCGACGTGGATATCCTCGTCGAACCATTTCCAGCCGTCGATCACGTGCGGCACGGCGGTCTGGTACAGGCACGCCTCGCAGAAGAGCTCATGCTGCTCGTCGTTCTTGTAGACGCCGTAATCCGTTTTGTTGTAGTGCTCCTGCATGTACTGGTGTCGGCACACCGGGCAATCTTTGTAGTGGTGATACTTATCGCGGTAGAAGCTGCCCGGCATCGTGCAGTCCTCATACGATTTGCCGCCGCACCGTCCGCAGGTGTAGTAGTGCTGCCCGGTGGGGAAGCCCTTCGCGTCCGTGCCGGTCTCCCTGTCCCAGACCGCCTTGTCCGAGAGGTAGAGTCCGCACGACTCCGCCTCAACGAGCATGCCCTTGCATGTCGCGCAGACGACCTTGTGCGTGCCGTTGCCGTTGTCGTAGTACACATAGCCCCCGGTGTGCGGGCAGTCCTTTTTCGGCTTGCCCCAGTTCTTCGTGTACTTGACCGTGACCGTCGTGTCCGCGTTGAGCGTCCCGGAGACGGCGGTGAGGTCGGGCGTCAAATCCTTGATCGTCGGGGTCGGAATGTTGTAGGCCGAGCCCTCCTTCATCTTCGTGACGATCGTCGCGGGCGCGGAATAGTTCTTCGGCGCCTTGTAGACGACCGTGAGCGTGTACCAGTGCTCTACGACCGCATAGCTCGGCAGCCTGTAGGTGACGGTCACGTCGACGTTGTTGCTCTCGATCGTTCCCTGTACCTTTGTCTGGAGCGCCTCAAGACCCATGTACTCCGGGGAGTAGACGGTGTACTTGTAGCCGTCCTCGAGGTTCGTCAGCTCCTTTTTCTCCACAAAGCCGTCCGGCTTTATGGCGCCGTCAATCAGCGTGTAATGCACCGTGACGCTGTATTTTTTCACCGAGTAGGTAACGGTCTCGGTCACGTCGGCATCGCCCATCGTGCCGGTGACGCCCGGCTTGTCCGCGACCAGTCCCTCGATCTCCGGGGTGGGGATATCGTAGAGCTCCCCGACGCTGTGCCGCTCGGTCACGGAGGGCACGGACGGAGGAGCAGTCAGGTACAGCTGATGCACGTCGAAGCCCATCACATAGTTGACCGTGACGCTGTGCTCGTCGGACGTTTCCTCGACAAATGTCTTTTTATTCCTCACGTTTTCCTCGGTGTAAACGACCTCGACGCCCTTGGTCCAGTCCGGGTCATTTTCCGTCCCGCTGGTGACTGCGACGCGGAAAGTATCCCCCTCCTTGAGGCCGGTCGCATATTCCTGGCCATCATAGCCCGGCTCAAGCTGCGTGTCACCGCTGTTCAGGATCGGCACCTTCAGATTAAAATAGTTCCTCCCGTTCTTTGTGGTGAACCTGAAATCTTCCGGCCAGTCCTCAAAGTTTCCAATTGTAAACGCGTTCCGTTCCAAGTCATACTTTTTTCCCGCGGAGTCGATCAGGGCAGCCCAAATATCGCTTTCGCTGGGGTTGCCGTCCGCGGGCCAGGAAGTCTCTGCAATCAGCCATTTTTGTCCGTTTTCATCCGTTGTGGTTCCGATCAGCTGAACCTGGACGCCCGACATCTGCTTCCACTCTTCCGCCTGCGAAACCGCGGGCAGCAGCGTCAGGCACATGATAAGCGCCAAAAGCAATGCGGAAATCCGTTTTGTTTTCATACCGTTCCTCCCTGCTTTTATGTTTTGTCTGTCGTCGTTCCCCTGCATACTGTTTCGCCTTCCACCCCATTTCCCTCACGCCGCCCGCGCCTCAAAAAGTCCCCTCGCGGCGGGCGCGTCTGACCTCCGGTTTCGTCGCGGAATATATATTGATAGTTCACTCTGCCATAGATCAGGTGCCGTGTCAAGGGCTTTGGCGCAAGCGGTAGTAAATCCGACGCAAACGGTAGTTTTGCCCCTCCCCGCCTCCCCCGGAGAGTGGAGAAAACGCACGCGCGGGGGCTTGATTTGCGTATATGAAGATTGACATTTGTTTATACTTTGTATATACTTCTCATGGGAGGTGGTCGCCATGTATGCTACCATTCAAAAATGGGGAAACAGCCAGGGGCTGCGCATCCCCAAGACTCTGCTGGACGCCGTCGGACTGCGCGAGAACGACCGCGTGGAGCTGATCCCCTCCGAGGAGGGCATTCAAATCAAAAAGCCCGCCGCGTCGCGGCACCGCACATTGGAGGAACGGCTGACCGCGTTCTACGGCAGGAGCGCCGACGAGCTCGGGCGCATCGCAGGCGAGCCGGAGGTCGACTGGGGCAAGCCGGAGGGCGCGGAGCTATGGTAAGCGTTTTTGAGCAGGGCGATATCGTCTATCTGGACTTTGACCCGCAGGCGGGGCATGAGCAGCGCGGCCGACGTCCGGCGCTCGTCGTGAGCAACGATCTATACAACCGTGTGAGCAGTCTGACGATGGTCTGTCCCATCACGCACACCGACCGTTCGCATCCCTTTCATCTCCGGTTGGACGAGCGCACAAGGACGAACGGCGTGATCCTGTGCGATCAGGCGCGAATGCTGGATTTGAGCAGCCGCGGCGCGTCGTTTGCGGAGAAGGCGCCGGAGGAGCTTGTCGCCGAGGCTGTCGATCTTATCATCGGTTTTTTGGAGATCAGGTGAATGCCGCGGCAAAGTCCAAAAAATGTTGCATTCGCGCGAGCGCCGCGTTATACTGTACCATTATCGCCAAGGGAGGAACACGCGCATGTCCAAATACTCCGCGGATGACATCGTCCGCATCGTTCGGGAGCAGAATATCCACTTCATCCGCATGCAGTTCACCGATATCTTCGGACAGCTCAAAAACGTGACGCTGCCCGCCTCGCAGATTGAAAAGGCGGTGGGCGGCGAGATCATGTTCGACGGCAGCTCGATCGAGGGCTATACCCGCATCGAGGAGTCCGACCAGTATCTCCGTCCGGACCTCGACACCTTTGTGACGATCCCGTGGGACCGCGAGGCGGGCGTCTCCGCGCGCATGATCTGCGACGTCTACAACCCCGACGGCACGCCGTTTTCCGGGGACCCGCGCGGCGTGCTGCACCGCGTGCTCAAGCAGGCCGCCGACATGGGCTACACCTTCAACGTCGGTCCCGAGTGCGAATTCTTCCTGTTCAAGATGGACGCGAATGGCAAGCCCACGACCCGCACCAACGACGAGGTGGGCTATTTCGACCAGGGCCCGCTGGACACCGCCGCGCTCACCCGGCAGAAGATCTGTCTTGCGCTGGAGGAGCTGGGCTTTGAAATTGAGGCGTCCCACCACGAGAACGCTGCGGGTCAGCACGAGATCGACTTCAAGTATGCCGACGCGCTCACCGCCGCCGACAACATCATGACCTTCAAGCTGGCGGTCAAGACGCTCTCGCAGAAGGACGGCCTGCACGCCACGTTCATGCCCAAGCCGCTCTTTGGCGTCGCGGGCAATGGCATGCACATCAACATGTCCCTGTTCCGGGACGGAAAAAACGCCTTCTACGACGAAAGCGACGCAAGAGGGCTCTCCGCGACCGCCTATCAGTTCATCGCCGGCGTGCTCAGCCATGTGCCCGCCCTCTGCGCGCTGACGAATCCGCTGGTCAACTCGTACAAGCGGCTCGTCCCAGGCTATGAAGCCCCGTGCTACATCTCGTGGTCCACGGGCAACCGCAGCGCGCTCATCCGCGTCCCCTCGCCGCGCGGCTCCTCCACCCGGCTGGAGCTGCGAAACCCCGACCCCTCCTGCAACCCCTACCTTGCGCTCGCCGCGTGCCTTGCCGCCGGACTGGACGGCATCCGGCGCGGTCTGACTCCGCCGGATGAGATCACCGAAAACATCTACGACCTCACCGCCGTGGAGCGCCGGGCGAAAGGCGTCGGCTCCCTGCCCGACTCGCTCAAGGCGGCGACCGACGCGCTGCGCGACGACGAGCTGATCTGCGGCGTGCTGGGCACCCACGCGCTGCTGCAATACCTGATCGGCAAGGAGGAGGAATGGCTCTCCTACTGCACGCGCGTCAGCTCGTGGGAGGTCGAGCGCTACATCACCAATTACTAAAGAAGCTGCGAAAAGCCGCGGGACCGAAAAAACGGTTCCGCGGCTTTACATATGCCGTTTTCAGAAATTGCACATCGCCTGAAGCACCTCGTAGCGCTCCATTTGCAGGTGCTTCTTCATCGTCAGCGCCTCCTCGATCGGCAGGTCGACGATGTCGCCGTGCTGCGTCGCGATGATGCAGTTGGCGCGCCCCTCGTGCAGCGCCTTGACCGCGAAGTAGCCCATGCGGGTCGCGGTCTCGCGGTCGCGCGCGTTGGGAGAGCCGCCGCGCTGGATGTGTCCGAGCACCGTGACGCGCGGCTCCATGCCCAGCTCCTCGTGGATGCGCTTGCCGATCTCGAACGCGTGGGCAGCGCCTTCCGCGACGACGATCATAAAATGCGTGTTGCCCGCGAGGCGCGCGTTCTGGATGCGCTCGATCACGTCCCGCTGGAAATCCAGCTCACGCTCCGGCACCAGCACCGCGGTCGCGCCGACGGCGATGCTGACATAGAGCGCGAGGAAGCCCGCGTTGCGCCCCATGACCTCCACGACCGAGCAGCGCTCGTGGGACTGCATCGTATCGCGCAGGCGGTCGATGCACTCGATCGCCGTGTTGCAGGCGGTGTCAAAGCCGATGGTGTAGTGCGTGCAGCCCACGTCGTTGTCGATGGTGGCGGGAATGCCGACCACCGGGACGCCGAGCCGCGAGAGCTCCAGCGCGCCGCGGAAGGTCCCGTCGCCCCCAATGGCGACGACCGCGTCGATGCCCAGCATCTTGCAGGTGTTCACCGCGCGCTGCCGTCCCTCTTCCGTCAGAAAATCATCGCTGCGCGCGGTGTAGAGGATCGTGCCGCCGCGCGAGAGGATGTGGTTGACGCTGTCGGCGTCCATCCGTTTAAAATCACTGTTAATCAGTCCCTGCCAGCCGCGCCGGATACCGATGCACTCAATGCCGAAGGCGGTCGCCGCGCGCACCACCGCGCGAACGGCGGCGTTCATGCCCGGTGCGTCTCCTCCGCTGGTCAGCATACCGATGCGCCTGATCTTTTTTTCCTCCACGCAAACCCCTTCTTTCTATGCCGCCCCATATCGTCTCCAGGCGGTGACACTGTTATCATAGCACAGCCGCCGCGCGGACCGCAAGCCCCCAAAGCGGAAAACCGACGTTCATTTTTCGCGGGTATAGGCAAATGCACAGATCGCGGCGGTGATGGGCACGGACAAAACCACGCCGATGCTGCTGGAAACGCCGCTGATCGTCTCCAGCGCGAGATACGCGCTGGAGGCCAGCTGGTGGACGTCCGGGCTGAGCGTGTAGATATACAGAATCAGCACGAGCCCGCTGCCGAGGAAGGCGAGGATGAGCGTGTTGGTCATCGTGCCGACCATGTCCCTGCCCACATTCATCCCCGAACGGAACAGCGCGCGCCGGTCCATCGACGGGTCGGCGGCGCGCACCTCCGCCATCGCGGAGGAAAGGCTCATGGCGACGTCCATCACCGCGCCGAGCGAGGAAATGACGACGCCCGCGGCGAGCAGCCCCGTGAGCCGCAGCGGCGTGCCGGTCTGGCGCAGCTGCAGCAGCGGCTCGACGTCCGCGCTGCGCAGGCCGTTGACCCGCAGCAGCGCCTGCGCCGCCAGCGCGAAGCCGAGCGCGAGCGCCATGCCCGCCACGGTCCCCAGCAGCGCGCAGACCGTCTTTTTCCGAACGCCGCCGAGCAGGACAAAGCTCACCGCCGCCACGTAGGCACAGAGCAAAAACGTCGTCGGCAGCGTCGGCGCGCCCTTGAGCAGCGCCGGGAACAGCAGCAGCAGGACGCAGAGCACCGTGAACGCCAGCCCCAGCAGCGACTTCGCCCCCGTCCGTCCGCCGACGAGCAGCGTGACGAGCAAAAACGCCGCGACCACGGCGATCACCGCCCACGCGCGGTCATACTCGTACACCGACGCCCGGTGGGTTCCGTCGGAATAGGTGGAGACCGTCATCGTGCAACCGTCCCCCACCCGGAGCGGCACTCCGTAGAGCGGACCGACGTAGTTGCTGACCATCAGCGTTTCTCCGGCGTACTGCCCCGTTTTGACCTCGACGAGCAGCAGCTGTTCCCCGCGCCAGCCCCCATCGGACGCGGCGTCGCGCTCCGTGGAGTCCGACAGGATCTCCCTGACGCGTCCGTTCTCGTATTCAACGTAATCGCCCTCGCTCGCAGCGCCGCCGGACGCCTCCGGTCTGACGAGCAGCCGCGCCCCGGCAAAGAGCAGCGCCGCGGCGAACAGCACGGCGAGCGCCCCCCAGTCAAGCCGCAGCGCCGCGGCTTTTTTCTTCTGTTTCAACGCCATCCCTCCCTCTGAAAACATAGCAACAAACCGCCCGCTTGTCAAGGTGCGGTGAAAACTGGCAGAACGCATAATATTGTGTTTCAAATCTGGACGAATTGCCAAATCTGCTTTTCAACCTGTGCAGTATACGGTTTTTGTGGTAATATGACAATATCTTTTTTATAGGAGGGAATCTATGAAAACAAACCTTCGGCACAAGCTTCTCAGCGCATGTATGGCGCTCGTGATGCTCGTTTCGCTCTTGCCGCTCCCGGCAATGGCGGCTTCGGGCGTCGACGCTGTCACCGGGCTGAAAACCGGCGACACGGTCGCCATCTACAACGTCGGCAACGCTAAGGCGCTCACCGCGACCGCCGCGGCGGACAGCAAGGGCAACGCCGTGCTTGCCGCGGCGGACGCGACGCTCGCGGACGGCAAGGTCTCCGGCAGCGGCGTCGCCGTGTTCACCGTTGCGGTGAAGGACGACGGCTGCCTGACCTTTGCGCTGGACGGCAAGTATCTCACCTCCGGCGAGACTGGCAGCAGCCTGACGCTCGCGGACGCGGAGAGCAGCCTTTCCCACTGGAAGACGGTCTCCGACGGAAGCGGCGCGTTCTTCCTGCAAAACGAGACTGCCGCCTACAACGGCAACCCGCAGTTCCTGGAATTCTACAAGGAAAACTTCACCACCTACGGCAAGAAGGACGGGGCGGACGCCAAGCCCTACTCCGTGGTCTTCCCGCAGCTCGGCAGCGCGGCGCCCGCAGAGACGAAGCCCGCCGAAACCAAACCGGCTGAGACCGCGCCCGCCGCGACGACGCCCGCCGAAACCGTTTCCCCGCTCAAGGAGGGCGACGCCGTCGCCATTTACAACGACGGGAACGGCAAGGTTCTCACCTCCGCCGCTGCGGCGGACAGCAAGGGCAACGCCGTACTCGCGGGCGTGGACGCGGCGCTCGGCGGCGAACAGCTCACCGGCTCCGACGCCGCCGTGTTCACCGTCGCCCTCCGGGACGACGGCTGCGTGGTCTTCACGCTCGGCGGCAAGTTCCTCACCTCCGGCGAGACCGGCAGCAGCCTGACGCTCGCCGCAGAGGAAAACGAGCTTTCCCACTGGAAGCTCCTCGACGCGGGCGACGGCAAGTACTTCGTGCAGAACGCGAAGGCGGCTTACAACGACAACCCGCAGTACCTCGAATACTACAAGGACAACTTCACCACCTACAGCAAGAAGGAAAGCGCGGACCCCAAGGCCTACGCCGTGAGCTTCCGCCAGGTCGCCCCGCTTTCCGAGGGCGCGCAGATCGTCATCTACAACGCGGAGGCAAAGGGCTGCTTCGGCGTGGATGACAGCGGTCTCGGCACCTCGCTCGCCAACGTCCCCGCCACGATCGCGGCTGGCGCCGCAACCCCGGAAAACGGCGCTTACGTCTTCACCGTGGGCGTGTCCGGCGAGTATTACACCTTCAACGCCGGCGGCAAGTACCTCGCCATGCCCACCGCCGCCGACAAGGAGGACCTGTTCCTGCAGGACGAGCTGAACGACGGCGCGATGTTCAAGCTCACGCCGGTCGACGGCGGCTACGTCCTCTACAGCAAGTCCGCCACCTACAAGGGCTCCCCGGTCTGCGTGGAGTTCTACTCCGGCCACTTCACCGGCTGGACCTTCAAGAGCTCCAACGCGAAGATCTACGCCATGCAGTTCTATCCCGTCGCCGAGGGCGTCAAGATGCTCGGCGGCGCCGTGAACCTCCCCAAGGTCGTCTTTTCCGTGGACGAGACCGTCCCCAAGGGCGACGCTCTGAAGGGCGGCTTCACGCTGGACGACCTGACCCCCGCCGAGCAGTTTGCCTCCGTCAAGCTGCTGTGCAACGGCACGGAGGTCGCGCTGACGGGCGAGGGCAAGACTTGGTCCTTCACGATCCCCGCCGAGCTGACCGCCGCGGCGGACAGCCTCACGCTCGCAGTCACCGCTTCGTATAAGGCGGGCGGCGCGTGCACCGGCTCCGCCACGGTCAAGGTCAACGACGAGCCGCTCTTCGGCGAGGTCACTCCCGCCGCGGGCAGCGCGACCGGCAGCAGCAACGCCCCGCTGATTTCCGTCGCCGTCAAGAATGTCGGGGACGGCGCGAAGGTCGAGATGACCGTCGGCGGGCAGGCGGTCAGCGCCGCGCTCAAGGATGGCGTGATCTCCTATCAGCCCACCGCCGCGCTCAAGGACGGCCGCACGCCCGTCAAGGTCACCGTGACCCGCGCGGACGGCGTTACCGCCTCGAAGAGCTGGAGCTTCACCGTCGGCGAGGCGACCGCGCAGCTCTATTTCGGCCAGCTGCACAGCCACACCGCCGAATACTCCGACGGCGCGGGCACGCTCGCGGACGCACTCAAGTACATCTCCGAGCTGCCCGAGAGCGCGAATGTCCAGTTCGTCGCCTTCACCGACCACTCGAACTACTTCGACACCACCTCCGCCGCCAACCCCGAGGGCGCGCTCTACGACATGAGCCTCGCCAGCGCGGAGAGCCAGGCGAAGTGGAACACCTACAAGCAGACCGTGGCGGCGTTCAACGAGTCGCAGTCCGACGTCGTGGCGCTCGCGGGCTTTGAGATGACCTGGTCCGGCGGCCCCGGCCACATCAACACCTTCAACACGCCCGGCATCGTCTCGCGCAACAACACCACGCTCAACAACAAGACCAACGACGCCGGTATGAAGGCGTACTACGCCCTTCTCAGCCAAAGCGAGGGCAAGGACTCCCTCAGCCAGTTCAACCACCCCGGCGCCACCTTCGGCAACTTCATCGACTTCAGCTATTGGGACGCCGTGACCGACAGCCGCATCTACACGGTCGAGGTCGGCAACGGCGAGGGCCAGATCGGCGCGGGCGGCTACTATCCCAGCTATGAGCAGTACACCATGGCGCTCGACAAGGGCTGGCACGTCGCCCCCACCAACAATCAGGACAACCACAAGGGCCGCTGGGGCAACGCCAACGACGCCCGCGACGTCATCCTGACCGACAACTTTACCGAACAGGGCATCTATGACGCCATGCGCGCCATGCGCATCTATGCCACGGAGGATAAGAACCTCGAGCTGTACTACACCGTGAACGACCAGCCTCTCGGCAGCTCCATCACCGTGGTCCCGAAGGCGCTGACGCTCAAGGTGCAGGTCTCCGACCCCGACAAGACCGACGCCATCGCCAAGGTCGAGGTCATCGTCAACTCCGGCAAGGTCGCCTACGTCTGGGACGACGCGGCGCAGATCGCCTCCGGCAGCCTGAGCGTCACGCTTGAGCCCGATTACAGCTACTACTACATCCGCGTCACCGAGGCGGACGGCGACCTCGCGGTCACGGCGCCCGTCTGGGTCGGCGAAACGCTCAAGCTCGGCGTTTCCGCGCTCACCTGCGGCACGGCGATGCCCGTCACCGGCGAGGAGCTGACGCTGACCACCACGCTCTTCAACAGCGAGGAGACCCCCGCGACGGTCAAGAGCGTCACCTACACCACGAACGGCTCCGTCGTCCTCGGTCACGACACCAACGGCTACACCGTGCCCGCGATGGGCAAGCTGGACGTCCCGTTCCACTACACCCCGACGCTGGGCAAGGTGATGACCGTCACCGCCACGATCGTGATGGTACAGGGCGGCAAGGAGTACACCTACGCCAAGGACATCACCCTCGACGTGCAGGAGGCGGACAAGCTGGTCTATATCGGCATCGACGCCTCGCACTACAACGAGTACGTCGCGGGCAACTACAAGGATTC